>NC_014217.1:2859013-3176682 GCF_000092925.1 Ancylobacter novellus DSM 506 | reverse complement strand
CCAGGCGACGAACGACATCAGCTTCTCTCAGCTGCTCAACGAGGTTGATCAGGGCCGCGTGCGCGACGTCGTGATCCAGGGCCCGGAGATCACCGGCACCTTCACCGACGGCCGCGCCTTCCAGACCTATTCGCCGAACGATCCCTCGCTGGTGCAGCGCCTCTACGGCAAGGGCGTGTCCATCACCGCCAAGCCGCTGCAGGACAATGTCCCGTGGTTCGTCAGCCTGCTGATCTCCTGGCTGCCCTTCATCGCGCTGATCGGCGTGTGGATCTTCCTGTCCCGTCAGATGCAGGGCGCCGGGGGCAAGGCGATGGGCTTCGGTAAGAGCCGCGCCAAGCTGCTCACCGAGGCGCATGGGCGCGTGACCTTTGAGGATGTCGCCGGTATCGACGAGGCCAAGAGTGACCTCACCGAGATCGTCGAGTTCCTGCGCGACCCGCAGAAGTTCCAGCGCCTCGGTGGCCGCATCCCGCGCGGTGTGCTGCTGGTAGGCCCGCCCGGCACCGGCAAGACGCTGCTCGCCCGCGCCATCGCGGGTGAAGCGAACGTGCCGTTCTTCACCATCTCCGGCTCCGACTTTGTCGAGATGTTCGTCGGCGTCGGCGCCAGCCGCGTGCGCGACATGTTCGAGCAGGCGAAGAAGAACGCGCCGTGCATCATCTTCATCGACGAGATCGACGCGGTCGGCCGCCATCGCGGCGCCGGCCTCGGCGGCGGCAATGACGAGCGCGAGCAGACGCTGAACCAGCTGCTCGTCGAGATGGACGGCTTCGAGGCGAATGAGGGCATCATCCTCATCGCCGCGACCAACCGCCCGGACGTGCTCGACCCGGCGCTGCTGCGTCCCGGCCGCTTCGACCGCCAGGTCATCGTGCCGAACCCGGACGTGGTCGGCCGCGAGCAGATCCTGAAGGTCCATGCCCGCAAGATCCCGGTCGCGCCGGACGTGAACCTCAAGGTGATCGCCCGCGGCACGCCCGGCTTCTCCGGCGCCGACCTCGCCAATCTCTGCAACGAAGCCGCCCTCATGGCCGCGCGCCGCAACAAGCGCATGGTCACCATGAGCGACTTCGAGGACGCCAAGGACAAGGTGATGATGGGCGCGGAACGCCGCTCGCTCGTCATGACCGAGGACGAGAAGATGCTGACCGCCTATCACGAAGGCGGCCATGCCATCGTCGCGCTCAACGTCCCGGCGACCGACCCGGTGCACAAGGCGACCATCATCCCGCGCGGCCGCGCGCTGGGTATGGTCATGCAGCTGCCCGAGCGCGACAAGCTCTCCATGAGCTATGAGCAGATGACCTCGCGCCTCGCCATCATGATGGGCGGGCGCGTGGCCGAGGAACTCATCTTCGGCCACGACAAGGTCACGTCCGGCGCGGCCTCCGACATCGAGCAGGCCACCCGCCTCGCTCGCATGATGGTCACGCGCTGGGGCTTCTCGGATAAGCTTGGCCAGGTCGCCTATGGCGAGAACAATGACGAGGTGTTCCTCGGCATGTCGATGCAGCGCCAGCAGAACGTCTCCGAGGCGACCGCGCAGACGATCGATGCCGAAGTGCGCCGGCTGGTCGACGAAGGCTATGCCGAGGCCAAGCGCATCCTCACCGAGCACAAGGACCAGCTGGAGACGCTGGCCCGCGGCCTGCTCGAATACGAGACGCTGTCGGGCGACGAGATCGTCAACCTGCTCGACGGCCAGCCGCCGGTGCGGGACACCACCATCGAGCCCGCCCATACGCGCGGCTCGGTCGTCCCGACCGCGGGCAAGAACCGCCCGCCGCGCCCCGACGCCGGCATGGAGCCGCAGCCGCAGGCGTGAGGCCGGGTTGAAGCCCATGGACAATCTCGAAGGGGGATCCGCGATGGCGGATTCCCCTTCTGCTTTCCGGCTTCGTCCTGGGCCTCGCTATCGCTTTTGCGCTCGCGAAAAGAACGCTTACACTTTGTGAAACCTTGACGTGCAGGCTGGGTGCTAGATAGGCACTCGGTCCGACGGCGATCGCCGCCGCTCATGCGCGGCGCGGGTCCGGCCAGAAGCGGCTTGAAGGCAGAGACATCATGGGACGGAAACTCTTCGGGACCGACGGCATTCGCGGGCGCGCCAACGGCACCATCACGCCCGAGCTGGCCTTGCGGGTCGGCATGGCAGCCGGCCTCGTCTTCCAGCGCGGCGACTACCGCCACCGCGTAGTGATCGGCAAGGATACCCGCCTGTCGGGCTACATGATCGAGAACGCGCTGGTCGCCGGCTTCACCTCGGTCGGCATGGACGTGCTGCTGCTGGGGCCCGTGCCGACGCCGGCGGTCGCCATGCTCACCCATTCCATGCGCGCCGACATCGGCGTGATGATCTCCGCCTCGCACAATCCCTATGACGACAACGGCATCAAGCTGTTCGGCCCCGACGGCTACAAGCTCTCCGACGAGCTGGAGGCGCGGATCGAGGAGCTGATCGCCGGCGACATGTCGACCAAGCTGGCGTCGCCGGCCAGCATGGGCCGCGCCAAGCGCATCGAGAGCGTTCATGCGCGCTACATCGAATATGCCAAGCGCACCTTGCCGCGCACGCAGTCCTTCGACGGGCTGCGGGTGGTCGTGGACTGCGCCAACGGTGCCGCCTACCGCGTGGCGCCGGAAGCGCTGTGGGAGCTTGGCTGCGAGGTCATCACCATCGGCGACAAGCCGGATGGCTTCAACATCAACCACGAGGTCGGCTCGACCGCCCCCGAGGCGCTGATGGCCAAGGTGCGCGAGGTGCGCGCTGATATCGGCATCGCCCTCGACGGCGACGCCGACCGCGTGCTGATCGTCGACGAGAAGGGCCGGCTGGTCGACGGCGACCAGCTCATGGCGGTGGTCGCCGAGAGCTTCAAGGAGGACGGGCGGCTGGCGCGCGACGGCATCGTCGCCACCGTCATGTCCAACCTCGCTTTGGAACGGCATCTGAACAGCGTCGGGCTGACGCTGGATCGCACCCCGGTCGGCGACCGCTACGTGCTGGAGCACATGCGCGCCAACGGCTTCAATGTCGGCGGCGAGCAGTCCGGCCACCTCATCCTGTCCGACTATTCCACCACCGGCGACGGCCTCGTCGCCGCGCTTCAGGTGCTCGCCGTGGTGCAGCGGCGCCAGCGGCCAGTCTCCGAGGTCTGCCACCGCTTCGACGCGCTGCCGCAGATCCTCAAGAATGTGCGCTACAAGAACGGCCGGCCGCTGGAAGATGACGGGGTGATCAAGGCGATCGCCGCCGCCGAGCTGAAGCTCAACAGCCATGGCCGCCTGCTCATCCGCCCCTCCGGCACCGAGCCGGTGATCCGGGTGATGGGCGAGGGCGACGACCGCGACCTGGTCGAGGCGGTGGTGAACGACGTGGTCGAGGCGGTGGGCGCCGTGGCGGCGTAGGCCGCCGCGTCTACCCGTCCAGCCGCCGCAGCAGGCCGCGATAGATCTCGTCGTCGTCGCAGAGCCCTGCCAGCCGGCCGAGATTGTCGACCAGCAGGATCGGCAGGTCGGTGTGGCGCTTCAATTCGATCGCTGCCTTAAGGCGCAGGTCGACCGGCGCGACGATGCAGTCGCAGTCATGGGCGAGTTTGTCGTCGATCACGCCGGCCTCCCCATCGGCCTTCGCGAGCAGGCCGGTGCGGCCGTCGAGGTCGATGCCGACCGGGCGGCCCTCGGCGTCGACCTTCACCTTCACCCGGCCGCCCTTGTCGAGCACCACGGCGTCGCCTTCGCGCGTCAGGCTCTCGGCCGGGCGCATCACCGCCGTGCCGCGCAGCACGTTGAGCGGGTTCATGTGTTTCACGAACTCGGCGACATAGGCGTTGGCCGGGCGCAGCAGGATGTCCTCCGCCGTGCCCGCCTGCACGATGCGCCCGCCCTCCATAATGGCGATCTTGTTGCCGAGCTTGAGCGCCTCGTCGAGGTCATGGCTGACGAAGACGATGGTCTTGTGGATGCGTCGCTGTAGGTCGAGCAACTCGTCCTGCAGCTTGTCGCGGATCAGCGGGTCGAGCGCCGAGAACGGCTCGTCCATCAGCAGGATGTCGGCATCGGTGGCGAAGGCGCGCGCCAAGCCCACGCGCTGCTGCATGCCGCCGGAGAGCTCGTTGGTGTATTTCTCCGCCCAGTTGGTCAGGCCGACCATGGCGAGCTTCTCGTCGACGATGCGATTGCGCTCGGCCGCTCCCATGCCGCGCAACTCCAGCCCGAAGCCGACATTGTCGCGTACCGTGCGCCAGGGCAGCAGGCCGAACTGCTGGAACACCATGGAGACGGTGTGCATGCGGATGTCGCGCAGCGTGTCCTCGTCGGCGCGGGCGACGTCGATGGCGCGACCCTTGTGCTCGACCATCACCTCGCCGCGCGCCACCTCGTTGAGCCGGTTGATGGCACGCAGGATGGTCGACTTGCCGGAGCCCGACAGGCCCATCAGCACGCAGATCTCGCCGCGCTCGATGGCGAGGCTCACCCCGGCGGCACCGAGCACGGAGCCGGTGGCTTTGAGGGTCTCCTCGCGCGAGCGGCCCTCGTCGATCAGCTTCAGCGCACCCTTCTGGTCGGCGCCGAAGACGATGTCGATGTTGCGGAACTCGACGGCGGGCATGGCCTAACCCTTCTTCGGACGGCGCTCGGGCCGCTTGCAGACGCGGTCGAGCACGATGGCGAGCACGACGATGGCGAGCCCGGCCTCGAAGCCCATGGCGATGTTGACCGAGTTCAGCGCCCGCACCACCGGCTTGCCGAGCCCGTCGGCGCCAACGAGCGCCGCGATCACCACCATGGACAGGCTGAGCATGATGCACTGGGTGACGCCGGCCATGATGGTCGGCAGCGCATAGGGCAGCTCGACCTTGAACAGGAGCTGGGTCTTGGTGGCGCCGAAGGCCTTGCCCGCCTCGTAGAGCGCCGGCGGCACCGAGGAGATGCCGAGATGGGTGAGCCGGATCGGCGCGGGGATGGCGAAGATCACGGTGGAGATCAGCCCGGGCACCGCGCCGAGCCCGAACAGCACCAGCGTCGGGATCAGGTACACGAAGGTCGGGATGGTCTGCATCAGGTCGAGGATCGGCCGGATGCCGGTGTAGAGCCAGGGCCGGTGGGCGGCGGCGATGCCGATCGGCACGCCGACGATGACGCAAACCAGCGTGGCGCAGATGACGAGGGAGAGCGTCTCCATCGTCGCGCTCCAGTAGCCGAGATTGGTAACGAGCAGCAGCGCGCCGACGATGAACACCACCAGCCCGATGGAGCGGTGCATCCACCAGGCGCCGAGCGCGAAGATGGCGATCAGCAGCAGCGGCGGCACCCAGAGCAGCGCCGCGGTGAAGCCCCCGATCAGCCCGCCGAGCACCAGCGAGACGAAGTCGAAGAAGCTCTGTCCGTGCGTGGTCAGCAGGTCGACGAAGTCCCGCAGCCAGATGCCGAGGGGAATCTTGTGCTCGGTCAGCCAGTCATACATGCGACGCTCCCGGCGAGCGGAGGGGTGAAGGCGATTACGGCACGATCCTTCAGGCGGGCGGATGCGCCCGCTTGAATATTTACGTCATCCCGGACGGCCGGAGGCCGATCCGGGATCACTTGCGGAATGGAGAGCGATCCCGGCTCTCGCTGCGCTCTCGGCCGGGATGACGGCCGAAGGCGCGCCGGCTCAGAGCTTCAGCGCCGCCTTGACGGCCGGCACGGCCGGCTTGCCGTCGATGGTGGTGACGCCGGCGAGCCAGGGCTCCCAGACGGTCGGGTTGGCCTTCAGCCACTTCTCGGCGGCCTTGGCGGGGTCCATGCCGTCGAGCAGGATGTAGCCCATCACCACGTTCTCGGTGTCGAGCGAGAACTTCAGGTTCTTGATAAAGGTGCCGACATTCGGGCACTCGGTCGTGTAGCCAGCGCGGGTGTTGGTGTAGATGGTCGCGCCGCCATAGTTCGGGCCGAACACGTCGTCGCCGCCCGACAGGTAGCTCATCTTGTACTTGGAGTTCATCGGGTGCGGCTCCCAGCCGAGGAAGACGATGGCTTCCTTGCGCTTGGAGGCGCGCTCGACCTGCGCCAGCATGCCCTGCTCGGAGGATTCGACGAGGTCGAAGCCCTTCAGGCCGAACTTGTCGTCCTTGATCATGTCGAGGATCAGCCGGTTGCCGTCATTGCCGGGCTCGATGCCGTAGATCTTGCCGCCCAGCTTGTCCTTGAACTTGGCGATGTCGGCGAAGGACTTCAGCCCTTCGTCATAGAGATAGGTCGGCACCGCCAGCGTGTACTTGGCGCCTTCGAGGTTGACGCCGATGACCTCGACGCTCTTGTCGTCGCGATAGGGCTTGAGGTCCGCTTCCATGGTCGGCATCCAGTTGCCGAGGAAGACGTCGATGTCCTTGGTCTGCATCGACTTGTAGGTCACCGGCACCGAGAGGACCTGCGTCTTCGGGGTGTAGCCCAGCGCCTCGAGGATCGAGGAGGCCAGCGCCGTGGTGGCGGTGATGTCGGTCCAGCCGACATCGGCGAACCGCACCGTCTTGCAGGCGGCGGGCTCGGCGGCCTGCGCCGTCTCGTGGAGCATCGGTGCGGCGGCGAGCGCCAGCCCGAGGGCGGCGGTGGCCAAGAAATGGAAGGTGCGCATCTTTTCTGTTCCCGTTGGCATCCTGGCAGGATCATGGAACCGGCGCGGCCTGACGCCAAGCCCGGCGCGGCCGGATTCAATAAGTCGGAGTCGGCGTCGCCCGGCCGCGTCTGCGGACGGTGGGACACTGCCCGGACGCACCCGTAGCGGGCCGGACGGAACCCGAACGCGACCCTCTCGGCACCTGTGGCGCGGATGGCACCCGATACCGGATGCGGCCTCTGGAGGCTTCTTTTGAACGAGTATTCAATACATGATCCGCGCGTTTGTCACGCGTAATTTTCACCCATAAACCGCCTGCTTTCGCAATGTTTTCGGGCAGTTTGACGAAATCCGACAGGGCCTCAGAAGCGTTGCGACGTCTGATGTTAGAAGAGGGAAGGGGCTTCCCGCTCTGTTTCCGTCGATGTATTGTATGGTCGTTCAATAATTCCATGCGACGAATGGGAGGAGCCGGTGGCGAGAGCGAATGCACAGGCGCAGCTTCCCGTCTCCCGCGCCCCCGCCGAGGAAGAAACCCGCCGGCGTGAGCCGGAAGAGGTGCGCCGCCGCCAGCTCATCGACGCCACCATCGATTCCCTCGCCGAGATCGGCTTCAACGCCTCGACGCTGGCGCAGATCGCCCGCCGCGCCGGCGTCTCGCCCGGCCTCGTGGCGCATTATTTCGGCGACAAGGACGGGCTGCTCGAAGCTACGCTGCGATTCCTGTCGCTGCGGCTCTACCGCTCCACCGCGGCGCGGCTGCGCGCGGCGACCAGTCCCCGTGCGCGCGTGCAGGCGCTGATCGACGCCAATCTGGCGCCGGAGGAATTCGACCAGCGGACCTCCAGCGTCTGGCTCGCCTTCTGGGGGCAGGTGCTGCATTCCGAGCGGCTGCGCCGGGTGCAGCGGGTCTACCAGGCGCGCATGATCGCCAATCTGCGCCACGATTTGCGCGGGCTGGTCGCGCCGGGCGAGGTGCAGCGCATCGCCGTCACCATCGCCGCCGTCATCGACGGGCTGTGGCTGCGCTCCAGCCTTTCCGCTGCCGGCGAGACCGATTCGGTCAGCGCCCGCCATGCCGCCTCGCTCTTTGTCGACGCCCAGATCGCCGCCGCCGCGCTGGCTGATCCCCGCACAGGACCGTCTCCCATGACCGCAGCCATCCCGCGCCATGCCAGCCACATCGGCGGCGCCTACCGCCCGACCGGCGGCGCTACCTTCGAGAGCCGCAACCCGGCGACGGGCGAGGTGCTGGCCGAGATCGAGATTGCCGGCGAGGCCGAGGTTGACGCCGCCGTCGAGGCCGCCCGCAAGGGCCAGAAGCTCTGGGCGCGGATGACCGGCGCCGAGCGCGGCCGCATCCTCAAGCGCGCCGCCGACCTGCTGCGCGCCCGCAATGAGGAACTGGCGCGGCTGGAGACGCTCGACACCGGCAAGCCGATCCAGGAGACCAACGTCGTCGACGTGCTCTCCGGCGCCGACTGCATCGACTACTACGCCGGCATCGCCGCCTCACTGTCGGGCGAGCATGTCGATCTCGGCCCGAGCGCCTTCGGCTATACGCGGCGCGAGCCGCTCGGCATCGTCGCCGGCATCGGCGCCTGGAACTACCCGTTGCAGATCGCCTGCTGGAAGAGCGCCCCGGCGCTCGCCTGCGGCAATGCGATGATCTTCAAGCCGGCCGAACTGACCCCGCTCACCGCGCTGAAGCTCGCCGAGATCTATGCCGAGGCCGGCCTGCCGGACGGCGTGTTCAATGTCGTGCAGGGTTTCGCCGACACCGGGCGCCTGCTCACCCGCCATCCTTCCATCGCCAAGGTCTCGCTCACCGGCGAGGTCGGCACCGGCAAGAAGGTGATGGCGGATGCCGCCGGCACGCTGAAATACGTCACGCTGGAGCTGGGCGGAAAATCGCCGCTCATCGTCTTCGACGACGCCGATCTTGACGACGCCGTCTCCGGCGCGCTGCTGGCGAATTTCTATTCCGCCGGTGAGGTCTGCTCCAATGGCACCCGCGTCTTCGTTCATGAGAAGGTGCGGAAAGCCTTCCTCGAAAAGCTCGTCGCCCGGGTGAAGAAGATGAGCGTCGGCGATCCGCTGGACCCGGCGACGCAGGTCGGGGCTCTGATCTCCCCCGAGCACATGGAGAAGGTCCTCTCCTACATCGCCAAGGGCAAGGCCGAGGGCGCCAAGGTGCTGGTCGGCGGTGAGCGGGTGACTGCGGGCGGGCTCGGCAAGGGCTGCTTCGTGGCCCCCACCGTGTTCGAGGGCTGCGCCGACGGCATGAGCATCGTGCGCGAGGAGATCTTTGGGCCTGTGATGGCGGTGCTCTCCTTCACTGGGGAGGGGGAGGTGATCGCCCGCGCCAACGACACCGAGTTCGGCCTCGCCGCCGGCGTGTTCACCAAGGACCTCGCGCGCGGCCACCGAGTGATCGGCGAATTGCAGGCCGGCACCTGCTGGATCAACCACTACAACATCACGCCGATCGAACTACCCTTCGGCGGCGTCAAGCAGTCGGGCTTAGGGCGCGAGAACGGCAAGGCGGCGATCGAGCACTACACCCAGCTCAAAAGCGTCTACGTCAATCTCGGCCGCGTCGAGGCGCCCTACTGATGCGCAACGGCACGCAGGAACTCTTCGACTACGTGATCGTCGGCGCTGGCTCGGCCGGCTGCGTGCTGGCCGACCGGCTGAGCGCGGACGGCAAGAACCGCGTTCTGGTGCTGGAATATGGCGGGTCAGACCGCTCGGTGTTCATCCAGATGCCGAGCGCGCTGTCCATCCCGATGAACATGAAGCGCTACAACTGGATGTATGAGAGCGAGCCGGAGCCGGGCCTCAATGGCCGCCGGCTGCACTGCCCGCGCGGCAAGGTGCTGGGCGGATCGTCCTCAATCAACGGCATGGTCTATATGCGCGGCGCGCCGGCGGATTTCGACCGCTGGCAGGAGGAGGGCGCGCAGGGCTGGTCCTATGCCGACGTGCTGCCCTATTTCCAGAGGGCCGAGGGCCGGCGCGAGGGTGGCGACGAATATCGCGGCCAGGATGGCCCGCTCGCCACCCGCTACGGCACGCTGGAGAACCCGCTCTACAACGCCTTCGTGGACGCGGCGCAGCAGGCCGGCTATCCCGCCACCGACGACGTCAACGGCTTCCAGCAGGAAGGCTTCGGCCGGATGGACATGACGGTGAAGGACGGCGTGCGCTGGTCGGCCGCGAACGCCTATCTGAAGCCGGCCATGACGCGGGCGAACCTGAAGGTCGAGACCCATGCCCGCGTCGAGCGCGTGCTGTTCGAGGGGCGCCGCGCCGTCGGCGTCGCCTGGTCGCGCGGCGGTGAGAGGCACGAGGTGCGGACTGCGCGCGAGGTGATCCTTTCCGGCGGGCCGATCAACTCGCCGCAGCTGCTCAAGCTCTCGGGCATCGGAAGTGCGGATGAGCTGCATGCGCACGGCATCGACGTCGTCGCCCACCGGCCGGGCGTCGGCGAGAACCTGCAGGACCACCTCGAATTCTACTTCCAGGTCGCCTGCACCCAGCCGATCACGCTCTATTCGAAGATGGGGCTGATCGCCCGCGGCATGATCGGCGCGCGCTGGCTGCTCACCGGCGAGGGGCTGGGGGCGACCAACCATTTCGAGAGCTGCGGTTTCATCCGCTCGCGGCCGGGCATCTCCTCGCCCGACATCCAGTACCATTTCCTGCCCCTGGCCGTGACCTATGACGGGCAGGGGATGGCGAGCGAGCACGGCTTCCAGGCGCATGTCGGGCCGATGCGCTCGAAGAGCCGGGGCTGGGTGCGGCTGAAATCGGCCGATCCGGCCGAGCCGCCGCGCATCCAGTTCAACTATCTCACCCACCCGGATGATCTGGTGGAGATGCGCGCCTGCGTGCGGCTCACGCGCGAGATCTTCGCGCAGCCAGCGTTCGATCCCTATCGCGGTCGCGAGATCCAGCCCGGCACTGAGGTCACCTCGGACGAGGCGATCGATGCCTTCGTGCGGGAGAAGACGGAGAGCGCCTACCACCCCTCCTGCACCTGCCGGATGGGCTCGCCCGCCGACCCGATGGCGGTGCTCGACCCGCAGATGCGGGTGATCGGCGTCGAGGGTCTGCGGGTGGTGGATTCCTCCGCCATGCCCTCGATCACCAACGCCAATCTCAACGCCCCGACCATCATGATGGCGGAGAAGGCTGCCGACCACATACTCGGCAAGCCGCTGCTCGCCCCTTCCAACGCGCCCTACCATACCGCGCGCGACTGGCAGGTGACGCAACGTTAGCGTGTAGAGGGCCGTCAATTCGCCCAACATGCAAGGTAGCTGTCAGGCATGGGGGCCATGCTGGACGGGGTTCACATGCGCGTCACGGGCGGTGCGGCAGATGGACCGGCGAGCTCGGATTGGTCCATGCGCATTTCGGTTGTAGTTCCCACCTATAACGAGGCCGGCAATATCGGGCGCCTCGTCCGCGAAATCCTCGATACCGTGCCCGGGCCGTTGCTCGGCGAGATCATCGTCGTGGACGATTGCAGCACCGACGCCACCGCCGCCGAGGTGAGGGCGCTTGTCGGCGCGAAGGTGCGTCACCTGCGTCATCAGCGCCGTGCGGGACAGAGTGCCGCCCTGCGCTCGGGCGTGCGCGCGGCCGATCATCCGATCATCGTCACCATGGACGGCGACGGGCAGAACGACCCCGCCGACATAGCGGCGCTGGTGCGCGAGCTCGGCGAGGAGGGCGGGGAGCCGGCGCTGGTGGGCGGCGTGCGGCAGAAGCGGCAGGCCTCGGGCTCGAAGCGTTGGGCTTCGCTCTTCGCCAACCGGCTGCGCGCGTCGCTGCTGGCCGACGACTGCCCGGACACGGGTTGCGGGCTCAAGGCGTTCCGCCGCGCGGCCTTCCTCGACCTGCCCTATTTCTCGACCATGCACCGCTATCTGCCGGCGCTGTTCCTGACCTATGGCCACGAGGTCGCCTATGTGCCGGTCGGCGACCGGCCGCGGCTGGCGGGGCGGTCGAAATACACCAATCTCGGCCGGGCGCTGGTGGGGATCTACGACCTGTTCGGCGTGGTCTGGCTGAGGCGCCGGACCGTCCTGCCGCCGGTGAGCGAGGAGAGCGGCGCCGCCAATGGCGTGACCAGCGCCCTCACCATCGCCTCGCCGCCGATCGACGCCTCGATCCTGCCGGCGACCATGCGCGCCGCCGCGCCCTGAGCCGTGAGGAAGGTGCCGACGGCCCTGGTGAAGGCCCCCAACACCTCGCCGCTGCGGCGGCGGAAAGCGGCGCGGTCGGCCGCCCAGCGCTGGCCATAGGCGGTCAGCCGCGCCTCCAGCGCCGCGTCGCACAGCATCTCGGCCCGATCGACGAAGAACAGGCGATGCAACGCCGCCGCGAGGGTGAGCATCAGCCCGATCGAGATCGTCACGTCGGAGAGGAAATGCGCGCCGAAGGCGATGCGGTTGAGCGAGGTCGCCACGACCAGCACGCCGATGAGCGTCGCCACCTGCCAGCGCCATTCGCGCGGCACGAACAGGGCGAGGGGCAGCAGGCAGGCGATGGTCGCCGCCTCGCCGGAGGTGAAGGAGCGGTTGAGCAATCCGTGCTCGCCGATCACCCAGGCCTCCTGAAACGGCCAGATGCCGCCGAACTCGGTGATGTTCACCGGGCGCGGCCGGCCCCAGAAGCTCTTCAGTACGCCGTTCACCATCAGCGCCGGGCCGATCAGGAACAGGCTGATGAAGTAGAGCGACATGCGCGGCGAGAACAGGCAGGGCTTGGACGGGTAGACCAGCTTGAGGAACAGGCCGAGGCTGAACGCCACCGGGAGGATCACGGTGAGGTTCGCCGCGAGATTGCGGAAATCCCGCAGCGCTTCGACGCGGGCGGCCGGAAAGCCGACGCCGGGCTGGTAGAAAAGAGCGGTGGCGGCGCGGTCGACGGATGGGAAGCTGTAGAAGAAGAAAGATAGGAAAACCGTCACCGCGAAAAGCGATAGAATCGGCCTTTGGTCAAATTTGTTGCAAACATTCACATAAATATAGTCAAAAATCTTCATTTGATTTATCTTATACATGCATATCCATAATGCAGATATAAGAACAGGCGTAGATGACGTAGATATGAAAGAATTAACAAATAAACAAATTCGCCGGCGAAGAACTAACCTCAGCCGAATGCGATCCTAGCTGGCACGGTCGACCGCCTCGGCCTGTAGTTGAGTGATGGCGCGTTGCGCCGTCCGTTCCCGCAGGATGAAGTAGGCGTTGCGGCCATAGATCAGCAGGCCGGCGGCCTGGCCGACGATGAACACCGGATCCTGGCGGTAGAGCGCATAGACCAGCAAGGTGAGGCCGCCGCCGATGGAGAACAGCCAGAAGATGGCCGGCACGATGCTGCGTCCAGCCCGCTCGCTGACGATCCACTGCGCCAGGAAGCGCGCGGTGAACAGGCCTTGGCCGAGGAAGCCCAGCACGAGCCAGGGATTGACCAGCCCCAGATTGAACAGCGCGGCGTTGACGAGGCTCATGGCTTTGTTCCTTCCGCGGAGGGCGCGTCCGGCGCGGCGACATAGATGTTGAAGTTGAGGTGGCGCGAATTGGCGCTGTTGACGCCGTCCGTGGTGGTCACGAGAGCGGGCGAGCGGCGCAGGACCTTGTTGCGGATGTCGAAGAGTTGCTGCTGGTGATCGGCAATGATCACCGCGCGGCAGCCGGGCTGCGCGAGGAAATCCGCCGCGGTCACGCCGTCGCCGAACCGCGTGTCCTTGCCGAGCACGAACAGCACGCTCGGCTCGCTGAAGCCCGCCACCATGATCTGCGGCGCGGCGCAAGGAACATGGCTCACCGCCGCGGCGAGACGCGGGGCGATCCACATCCTCTCCGCCCGCGGCGCGACGACGGCGAAGAGCAGGACATAGAGCGCGAGGGCCTCGACCAGCAGCACGCGTGCCGCGGCCGCAAGGCCGAGCTTGAGCGCCTGCCGGGCGGCATAGAGGGCGATGACGACGACAAGGACGGCAAGCGAGAGGGCGAGCGGCGGCAGATGCCCTTCGAGCAAATAGAACACGACGAGGCTGGCGATCGCCCCGAGCGCGCCACCAATCGCCGAGAGCGTGCCGAGCACGCGTTTCCACAGCGCGTCGGGCCCCTCGCGCGGCGCGGTCAGCGCCGCTGCCGCAAGCAGGGCCAACGCGGGATAGGCCGGCAGCGTGTAGTGCGGCAGCTTGGTGGCGATCAGCTCGAAGACGATCCAGAACGGGATCAGCCAGGCGAGGCAGAAGCGCACCGCCGGCACCGTGCGGTTTGCCCAGATCCAGGGAACGGCGGCGGCGACCAGAGCGGCCCCGGGCCAGAAGGCGAACCAGAAAACGGCGAAATGCGCGCCCGGTGGCAGCCCATGCGTTTCCTGTCCGGTCGCGACCTTGGCGAGCAGGTCGTGGCCCACCGATTCCCGGAAGAAGTCGGTGCCTGAATGCACGAGGATGGCGATCAGCCAGGGCAGCACCAGCGCCAGCATGAAGGGGATACCCAGCGCCGGCCGCAGCTGCTTCAGCCAGGCCGCCTTGCGGTCCCACAAGCAAAGCGAAGCGGCCGTGAGCGCCGCCAGCATGGGCACGATCGGCCCCTTGATGAGGATGCCGATCGCCATCGCGCCCCAGAACAGCAGCGCCCAGGCGCGGCCCAGCCGCTCGCCGGCGGGCGCGAGATAGGCGCGCGCCAGCACCCATTGACCGGTCACGGCGGCGGCGAGTTGCACGGCGTCGGTCTTGGCCAGCTTGGCCTCGACCGCGAGGATCAACGAAGTTCCGATCAACGCCGCGGCGAGGAAGCCTGCCTCCCCGCCGAATAGGCGCCGGCCGACCGCATAGGTGCCCAAAACCGCGATCAGCGCGCCGAACAGCGAGGGCAGGCGGAACACCCAAATCGGCGCATTGGCGTCATGACCGGTGAGCTTCACCGCCGCCGCCTGCAGCCAGTAGATGCCGATTGGCTTCTTGAAGCGGGTGGCCTCGCCGAGGCGCGGCACGACATAGTCGCCGCTCTCTACCATCTGCCGCGAGGCCTGGGCGAAGCGTGCCTCGTCGCGGTCGACGATGGGGATGGAGAACAGGCCCGGCAGCAGGCAGGCGAGCACGAGGCCGACGAGCAGGACGAGGCGCCAGCGCGCCGACATGTCAGGGGAGCGGGCGGACAAAGGCGCCGCCGACGGCGCTCCGATGGCTTCGTTCATCGCCTGGTTCTCGCCGTCCCCGCTCTGCCGTGTCCGGCAATTCTGGATGAAGTCGTTGGATGTCTTTTGCGTGACGGCCCGGCCTTGCGACGGTCGTCCCGACAGGCCTTGCACGATCTTGCTGACAGGCGGCTGACACGGCGGGCTGAAAATCAGCGGCTGCGCAGCACGCCGATGTCCCGGAGATGCGTCAAAATCTCGCGCGCCGCCTCTTCCGGCGCTGGATCAACCAGCAGCCGGCCGCCGCCGCTCGCCGCCTCCGTCGCCGCCTTCAGGCGCTCGGCTGCGGAGGCGCCGGCCGCCGCCTTGGCGATCAGCTTGGGCCGCGCGCGATAGGGACGCTCTTCGATCTGCGTTGCCATGCGCGGCGCAGGAAGCCCCGGGTGCGTCTCGACCACGCCGCGCCGCGCCGCCGCGAAGGCGAAGGGCAGCGCGGCGGGCGCGGCGGGATGCACCGTTACCAGCGCCGGCAGCCGCACGGCGAGCCGGCGGCGGGCGCCGCGCGGCAGTGCTTGTTCCACGGCAAGCGTGCCTGGCTGCGGACCTTCCGCCAGCGCGGCGGCATCGGGGACGAGTGGCAGGCCAAGCGTGCGGGCGAGCGCATAGGGCAGCAGGCCCGTATCCTCGCCGCCCTGGCCAGCGCGGCCTGCGAGCACGAGGTCGAAGGCGCTTTCACTGAGCGCGGCGGCGAGGCTGGGCAGAGGGTCGTCGGTCGGTGCGATCCTATAATGGAGAAGGTGGGGCAGGCCGTGGCCGAGGGCGTCCTTCAGTGGGGCGGCGTCGGGCCCGGCGTGCAGGCCCGTCACCTCGCCGCCGAGCTCATGCGCGAGCCGGATCGCCTGCAACTCGACCGGCACCGGCGCGGGATGGCCGGAGACGGCATGGCGGCCGGCGGAAAGCAGCACGGCGATCCTCATCCGCCCGCCTCCTCGTCGAGGAGCTTCAGGAGCGCCGGCATCACCTGCTGCGCATCCGCCACCACTGCGAGTCCCGCCCGCTCGATCATCGCGGCGTGCAGGTCGGTGTTCACTGCCACCACATGCTCGCAGCGGGCGACGCCCTGCAAATGCTGCGGCGCGCCGGCGATGCCGAGGGCGAAGTAGCAGTTCGCCTCCAGCACCGTGCCGGAAGCGCCGACCTGCGCCGCGCGCGGCATCAGCCCGGCGTCGCACACGACGCGGCTGGCGCCGGGGGTGGCGTTGAGCGCTGCGACCAGCGCGCGGAAGGCATTGAAGTCGCTCACGCCGTTGCCGGCCGAGACGACGAACTCGGCCTCCGCCAGCGACACCTTGGCCGGATCGGCGGGGATGAACTCGGCGGAGAGGATCGCGCCGGGTTCCACGTCCGGGAAGCCGAATTCGACGGCGCGCGCCTCGTGCCGCTCGCCGCCATGGGCCGCCACCGCATCGGCGGCAAGGCTGATCAGGCGTGGCGGGGCGCGGCGTTGCTCGACGCGGCGGCCCTGCGCGGCGCGGGTGACGGCCTTGGGTGACAGGCTTTCGGCGCCGGCGAACAGTTCTTCGCCGGTCAGCGCTGCGAGACGGCGGGCGAGGTCGCCACCGTCCGGGCTTTCGGGGAACAGCGCGTGGCGGATGTCCAGCCCGGCGAGAATCGCCTGAAGCGCCAAGGCCCTGGCCTCGGGATCATAGCCGGTGACGGGGAGCGCCAGCACGCGGTCGGCGCCGGCCGAGGCGAGGTCGTCGGCCTCCGCCAAGGCCAGTACCGCACCGCCGCCAATATCGGCCAAGAGACGTGCGGCGCCGAGGAGCTGGCGATCATGCGGGGTGAGTCGTCCACTCGGCGCGTCCGGCACGACGGCGACGAGATAGGCTGGCTCGGCGATAATGCGGACGGTCGGTGCCGCCTCCGCCACGGGTACGGAGGCCTGAGAAACCGCTGTCACCGCAATGCGTTGTGTGCGGTCAAGCCGGCGCCGCGCCGTGCCGGGCACGAGAGCGAGGCGCTCCTCCGCGCGGGGATCGCGGCGCGGGCGGCCAGTCTCCTTCGCCGTCGCCGCGAGGTCGAAGCGCGGCCGGGCGCCGCCTTCGACGCGGCGGGCGGCGCGTTCAGTGCGGGGGTTCTTGCGGGGGCGGCTCATGTTGCCGGTGCCGGCTGCAAGGTCGCTGCCGCGTCGGCTGCCATCAGCACCAGCTCGGCGATGTCGGCGACCTGCGGCCGCTCGCCGGTGACGCCCTCCAGCATGGCCGAGCATTGCGGGCAGGCCACCGCCACGATGGCCGCGCCGGTGGCCGCAGCCTGTCCCATGCGCAGGTCGGGAATACGGCGCTCACCCTCGATGTCGCTCACCGGCGCGCCGCCACCCCCGCCGCAGCACATGGAGCGCTTACCCGAGCGCTCCATTTCCAGCCGCTCGAGGCCCAGCCGATCGAGCAGGCGGCGGGGGGCGTCGAACTCGCCATTGTAGCGGCCGAGATAGCAGGGGTCGTGATAGGTGACGCGGGCTTCCGCCAGCGCGCCCAAGGGGAGCCGCCCGGCGGCCACAAGCTCGTCGAGGAAGGCGGCGTGGTGGACGACTTCGTAGGCGCCGCCGAAGGCCCGGTACTCGTTGCGCAGCGCGTGCAGCGCGTGCGGGTCGGCGGTGAGGATGCGCATGAACGAGTAGCGCGAAAGCGTCGCAATGTTCTCCCGTGCGAGGCGCTGGAAGGTCGCCTCGTCGCCGAGCCGGCGGGCGAGGTCGCCGCAGTCGCGCTCTTCCTCGCCGAGCACCGCGAAATCGACGCCGGCCCGGTGCAGCAGCGTCACCAGCGCGCGAAGCGTGCGGCCATAGCGCAGCTCATAGGCACCCTCGCCGAGCCAGAGCAGCACCTCGGCGCGACCCTTGGCGGAGATCAGCGGCAGGGTAAGCCCGGCGGCGAAATCGGTGCGGGCCTTGAGCGGGCGGCCGCCCGGCTCGTCGGCATAGCGCATCTCCGTGAGCGGCGGCGCCGCCTTGGGCGGCAGGGCGCCGAGTTCCAGCGTCTGGAATCTCCGCAGCTCCACGATCGCGTCGACATGCTCGATCATCATCGGGCATTCCTCGACGCAGGCGCGGCAGGTGGTGCAGGACCACAGCGTATCCGGGTGGATCATCGCCCCGGCGCCGACGATGGGCTTGGCCGGCCCGCCGATGCCGGCGACGGGGCGGGCGTTGGGATAGGGGCTGCCGGCGTAGGACGCGTTGGTGGCGTTCGGTTGGAGGCTGGCGGCGAGGTCCTGGATGAGGCGCTTTGGGTTCAGCGGCTGGCCGGCGGCGAAGGCCGGGCAGGCGACCTCGCAGCGCCCGCACTGGATGCAGGCGTCGAAGCCGATCAGCCGGTTGAAGGCGAAGTCCGACGGCGTCGCCGCGCCGAGACGGGGGGTGTCGAGGTCGAGGGGCGCCAGTGCCGTCGCAAGCTGGCCCTCGAAGCGGCCGGGACGCGGATGGGCGACGAGGTGCGCCGCGCCTGCGAAGGCATGGCGCATCGGTCCGCGGTCGATCTGCAGCACCAGTCCAAAGCCGCCGGCCGCCGCCAGCCAAAGGCCGAGCCAGGCGAGCGGCCAGATCGCGCCGCCGAGCGCGGCGTCCAGTGCGACCAGCAACGCGCCGAGACTGTAGCCCGCGAGGAAGAAGGGCAGGCGCTGGAAGCGGCCGCCGGAGAGCCGCGTCGGCTTTGAGGGGATGCGCCGCCGCCCGACCATGAAGCCGCCGATGAACGCGGTGGCGAAGGCGAGGGCAATGGCGGCCCAGAACAGGCGCGACGCGCCGAGCGGCGGGATCAGCGCGAGGAGTGCGAGCGCCGAGCCGCCGAGCAGCCCGCCGGCAGCGAGCGCGTGCATCCGCGCGGCATAGGGATCGCGGCCGACGACGTGATGGACGTCGACGAGGTAGCGTTTGGGCAGAGCGAGGAGGCCCGCCACCCAGTCGATCGTCGCCGGCTTTCCGATGCGCCAGAGACGCGCGCGCCGCACCATCATCGCCGCCGCGATGAGCGCGAGGGCGAGGATGACGAGCGAGAGGCTGAGCGCGGCGTCGGTCATGGGCGCGCCTTCGAAGCTCACAGATCCTTGCACAGCCGCAGCGCGTCGTAGATCGCCGCGTGGATGTTGCGGCCGGTCCAGGCGTCGCCGACGCGGTAGAGGGCGAAGCCGGGCTGCCCGGTCCAGCGTTGCGGGCGGCCGGCGACGAGGGCGTCGAGGTCGGTCTCGCCATCATTGACGGAAGAACCGCGCAGCGTCTCGAACAGGCCGTCCACCGGCACGGTGCCGTAATCGACCACGACGCGGTCGATCACCCGTTCCTCTTCGGCGTCGGTCATGGTGTTGCGCAGGGCGGCGATGAGGCGATTGCCCTCGGGATAAATCTCGATCAACTCGGTGTTCGGCGTCATCACCACGCCGAGCTTGTAGAGCTCGCGCAGGTGCACCGGCTTGTTGGTGGTGCCGACCTCCTGCGCCACCTGGAGGTCGTGCGTCACCATCTCGACGAGGCAGCCCTTCTTCGCTAGCACCTCGGCGGTGGAGGCGGCGTTGTGGCCGCCAATCTCATCATAGAGCAGCACCGAGCCGGTGGGCTCGACCTTGCCGGTCAGCACGTCCCAGGTGGTGACTGCGTGCTCGTGGCCCTTGGCGTGGCCATGCGATGGCAGCCCGCCGGTCGCCATGATCACAACGTCCGGCGCTTCCGCTAGCACGTCGGCGTCGGTGGCGGTGCGGCCGAGCCTTATGTCGACGCCCTTCTTCTGCACCTGCGCATGCAGCCAGCGCGGGATGCCGGAGAGCGCCTCGCGCCAGGTGGCCTTGGCGGCGATGTTGATCTGGCCGCCGACGACCGGCTCCTTCTCGAACAGCACCACCTTGTGGCCGCGCTCGGCGCAGACGCGGGCCGCCTCCAGCCCACCGGGGCCGGCGCCGACCACCACCACCTTGCGCGCGACTTCCGCCTTCGGGATGACGTGCGGCATGGTGGCTTCGCGCCCCGTCGCCCCGTTCTGGATGCACAAAGCGTCGCCACCGACATAGATGCGATCGATGCAGTAGCCGGCGCCGACGCATTGGCGGATATCGTCGTCGCGGCCTTCCATCAGCTTCTTGACCAGATGCGGGTCGGCGATGTGGGCGCGGGTCATGGCGATCATATCGACATGACCCTCGGCGACGGCGCGCGCACCGGTGGCGAGATCGGTGACACGCTGGGCGTGGAACACTGCCACCTCCACCTCGCGCTTGATGGCGCTCGGCAGGAACAGGAAGGGCGCGACCGGGAAGGCCATGTTGGGCAGCGAGATGGCGTGGCTCATCTCGTCGCGCGCCTGGCCGCCCATGATGTTGAGGAAGTCGACGAGGCCGTCGCGGGCATAGGTACCCGCGATCTCGACGCAATCCTCATGGGAGAGGCCGTCGGCGATCATCTCGTCGCCGGACATGCGCATGCCGATGACATAGTCGTCGCCGGCCGCCTCGCGCATGGCCTCCAGCACCTCGCGGCCGAAGCGCATGCGGTTCGCGAGCGAGCCGCCATATTCGTCGGTGCGCTCGTTGACCGACGGCGACCAGAACTGGTCGACGAGATGGCCGTGGGCGGCGGATATCTCGCAGCCGTCGAGCCCGCCTTCCTTGCAGCGCTTCACCGCGTCAGCGAAGGCCTTCACCACGCGGCGTATGTCGTTCTTGTCCATCGCGCGGGGGATGGTGCGCGAGGCCGGCTCGCGCCGCACCGAGGAGGAGAGGGTGGGGAACCAGTTCTCCGTGTCCCACTTGGTGCGCCGGCCCATATGGGTGAGCTGGATCATCAGCTTGGCGCCGTGGGCGTGCACGCGCTCGGCGAATTGCTGGAAATAGGGGATGACGCTGTCGTCGGCGACCGAGATCTGCGCCCAAGGCGCCGCCGGGCTGTCGATGGCGACCGAGGAGGAGCCGCCGAACATGGTGAGCCCGATGCCGCCCCGCGCCTTCTCCATATGGTAGAGCTGGTAGCGCTCCTGCGGCTTGCCGTCCTTGCCGTAGCCGGGGGCGTGCGACGTCGACATCACGCGGTTGCGGATGGTGAGGCCCTTGATGGTCAAGGGTTTCAGCAATGCCTCGGCATTGGCGATCATGATGGCCGCGTGCGCTCCCTCGACCACGGATATCGGTCCGATGGTCGCACGATAGGTCGCATGCGCCTATGGCGAACAGAAGATTTGCGCCATCGCGCCGGTAGAGTTGCGACCGGCCGCTCAGCGGCGTTCGCGCAGAGCCTCCGTGACCGTATTTCGGTAGCGCACCAGTGGCGCGCGCAGGCCGTGATTCCACAGCACGCGGCGGATCGAGGCGTTGGTGCCGGTGACGACCACGCGCACCCCGGCGTGCTGCATCTTGTGGGCGAAGCTCTCCAGCATGGCGGCGGCGGTGGAATCGATGAAGGGCACTTGCTCGAAGTCGAGCACGAAGCGCTTCGGCAGGCGCGCGATGCTGTCGAGCACCGAGCCGACCATGGAGGCGGCGCCGAAGAAGAAGGCACCCGAGAGCCGATAGACCACCACGTCCGGGTCGTCCTGCGGCGTGGTCGCGGCGGCGTCGCCATTGTCCGCCTGATCCTCGGTGGCGAGCGGGGCGGCCTCGATGGCGACGGTCTGCGACATGCGGTGCAGAAACAAGAGCGTGCCGAGCGTGAAGCCGACGACGATGCCCTCGGTGAGGTCGCGGAAGACGGTGAGCAGCAGCGTCGCCAGCACCACCAGCGCGTCGCCCCAGCCCGAGCGCAGCAGCGCGGCGATCGCCTGCTTCTCCGCCATGTTCCAGGCGACCACCGCCAGCACGCCGGCGAGGGCGGCGAGCGGGATGTAACTGGCGAGCGGGGCGGCCACCAGCATGAAGACCAGCAGGAACAGGCAGTGCAGTATGCCGGAGATTGGCCCGCGGGCGCCGGCGCGGACATTCGTCGCGGTGCGGGCGATGGTCCCGGTGACGCACAGGCCGCCGAACATGGCCGAGGCCATATTGGCGACGCCCTGCGCCACCAGCTCGCAATTGGAGCGGTGGCGGCGCCCGGTCATGCCGTCGGCGACGACGGCGGAGAGCAGGGATTCGATGGCGCCCAGCAGGGCGAAGGCGGCGGCGTCCGGGACCACCGCCATCACCTTGTCGGGCGAGAAGTCCGGCAGCACCGGCATGGGCAGGCTGGAGGGGATGCCGCCGAAGCGGGTGCCGATGGTCTCCACCGGCAGGCCGAGCACGGCGGCCGCGGCGCTCGCCAGCGCGACGGCGATGAGCAGGTTCGGCCAGTGCGGCGCGAATTTCTTGACGCCGACGATGACGAGGATGGTGAGCAGCGAGATGCCGAAGGCGGCGGCGTTCAGCGTCGGCAACGCGCGCGCGAGAACCTCGAGCTTCGGGATGATCGCCGCCGGCTCCTTTACCGTCAGCGTGAGGCCGAGCAGATCGGTTAGCTGGCTGGAGAAGATGATCACCGCGATGCCGGCGGTGAAGCCGACCGTCACCGGATAGGGGATGAACTTCACATAGGTGCCGAGCCGCAGGAAGCCGATGACGGCGAGGAAGATGCCCGACAGGAAGGTCGCAAGCAGCAGGCCCTCTATGCCGTGCCGCTCGACGGTCATCGCCACCAGCACGATGAAGGCACCGGCCGGGCCGCCGATCTGGAAGCGGCTGCCGCCGAGCGCCGAGACGAAGAGGCCGCCGACGATGGCGGTGTAGAGCCCGCGCTCGGGCGTGGTGCCCGAGGCCATGGCGATGGCCATGGAGAGCGGCAGGGCGACGATGGCGACCGTCAATCCGGCCAGCGCGTCCGCCTTGAATCCGGCGAGGCCGTAGCCCTCGCGCAGCACGGTGACGAGTTTCGGGGTGAAGAGCTCGGCGAAGCTCGGCGAGCGCGGGCGCGACAGCGTGGTCATTGGGATTATCTATCAAAGGGCGGCGAATAATAAAAAAAAGTTTGCGCCTCCGCCGTCGGCCTCGCAAGCGGATTTACGCGTATCACCCTTTCGCCTTGGGCAGCCCAGCCCCGCGCCGCTCGACGCTCGGCGGGCGACCGAAGCGGCGGGCATAGGCGGTGGAGAAATGCGCCGCCGACTGGAAGCCGCAGGCCAGCCCGACATCGGTGACGGGAAGCGGCGAGAGCCGCAGCAATTCGCGCGCCCGCTCCAGCCGCAGGCCGAGATGGTAGGCGGCCGGCGTCACCCCGAGATGGCGCCGGAACAGGCGCTCCAGATGACGCGGCGAGACATCGAGCTTGCGGGCGATGGTGGCGATGCCGGGCGGCTGCTCGATGGCCGCCTGCATGAGGCGCACGGCGCGGGCGAGCGTCGGATCGGGGAGCGCCGGGCGCGGGCGCGGCTCGATCCGGGCGCGCGCCGGGCGGGCGCGGTCGACGATGAACTGCTCCGACACCTTGTCGGCCAGCGGGCGTCCGCCACGCGCCTCGATCAGTGCCAGCATCATCTCCAGCGGCGCCACCCCGCCGGTGCAGGTGAGCCTGTCGCGGTCGATGACGAAGGCCTCTTCGACGAAGTCGATCTGCGGGAATTCCTCGCGGATGGCGGAGAGATTCTCCCAGTGCACGGCGCAGCGGTAGAAATCGAGCAGCCCGGCATCGGCGAGCACGAAGCTGCCGGTGCACAGCGCGCCAAGCGCCACGCCCCGGCGCGAGAGCCGGCGCAGCGCGTCCTCGATCGGCGGGGTGGCGGCATGGCGCACGTCGATGCCGCCGCAGACGAGGAGCAGGTCGAGTGGGCCGGATTCGGCGAGAGGCAGGGTGGGAATGAGTGTCAAACCATTGCTGGCGGCGGCAGGCGCGCCATCCAGTGTCAGGATGCGCCAGGAATAGGTCTCGGCCTCGGTCACGTAATTCGCCATGCGCAGCGCTTCCAACGCGTTGGCGCAGGCGATCATCGAGAAGTTCGGCAGGGTGAGGAAGCCGATACGGGTGAACGAGGCGAGGTCGGGCACGGTCAATATCCGCGGGTGAAGGCTTCACAATACCCCTGCTCGGCCATCCCTGCGCGGCAAAGGTGCCGCAAATTTGTCGCGAGGGAAGGTGGGAATGGCGACAGGACAATGGGGATTCCTTCCATGCGCTTCAGCAGGACCTCTCTTTCCGCCTTCGCCGCCGGCCGTACCGGTCGTCTCATGCTGCCGGTCGGCTTCGCGCTCATCATCGCCGCCGGCACCTATGTCGTCGCCGAGAGCGAGGGCTATGAGCGCGGCATCGCCGACCAGGCGAGCGCGCAGGAAAGCGTCAAGAACCTCGCCCGCCTCGTCGCCCAGCCGATCCAGCTCGACGACGATCTCCTGCAGAAGGCTGACCGGCTGCAGGCGCCGGCGATGATCCGCGCCATCCAGCCGGCGTCGGTCTATCGCCCGGGCATGTCGACGCGCGCCAAATCCAAGCTGGAGACAGCGAAGGGTGACGCGGGCAAGCCGGTCGGGGCGATGGCCACGGCCGTCAACCTGCCGACCGGCGTCGAGCGCTTCGACCGCTGCGGTGCGGGCTGCGACACGCGCGATCCGATGATCGTGCGCACCTCCTATCCGGTGGTGGTCTCCGCGCCGATGGAGGCGTCCGATCGGACGGCCGATCGGGAGCTCCCGCCGGCGATCGTCGAGAACCGGGCCCAGGCAGAGGACGACAGCTTCCTGGGCCTGCGGCTTCCCTCGTTGCCGAGCGCGGGCGAGATGGTCGACCGCACCGTCGCCGGCACAGCCGCCGCCTATGACGGGCTGAAGCAGTCCGTCACCGGCGCCATCGACGCGCTGCGGTAATCCAGTTCCGTCGCCAGCCGTAATGACGTCATGCCCGGACTTGATCCGGGCATCGACGCCTTTGGATGGTCAGCGATCCACCACCAGGTCGCTGGTCGGCTTGGAGCAGCATAGCAGCGCCATGCCGGCGTCGATCTCGCGCTGGCGGATGCCGCCGCCGTGCTTCATGTCGACCGTGCCGGAGATCAGCTTCGACTTGCAGGTGCCGCACAGCCCCTTCGCGCAGGAGGAGGGCAGCCGCACCCCGGCGCGGCGGGCGGCGTCCAGCACGAACATGTCGGAGCGGCACTCGATGCTGCGCTTCTGCTTGGCGAACTCGATCGTGTAGGTGGTCACGCCCGGCGCGAGCGCCTCCTGAACCGCCTGTACGCCCTCGGCGATCTCGACCTCGGCCGCGACTTCCGGCTCGGCCTTGGCCAGCTCGGCGAAGTCGAAGCTCTCCTCATGGTGCCGGCTCATGTCGAAGCCGGCGGTCTTCAGCATCTCGCGTACCGCCGCCATGAAGGGCGCCGGGCCGCAGACGAAGATTTCGCGTTCCTTGTAGTCCGGGGCGATGTGGTTGAGCAGGCCGAGATTGAGCCGCCCGCGCAGCCCGTGCCAGGGCTCGCGCGGGGAATCCGCCTCGCAGATCGGCGCGAAGCGGAAGCTGTCCGGCTGGTTGCGCGCCATCAGCTCCAATTCATTGCGGAAGACGATGTCGACCGGCGAGCGCGCGGCATGCACGAAGATGAGGTCGCGCGGCTCGGCGAGGTCGTGGAAGCTGCGCGCCATCGACATCAGCGGGGTGATGCCCGAGCCGCCCGACAGGAATAGATATTTCGGCGACGGGGACGGCGTGCCCTGCGCGAAGCAGGAGAAGTCGCCCATCGGCCCGACCGCGTGCAGCACCGAGCCGACGCGGATGTTGTCGTGCAGGAAGTTCGACACCGGCCCGCCCGGCACCCGCTTCACCGTGATGGAGATGGTGTGCGGGCGCGTCGGGGCGGAGGCGATGGTGTAGCAGCGGTTGATGCTCTCGCCGCCGATGTTCAGATCCAGCGTGAGGAACTGGCCGGGCTGGTAGCGGAAGACGCACGGGTCCTTCGGCGCCAGCACGAAGGTCTTCACGTCCGGCGTCTCCTCGCGGATGGCGCGCACGATCAGCGCGTCGTCAGCCTCCGGATTCCAGTCCGGCAGGGCGCCGGAGAGGCGGAGCGCGGCGGGATCGGGCGAAGCCATCGGGTTCAGCGCATCCATCGTCAGCGGCCGAGATGCTCGGCCATGCGGCCGATGTACCAGTTGCAGAACTTGTCCACGAGCATCTCGGTGTGCGGCGAGTAGGGGCCGGGCTCATAGGCCTGGCTGCGCGCGCCCTCCTGGCAATAGCCGACCAACGTCGAATCCTGGTCGTTGGTGGCGTCCCACACCGCGACGAGGTTCTCTATGTCGTAGTCGACGCCCTCGACCGCATCCTTGTGGACGAGCCATTTGGTGCGCAGCAGCGAGCGCTCGGCATCGAGCGGCAGCACCGAGAACACCACGGCGTGGTCGGACATGAAGTGGTGCCAGCTATTGGGCTGGGTCCAGAAATGCAGCGCGCCGTGCCGGGGATCGTTGATCTTGCCGAGCAGCTTCTTGCAGGCGGCGCGAGTGTCGCCGGTGTGGCTCTCGCCGTCGCCGGCGAGCGGCAGACGCTCGGTGCGGAAGCCCGTGATCATGTCGTCGAGGTGCTCCACGCATTCCGACGGGAAGCCGCAGCTCTCCCATTCGCGGTGCGAGGAGGTGACGAGCTTCGCATAATCCTCGGCCTCCTTGCGGCCGTGCTCGTCGAGCTCCTCCGGGGCGAAGCCGAAGCCATAGGCGAAGAGCGGCACGGTCAGCTCGGGATGGTTGCCCGCGCAGTGATAGCACTCGCGGTTGTTCTCCATGGTGAGCTTCCAGTTGCCCGGCTCGATGATGTCCTTCTCGAAGGCGACCTTGGCGTTCTTCAAATCGTGCGGGGCGAGATAGGGCGCCATCTTCGCCGCCATGACGTCGAAATCGGCCGGCGGGTCGTCGGAGAGGCAGACGAAGATCAGCCCTTCCAGCGAGCGTACATGCACGGGCTTGAGGCCGTGGCAGGACGGGTCGAAATCCGCGCCCATATGCTCGGCGAAGAGCAGCTTGCCGTCGAGGCCGTAGGTCCAGGAGTGATAGCGGCAAACGAGGTTGCCGACCGTGGTTTTGTAGTCGTGCACGATTGGCGCGCCGCGGTGGCGGCAGACATTGTGGAAAGCGCGGACCTCGTTGTCGTCGTCGCGCACCACGAAGATGGAGTTCGTGCCGATGTCGAACTTCATGGCGTCGCCCGGCTCGGGGATGTCGGGATCGACGCCGACGAAAATCCAGTGCCGGCCGAAGATGATGTCGAGATCGGCCTGGAAGATCTCGGGGGAGGTGTAGAACGGGGCCTCCAGACTGTAGCCCGGCTTGCGGCGGCGGATCAGCGCCTTCAGCGGCGTGTCGGTGGTGTCCAGCATCGCGTCTCTCCCTCGCGGGTCCCGAAGCCCGCTGCTCGTCTGGAATTGTTCGACGGAAGGGGCGTCGCGACTTTCACGGATACGACGGGGAGTTTGCTGAAAGCGACATTTGTCGGCTTGTGCGCTCGTGCGTATCGTGACATGATACGTCAACGTCGAATGCTGGGCCTCCCGTGATCCTGAACTTCAAGGACAAGCGCACGGAAGCGGTGTGGAGCGGCACCATCGGCAAAGGGTTTCCGCCCGACCTGATGCGGACGGCGCAGCGCAAGCTGGCGATGCTGAACGCTGCGGTCGGGCTCGATGCGTTGCGGGTTCCACCGTCCAACCGGCTGGAGGCATTGAAGGGCGATCGCGTGGGTCAATATTCGATCCGCATCAACGACCAGTTCCGCCTCTGCTTCGTCTGGCGCGACGGCCATGCCGGCGATGTCGAGATCACGGACTATCACTGAGGAAGGCGCATGCTCGGTCCCAACCCTCCAGTCCATCCCGGCGAGATCCTCCGCGAGGAATTCCTGTTGCCTCTCGCGCTCACGCCCTATGGGGTCGCGCGGGCGCTCGGCGTGCCGCGTACCCGGATCGAGCGGCTGGCGCGGGAGGAGACGCCGGTGACCGCAGATACCGCGCTGCGGCTGGGGCGCTATTTCGGCACCGGGCCGGAATTCTGGATGAACCTGCAGACGAATTTCGATCTTGCCGCCACCGCGGCGAAGCTGCCGGAGCTCGCCGCCATCGCGCCTGTGCGCGCAGCCTGATACTGCTCGAACAGCCGGTGGCCGGCGGAGGAGTCGGCCGGTGCGGCGATGCCTCGCGGAAAAATAATCTCAATGAAATCCTTCCTCGCAAGCTGGCAGCTCTGGGCCCTGCTCTCGGCCGTGTTCGCGGCGCTCACCGCCATCTTCGCCAAGGTCGGCGTGGCGAATGTCGGCTCGGACTTCGCGACCTTCATCCGCACCGTCGTCATCCTCGCCGCCATCGCCGGCATGCTGACGCTGACCGGCGGCTGGCAGGGGCTCGGCACCGTCTCGTTGCGCTCGCTGCTCTTTCTCGTGCTGTCGGGGCTGGCGACGGGCGCGTCGTGGCTCTGCTATTTCCGGGCCCTGCAACTCGGGGACGCCGCGCGCGTCGCGCCGATCGACAAGCTCAGCGTGGTGCTGGTGGCGCTGTTCGCGGCGCTCTTTCTCGGCGAAAAGCTGACCACGATCGGCTGGGCCGGCGTCGCCCTGATCGGCGGCGGGGCGATCCTGATCGCGACGGGTCTCTAATACCGACTACTCGAACAGCCGGTGCGCGGCGACGCTCTGGGCGGCGGGGCCGGGGGCGCGGGCACGCGCATCCGACGGGGTGAAGCCGTGCTGCGCCTTGAACTGGCGGGAGAAATGCGCGCAATCGGAGAAGCCCGCCTCAAGCGCGATGTCGGTCACCGAGCGTCCCGTCGTATCGAGCAGGAAGCGCGCATAGCGCAGGCGCAGCCGCCGGTAGAACTCGGCCGGGCGCTGGCCCATCACGGTCTGGAACAGCCGCTCGAGCTGGCGGGTGGAGAGCTGCAGCCGGCGGGCGATGTCGGCGATGGGCAGCGGGTCGGCGAGGTGCTGTTCCATCAGCAGCAGCGAGCGGCGCACGCGGTCGTCGGCGACGAGGTCGGCGATCGGCGGGTGCGGCTGGGATTCGGTGCCGGGCCGCTGGCGGTCGAGCAGCAGCACATGGCGGCTCTTCTGGGCAATGGCGCGGCCGAGGAACTTCTCCACCAGCGCGGTGGCGAGGTCCGCCGCGCCGCCGCCACCGGCGCAGGTGATGCGGTCGCCGTCGATGACATAGAGCCGGTCGGCGACCGGCGTGTGGTGCGGGAACTCGTCGAGGAAGTCCTGATAGTGGTACCAGGACACGCAGCAGCGCCGGCCCGTCATCAGTCCGGCACGGGCGAGCACGAAGGAGCCGGTGCACACACCGACCAGCGGCACGCCGGCGCGGGCGGCGCGCTTGAGATAGGCGACGCTCTCCTCGTCGAGCTGCTTGCCGCCATGCAACAGGCCGCCGACGACGATGATGTAGTTGAAGTTCGCGGGGTCGGCGAGCGGGCCGGACGGCGCCACGGTGACGCCGCAGCTCGTGCGGATCGGCTCGGGCCGGGACGACATGACCTGCCAGCGCGCCAGGATCGGGCGCGAGCGGTCGCCGTCGTCGGCGGCGAGGCGGAACTGATCAACCATCAGCGAGAAGGCCGACAGGGTGAAATTGTCGGCCAGGATGAAGCCGACATTCAGCACCGGCGCGGCATTGGCCGCGCTCGCGGAGGCACCTTGGGGAAGAGGTCGCTGCTGGTTCATGGCCTGCTCCGGATCGCAGCATAGCAAATTTGCTGCCTGCGGTAGCAAAGATGATGCCGGTTGGCCGGCGGGCCGGTCGCGCTTCAGCATTCCGGCAGGTTCACCGCGAGGCCGCCGAGCGAGGTCTCCTTGTATTTGGAGGCCATGTCGCGGCCGGTCTCGCGCATGGTGGCGATGACCTTGTCGAGCGGGACGATGTGCGTGCCGTCGCCATGCAGCGCCAGTGAGGCGGCGTTGACCGCGCTGATCGCACCGAAGGCGTTGCGCTCGATGCAGGGCACCTGCACGAGGCCGCCTATGGGATCGCAGGTCATGCCGAGATGATGCTCCATGCCGATCTCGGCGGCGTTCTCGACCTGCGCGTTGCTGCCGCCCAGCGCCGCGCAGAGACCTGCCGCCGCCATGGAGCAGGCGACGCCGACCTCGCCCTGGCAGCCGACCTCGGCGCCGGAGATGGAGGCGTTCATCTTGAACAGCGCGCCGATGGCGGTGGCGGCGAGCAGGAAGGTGTGCATGCCCGCCCGGTCGGCGCCGGGGCAATGATCGCGATAGTAGCGCAGCGTCGCCGGCACCACGCCCGCCGCGCCATTGGTCGGGGCGGTGACGACGCGCCCGCCGGCGGCGTTCTCCTCGTTCACCGCAATGGCGTAGAGGCTGACCCAGTCCATGATCTCGTGCGGCGTGCGGGCGTTGCGGGCGATGAGCGCCTGGTGGATCGCCCGGGCGCGGCGCTTCACCTTCAGCCCGCCGGGCAATTCGCCGGAGGTGGCGATGCCGCGGTCGACGCAGGCCATCATGGTGTCGATGACGCCGTCGAGATGCTCATCGACTTCCGCTGCGGGCCGGCGGGCACGCTCATTGGCGGCGACGAGGCCGGTGATGGAGAGGCCGGCGGTTTCCGCCATGGCGAGCAGATCGCGGGCATTGCGGAAGGGATAGGGTAGCGCGACCTCTTCCGGCGGCGCCGGGCGGCCGACATCCTCTTCGGGGGCGACGAAACCGCCGCCGATGGAGCACCAGCGTTCCTCGGCGATGAGCGCGCCGTCGGCGGCGTAGGCCCGCAGCGCGAGCGTGTTCGGGTGCTTGGGCGTGGGCGCCTTGCTATCGAACAGGATGTCGGTTTCGGGATCGAAGCCGATGAGGCGGTGACCGGCGAGGGAGAGCTGCCTCTCGGCCGCGACGCCGGCGACGAGCGCGTCGGCGCGATCCGGGTCGACGGTGCGCGGGCGCTCGCCGGAGAGGCCGAGGATGACCGCCTTGTCGGTGCCGTGGCCCTTGCCGGTCCAGGCGAGCGAGCCGAACAGCGCCACCTCGACCCGCGCCACGCGGCCGAGCACGCCGTCCGAGGTGAGCCGTTCGGCGAAGGCGGCGGCGGCCACCATCGGCCCCACCGTGTGCGAGGAGGAGGGGCCGATGCCGATCTTGAAGAGCTCGAACGCGCTGATCATGGACGCATCACATTCCCTCGGTCGCGCAGGCGGGTGAGGCGTGCGGCCGGACGGTTTCCTCTGGCAGGACCTTTGGCGGCCCCTTGTTCTTGTCGCATGTCTGACGCGTCTCCCGGTTGGCGCCGGGGAACGGCAAATCTCAGGCCAGCTCGCGCCGGCCCTCTTCCAGCAGTTCCCAGACATAGGGTGCGAAGGAGCGCCAGACATCGATGTGGAAGACGTCGGGCGCAAGGCGCACCAGCACGATCTCGGCCTTGTGGAAGACGGTGCGGGTGCACATCCCGACCGGGAAGGCGTCGAGCGAGAGATCGAGGGGGCAGCCCTGGTTCAGCACGAAGGCGGCCTTGGCGCCGGCGATCTCGATGCCGACGCTGCGCGCGGACACGTCGACCAGCGAGCGCGGCATGCCGGCGGTCGCGGCTTCGATAGCCTGGAAGATCGGCGCCGGCTCCGCGCCGGGGACGATGAGCAGCCATTCGTCCGGTCCGAGCCAGAGGGCGAAGCGGCCCTCCGCCTGATGGCTCCGGCACGCCTCGCGCGGCAGGGCGACGCCGAAGGCCTCGCCCGCGGGGGCTATCGCCGCCTCGCGGCCGCGGAAGGCCAACCGGGTGGCCGGGCCGAGGGCGACGAGCCGTGCCGCCTCGATGGGGCGCGAGATGGCGGCCAGCACGTCGAGCGGATTGGCGGAGATCGGGGTAGGCATCGTGCGCTCAAGCATTGAGGCGCTCTCCCTTGGGATCGTAGAAGCTCGGCTCGACCAGCTCGACCGCGATGGCGCGGTCGGGCATGGCGACGAACAGCGTCTCGCCGATGCGCGCCCGCCCGCCCTTGATCACCGCCAGCGCGATGGAGCGGCCGAGCGTGGAACTGGGATAGGACGAGGTGACGTGGCCGAGCATCGGCACCGGCACAGGCGCGCCGGGGTCGGCGACGATCTGCGCGCCTTCCTCCAGCACGATGGCCGGCTCCTTGGTCAGCAGGCCAACCAGCTGCTTGCGGTCGGGCGCCGACATGGAGGCGCGGGCCAGCGAGCGCTTGCCGACGAAGTCCTTCTTCGCCTTGCCGACCGCCCAGCCGAGATTGACGTCGTCCGGCGTCGCCGTGCCGTCCGTCTCCTGGCCGACGATGATGTAGCCCTTCTCGGCGCGCAGCACATGCATGGTCTCGGTGCCGTAGGGCGTGATGCCGAAGGGCTCGCCGGCGGCGAAGATGGCCTCCCAGACGAAGCGGCCATATTCGGCGGGCACGTTGACCTCGAAGCCGAGCTCGCCGGTGAAGGAGACGCTGAACAGGCGCGTGGGCACGCCGCAGATGCGGCCCTCGCGCACGCTCATATGCGGGAAGGCGTCCTTGGAGAGGTCGATGCCCTCGATGAGCGGCTGCAGCACGGCACGGGCATTCGGCCCCTGCACGGCGATCACCGCCCATTGCTCGGTGGTGGAGGTCAGCCACACGTCGAGGTCCGGCCACTCGGTCTGGAGGTAGTCCTCCATATGGGCGAGCACGCGCGGGGCGCCGCCGGTGGTGGTGGTGACATGGAAGCGGTCCTCGGCGAGGCGGCCGACGACGCCGTCATCCATGACGAAGCCGTCCTCGCGTAGCATGACGCCGTAGCGCAGCCGGCCGGGTTCGAGCTTGGCCCAGGCATTGGTGTAGATGCGGTTCATGAACTCGGCGGCGTCCGGGCCGACCACCTCGATCTTGCCCAGCGTCGAGGCGTCGAACATGCCGACGCTCGAGCGCACCGCCTTGCACTCGCGGGCGACCGCGGCGTGCATGCCCTCCCCGGCCTTGGGGAAGTAATGCGCGCGCTTCCACATCGAGACGTCCTCGAAGGCGGCACCGTGCTCGGCCGCCCAGTCGTGGATCGCGGTCTTGCGGAGCGGATCGAACAGGTCGCCGCGCGCGGCCCCGGCGAAGATGCCGAAGGTGGTCGGGGTGAAGGGTGGGCGGAAGGTGGTGAGCCCGATCTTCGGCACCTCCTCCTTCAGCGCCTCCGACACGATGCCGAGGGCATTCATGTTGGAGGTCTTGCCCTGGTCGGTCGCCATGCCCGTCGTGGTGTAGCGCTTCACATGCTCGATGGAGCGGAAGCCCTCGCGGGTGGCGAGCTTGATGTCCTTGGAGGTGACGTCGTTCTGCCAGTCGACGAAGGCCTTGGCGAAGGCCCGGTTGCGGCCATGCGGCGTGGCGCCGATGAAGCCGTCGGTGCCGAGATCGTCCGCCTGCGCCATGAAGGCGCGGGAGGAGGCCGCCGGGGCGGGCGTGGCGCCGCGGGCGGGGGAGGCGAAATCGCGCGAGGCTTTCGCCGCCGCCTCGCCCTGCGCATAGCCGTCCTCCAGCACGCGCTGCAGGCCATAGACGCCGCGGCAGGCGCCGGCGGAACGTTCGCGCTCGACCGAGGTGCCGGGCAGATAGGCGCCGCTCGCCGCGTCCCAAACGAGCTTGCCGCGCGACTGCGAGAACAGGTGGACGGAAGGCGTGAAGCCGCCGGACATCAGCACGACGTCGCAGGCCACCTTCTCCGAAGAGGCGACGTCGCCGCCCGTCACCTTGGCGAGATCGGCCGAGGCGACGCGCAGCCGGCCGGACGTGCCGGTGACGACGGTGGAGGGGCGCACATCGATGCCGGCCTTGAGCGCACGGGCGGGCAGCTCGCCATCGAGATTGGCGCGCAGATCGGCGATGGCAGAAATGGTGACACCACCGGTGGCGAGGTCGAGCGCAGTACGGTAGCCGGCGTCGCAGGCGGTGAAGATCACCGCGCGCTCGCCGGGCTTCGCGCCATAGCGGTTGAGATAGGTCCGCCCGCTGTCGGCCAGCAGCACGCCGGGCCGGTCATTGTCGGGGAACACCAGCGGGCGCTCCAGCGCGCCGGTGGCGAGCACGACCTCTTTCGCACGCACCTGCCACAGCCGCTCGCGCGGCAGGTCGGGATCGGGAGCGGCGAGGTGCTCGGTCACGCGCTCGGCCAGCGCGATGAGGTTGTGCGGGAAATAGCCGAAGGCCGTGGTGCGGGTGAGCAGGGTGACGTTGTCGCGCGCCTCGAGGGTCGCGAGCGTCTCCGCCAGCCATTCGGCCGCCGGTTCGCCCTCGATGGTGGCCGAGCTCTCGGACAGCAGCGAGCCGCCCAACTCGGCCTGCTCGTCGGCGAGGATCACCTTCGCGCCGCTCTCGGCGGCGGCCAGCGCCGCCGCAAGGCCCGCCGGGCCGGCGCCGACGACGAGCACGTCGCAATGGGCGTAGTTCTGGGTGTAGCGGTCGGGGTCCGGCAGCGTTGGCGCGACGCCGAGGCCGGCCATCGCGCGGATCTTCGGCTCGTAGAAGCGCTTCCACGCCCCCGCCGGCCACATGAAGGTCTTGTAGTAGAAGCCGGACGGCAGGAAGGGCGAGAACAGGTCGTTCATCGCGCCGGCATCGAAGTTGAGGGAGGGCCAGCGGTTCTGGCTCGCGGCTTTCAGCCCGTCATAGAGCTCGACCTGCGTGGCGCGCAGGTTTGGCGCGCTGCGGGCGGCGTCGCGGGCGACGGTCACCAGCGCGTTCGGCTCGTCCGAGCCGGCCGAGAGGAAGCCGCGCGGGCGGTGATATTTGAACGAGCGGCCGACGAGGTGGACGCCATTGGCGATCAGCGCCGAGGCGAGCGTGTCGCCCTTGAAGCCGTTATAGGTCGTGCCGTCGAAGCGGAAGGTGACGGGCGCCGTGCGGTCGATGCGCCCGCCGGACGCGGTGCGGAAGCGGTTGGTCATGTCACTTGTCCCCGCCGATGTCCGGGCGCGCCTCGCCGGCCTTGTAGGTGACGACGAAGAAGTCGCTCACCGTGTCGCGCACGGCGTTGAAATAGCGGCCGCAGCCATGGATGTGGCGCCAACGCTCGGCGTGCAGGCCCTTGGGATTGGTGCGGCTGTAGAGAAAGTCTGCCCATTCCTGGTCGGTGAGCGCGGACGGGTCGGCCGGGCGGGCGATATGCGCCTCGCCGCCATAGCGGAACTCGATCTCGGGCCGCTTGCCGCACCAGGGGCAGTCGATGATGAGCATGGGGCAGCTCCTCAGTGCGCCACGGCGGCCGCGGCCGCCTCGTCGATCAGGAAGCCGTCGCGGAAACGCTCCAGCGTGAAGGGCGCGTTGATCGCGTGCGGCGCGTCGCGGGCGATGGTGTGGGCGAAGACATGGCCCGAGCCCGGCGTCGCCTTGAAGCCGCCAGTGCCCCAGCCGCAATTCACATAAAGGCCCGGCATCGGGGTCCTGGCGATGATCGGCGAGCGGTCGGGGGTGACGTCGACGATGCCGCCCCAGTTGCGCAGCATGCGCAGGCGGCGGAACTGCGGGACCAGTTCGCAGATGGCGTCGAGCGTGTGGGTGGTGATGTGCAGCCCGCCGCGCTGGGAATAGGAGGTGTAGGCGTCGGTGCCGGCGCCGATCACCATCTCGCCCTTGTCGGACTGCGAAATGTAGGCGTGGATGGTGTTGCTCATCACCACGGTCGGGAAGGCCGGCTTCACCGGCTCCGACACCAGCGCCTGCAAGGGATAGCTCTCCAGCGGCATGCGCAGGCCCGCCATGGCCATGACCACCGAGGTGTGACCGGCGGCGACCACGCCGACCTTCTTCGCGCCAATGAAGCCCTTCGAGGTCTCGACGCCTTCCACCGCGCCGTCGGGGCCGCGGCGGATGCCCTTCACCTCGCAGTTCTGGATGATATCGACGCCGCGCGAATCCGCGGCGCGGGCGAAGCCCCAGGCGACCGCGTCGTGCCGTGCCGTGCCGCCGCGCCGTTGCAGCGCACCGCCGATGATCGGGTAACGCATCGACTTGATGTTGAGCGGCGGACAGAACTCCTTCACCTGCTCGGCGTTCAGCCACTCATTGTCGACGCCGTTGAGGCGGTTGGAATGGACGTGGCGCTTGAAGCTGATCTCGTCGTGATGATTGTGCGCCAGCATCAGCACGCCGCGCGCGGAATACATCACGTTGTAGTTGAGGTCGGTGGAGAGGCCTTCCCACAGCTTCACCGCGTGCTCGTAGAGCCCGGCGCTCTCGTCGAACAGGTAGTTGGAGCGCACGATGGTGGTGTTGCGGCCCGTGTTGCCGCCGCCCAGCCAGCCGCGCTCGATCACCGCGACGTTGCGGATGCCGTGCTCCTTGGCGAGATAATAGGCGGTCGCGAGGCCGTGGCCGCCGGCGCCGACGATGATGACGTCGTAGGACGCCTTGGGCTCGGGGGTGCGCCATTGCGGCTGCCAGCCCTGATGGCCGCCGAGCGCCCGGCGGAACAGCTCGAAGCCGGAGAATTTCTGCAAGGTTCGCCTCCGCAACCGTAAGCTTCGACGGTGACGCCGCCGCCTGCGGGTGACAGGCCCGCATGACCAGGATGAGACATGCTCGCGCGCCGTCGCCTGCCAAGCGAGCATTGTTTCGGCGCAACTGTTGAACGAATGCGACACGCCTTGTCGCCGGGCGACGCGGGACTGCTCTGGCGTGTCATGCGCCGATCAGATGGAATGCGCTATCACTGAATGCTGATCGCCGGCCGCGGGTTCTCCTTGCGGAAGCCATGTTCGGTATCTACGTCCGTCGAAACCTCAGAGAGCAGGACGCGACATGTTCAACACCGGAAATTTCGACGCCAAGCGGCTCCTCGACCAGTTCCTCACGCCGCAGACGGGTGGCCAGGGCAATGTCTCCGCGCAGCAAAATCCGCTCGGCAGCCTGCTCGGCGGGCTCGCGGGCAACGTCACCGGCGGGGTTTCCGGCGCGCCGGGCTCACAGCCTTCCGGCAGCGGCGACCTGATGAGCAAGGCGAAGGAGTATCTCGGCAATAATGGCGGCTCGCTCGCCTCCGGCGCGGCGGCCGGCGCGCTGGTCTCCATGGTGCTGGGCAGCAAGGGCGGACGCAAGCTCGCCGGCAATGCGGTGGCGCTCGGCGGCCTCGCCCTCGTCGGTACGCTCGCCTACAAAGCGTACCAGAACTACCAGCAGGGCCAGCAGCCGCAGCAGGCGGCCACCCCGCTGCCGGCGCAGCAGCCGCAGCTGCCGCCCGCGCATTCGCCGTTCCACCCGGCACAGGCCGACCACAACCATTTCCCGGTGACGCTGCTGCGCACGATGATCGCCGCCTCGCTCGCCGACGGCCATATCGACGATGTCGAGCGCGCCGCCATCACCACCAAGCTGGGCGAGCAGGGCGCGCAGCTCGACGAGGCCGAACGCTTCCTGACCCAGGAGCTCGCCAATCCGGCGAGCGCGGAGAGCCTCGCCCGCGAGGTCTCGACGCCCGAGGAGGCGGCCGAGGTCTACATCACCGCGCTGCTCGCCATCGACGCCGACAACACCAGCGAGCGCGCCTTCCTCGCCCGGCTGGCCATGGCGCTGAAGCTCGACCCGCAGCTCACCCCGCATCTGGAAGCCGCCGCGCGCGCCGCCAAGCAGGCGTGAGCGCGGTGCCGCCGGCCCGCCCGGCTTAAGGATCGTGGTTAATCGTTAAGGTTAAGCGCTTCTTAAGCACTGGCCGCCAAAGTGCACGGGCCGAAATTCGCCGGGCCTGTCCCGGTGCCGTGGGTTGGTGAGTCGGGGTAGGGGCCTATGCGTCGGGGCGTGTTGTCGTGCCGTGGGATATCCGTGGCGATGCAGGCGGGTCTGCTTGCCGCCGTCATGTTTCCCGCGGTGACGGCGAAGGCCGCCGATGTCGGTCTCGACATGGGCGCGGATATGAGCGCCGAGGATCTGCTGGCCAAGGCGCCGAAGCTCGAGGAGACCAGCGGCTGGTATCTGCGCGGCGACGTCGGCTACGTGTTCAACGAGTTGCCGGACTGGGCCGAGGTCCCGATCTTCCCGGTCATCCTGTCGCCCGAGCTGGACGACGCCTGGATGTTCGGCATCGGCGCGGGCGTGCGGCTGAACGATGTATGGCGGATCGACGTCACCGCCGACTACCGCACCAAGGCGGACTATGCGGCGCTCGGCCTGTCGGCCGACTACAGCACCACGACGATCCTCGCCAACGTCTATGCCGATCTCGGCACCTGGTCGAACCTCACGCCCTATGTCGGCGCCGGCATCGGCGGCGGCTACATCTCCGCCAGCGACATCGAGGCGCTCGGCGTCAGCGTCGGCGATATCGATGGCTGGGGCTTCGCCTGGGCGCTCATGGGCGGCGTCGCCGTGAATCTCGCGCCGAACTGGCAGCTGGATCTCGGCTATCGCTATGTGAATCTCGACGATGTCACCAACACGCTGAACTTCCACCAGAGCGCGCATGAAGTGCGCGTAGGCGTGCGCTACCTGCTCGACTGAGCGGCGCGGCGAAATTCCGCTTGCGCGGCACCGGGGCGAGGAGTACATCCCGCTCCGGGCTATCCCACCCCACCGTGGGACGTCCATCTGGAAGGATGGCTAAAATGACGAACAGCGCTCTGCCGGCGGCGAAGCCGGCGAATCCCAATTTTTCTTCTGGCCCCTGCGCCAAGCGTCCCGGTTGGACGCTGGATGGCCTGCGCGACGCGCCGCTCGGTCGCTCGCACCGTGCCAAGGTCGGCAAGGCGAAGCTGAAGCTCGCCATCGACCTCACCCGCGAAATCCTCGAAATCCCCGCCGACTACCGCATCGGCATCGTCCCGGCGTCCGACACCGGCGCAGTCGAGATGGCGCTGTGGTCGCTGCTCGGCGCCCGGCCGGTCGACCTGCTGGCGTGGGAGAGCTTCGGCGAGGGCTGGGTCACCGACGTCGTCAAGCAGCTCAAGCTCAAGGACGCCCGCGTCCTCAAGGCCGGCTATGGCGAGCTGCCGAACCTTGCCGAGGTGAACTTCGACCACGACGTGGTCTTCACCTGGAACGGCACCACCTCCGGCGTGCGCGTGCCGAATGGCGACTGGATCGCCGCCGACCGCACCGGCCTCACCATCTGCGACGCCACCTCCGCCGCCTTCGCGCAGGACCTCGACTGGGCCAAGCTCGATGTCGTGACCTATAGCTGGCAGAAGGTGCTGGGCGGCGAGGCCGCGCACGGCATGCTGATCCTCTCGCCGCGCGCCGTGGAGCGCCTTGAGAGCTACGTCCCGGCCTGGCCGATGCCGAAGATCTTCCGCATGACCAAGGGCGGCAAGCTGATCGAAGGCATCTTCGAGGGCGAGACCATCAACACCCCGTCCATGCTCTGCGTCGAGGACTATCTCGACGCGCTGAACTGGGCGAAGCAGGTCGGTGGCCTGAAGGGCCTGCGCGCCCGCTCGGACGCCAATTTCAAGGTGCTCGCCGACTATGTGGCGAAGACGCCCTGGATCGACTTCCTGGCCAAGGACGCGGCGGCGCGCTCCAACACCTCGGTCTGCCTCGTCGTCGCCGATCCGGAAGTGAAGGCGCTGGCGCCCGACGCCCAGGCCGCCTTCGCCAAGGCGCTGTCCTCCTCGCTGGAGAAGGCCGGCGTCGCCTACGACATCGGCGCCTATCGCGACGCGCCGGCAGGCCTGCGCATCTGGGCGGGCGCCACCGTCGAGGCCTCCGACCTCGAGGCGCTGCTGCCCTGGCTCGACTGGGCGTTCACCGAGGCCAAGGCGGGTCTGAAGAAGGCCGCCTGAGCTCCCGATCCATTTCCCGCCGCCGACGCGAGGGAATGGCGAAGGGGCCGGCGGCGGGCATCGCGCGTCGGAAAGGCGCGTTGTTGCCCGTGCCCGGCGTCATTGCGGAGACTGGCTTTCTCCTCCCGGCCGCGTTTCTCCGCATGGCGCTCAGCTCGTCCCATGAACGCTTCGCTGTTCCCTCCCGCCGGCGGCGGGTCGATCTCAACCGTCTGACTGGACGAAAACCATGGCTCCCCGCGTTCTGATTTCCGACGCTCTTTCCCCGGCCGCCGTGCAGATCTTCAAGGATCGCGGCGTCGAGGTGGATTTCCAGCCGGCCCTCGGCAAGGACAAGGACAAGCTTGCCGAGATCATCGGCAATTATGACGGCCTCGCCATCCGCTCGGCCACCAAGGTGACGCCGAAGATCCTGGCGAACGCCACGAGGCTGAAGGTGGTCGGCCGCGCCGGCATCGGCGTCGACAATGTCGACATCCCGGCCGCCACCGCCAAGGGCGTGATCGTGATGAACACGCCCTTCGGCAACTCCATCACCACCGCCGAGCACGCCATCGCCATGATGTTCGCGCTGGCCCGCGAGATCCCCGCCGCCGACGCCTCCACCCAGGCCGGCAAATGGGAGAAGAACCGCTTCATGGGCGTCGAGCTGACCGCCAAGACGCTTGGCATCATCGGCTGCGGCAATATCGGCTCCATCGTCGCCGACCGCGCCCTCGGCCTGAAGATGAAGGTCATCGCCTTCGACCCGTTCCTGTCGCCCGAGCGCGCCCTCGACCTCGGCGTCGAGAAGGTGGAGCTGGACGATCTTCTTGCCCGCGCCGACGTCATCACCCTGCACACGCCGCTGACCGACAAGACCAGGAACGTCCTCTCGGCCGAGGCCATCGCCAAGACCAAGAAGGGCGTGCGCATCGTCAACTGCGCGCGCGGCGGCCTCGTCGACGAGGCGGCGCTGGCCGAGGCGCTTCAGTCCGGCCAGGTGGGGGGCGCGGCCTTCGACGTGTTCGTCACCGAGCCGGCGACCGAGAACCCGCTCTTCGGCCTGCCCAACGTGATCTGCACCCCGCATCTCGGCGCCTCCACCACCGAGGCGCAGGAGAACGTCGCGCTGCAGGTCGCCGAGCAGATGAGCGACTATCTGCTGCGCGGGGCGATCTCCAACGCGGTGAACTTCCCCTCGATCACCGCGGAAGAGGCGCCCAAGCTGAAGCCCTTCATCGAGCTCGCCGAGAAGCTCGGCTCCTTCGCCGGCCAGCTCACCGACACCGACATCAAGACCGTGCGCATCACCTATGACGGCGCGGTGGCGAGCCTGAAGATCAAGGCGCTGACCTCGGCCGCGGTGGCCGGCCTGCTGCGCCCGGCGCTGCAGGACGTGAACGTCGTCTCCGCCCCGAGCGTCGCCAAGGAGCGCGGCATCGTGGTGGAGGAGACCACCCGCGAGGTCGCCGGTGACTATGAGAGCCTCGTCACGCTCACCGTCATCACCGACAAGATGGAGCGTTCGGTCTCCGGCACCGTCTTCGCCGACGGCCGCCCGCGCATCGTCGAGATCAAGGGCATCAAGGTGGACGCCGAGTTCGCGCCGTCCATGCTCTACGTGACCAACGAGGACAGGCCCGGCTTCGTCGGCCGCTTCGCCTCGCTGCTCGGCGACGCCGGCATCAACATCGCCACCTTCGCGCTCGGCCGCGACCGGCAGGGCGGCGACGCCATCGCGCTGGTCGAGGTCGACGGCAAGGTGCCGGCCGAGCTGCTCGACAAGGTGCAGCAGATCCCCTCGGTCAAGCAGGCCAAGCCGCTGGTGTTTTGAGGCGACTTGGTGCTTTGACGGATCATCCATGTCGGGCGATCATGTGCCCGACATGGATGGAGGACTGATCCGATGCGCGTGGTCGTCGCGAGGGCAATCTGGGATCAGGAAGCGCAGGTCTGGAGCAGCGTCGTCGAGGACCTGCGCATCTTCACCGAGGCGCCATCGATCGAGGTGCTGCGCGAACGGCTCAAGCTGGTCGTTCCCGATGCTCTCGAAATCAATGGTGAGACGGCCGACGACGTTTCGATCGAGATCATCGCGCACGTATCCGACCACGTGAAGCTCGACGCTGCATGAGCGATTTCTGGCCGGCGCTGCGCCGTATCCTGATGGACAACGGCTGGGAGCATCTGCGCGAGGCCAAGGGCGATCACGTCGTGTGGTGGCACCCGACGACGGGACGCACCCTGATCATCGACAAGGGTACGAAGTCCCGGCACACGGTAAACGGCATCCTCAAGGAAGCGGCCTGCCCAAGGCCTTCTGAGCCCGTTCTGCCTCACCCGAAATCCGACGTCGTCGGCATCACCACGATGTCGCGCACGCAGATACGCTGGGGCTGGCTCCAGCAGAAGAACACGATCTCCGCCAGCTCTTCCGCACTGATGAACTCGGGATTGCCGAGGCGACGGCAATATTCCTCGAAGCTGATGCCCATGGTGGCGTGGATATTGGTGCGCACCAGCCCCGGCGCGACGTTGATCACCCGCACATTGTCCGCCGCGCGGCCCTTCTGCAGCGAGGCGGAGAGTGAACGCACCGCGGCCTTGGCGGCGTGGTAGGGCTCGCCCTCGGGGCCGGGGGTGCGGTCGCCGATGGAGGTGATGTTGATGATGGTGCCGCTGCGCCGCGCCTTCATGCCGCCGAGCACGGCATGGATGCCGTTCAGCACGCCCTTGAACAGCACGTCGACCTCATAGCCGATGTCGGCCGGGTCGCGCTCTTCCAGCGTGCCGATATGGATGAAGCCGGCATTGTTGATCAGGCATTCGGTCGGCCCGAACGCGGCTTCGGCGCCGCGGATGGCGGCATGCATCGCCGCCGCGTCGGTGACGTCGACCGTCGCCTGGCGGATCGTGTCGCCCGACAGCTCCTCGCCCAGCGGCTCGGCATGGCGGGCGATCAGCAAGAGCGGATGGCCGTCGGCGGCGAAGCGGGCGGCGAGCGCCCGGCCGATGCCGTGGGTGGCGCCGGTGATGACGACGAGCGGCTTACCCATGCGGCGCGCTCCTGCTTCGGCCTATGGGAAGGCCGCCCGTGACAGCTTCGCCGCGGCCTTGGCGAGCGCCACGATCTGCTCCCAATCGCCGAGCGCGATGGCCTCGCTCGGGGCGACCCAGGAGCCGCCGACGGCGAGGATGTTGGACTGCGCCAGATAGGTGCCGACGTTCGACGGGCCGATGCCGCCGGTCGGGCAGAAGCGCAGGTCCGGGAGCGGGCCGGCGAGCGACTTGATCAGGCCGACGCCGCCGACCGATTCGGCCGGGAACAGCTTCAGCACCGGGAAGCCGAGCGCGTGCAGCGTCATCGCCTCGGTGGCGGTGGCGCAGCCCGGCATGACCGGCACCGGCGCCTCGGCCAGCGCCTCGGCGAGCGCCGGCGGACAGCCGGGGCTGACCAGGAAGCGCGCGCCGGCGTCGATGGAGGCTTGGATCAGCTCGGGGCGGGTCACGGTGCCCGCGCCGACGATGGCCTCCGGCACCTCGGCGGCGATGGCGGCGATGGCCTCGAGCGCGGCCGGCGTGCGCAGCGTTACCTCGATCAGCGGCAGCCCACCCTCGGTCAGCGCCTTGGCGAGCTTCACCCCGGCGGCCACGCTCGGCACGGTGACGACAGGCACGACGGGGGCGCGGGCGAGGAGGAAGCTGGGATCGGGAAGCGGCATCGGGCACCTTGGGTAGCTGTTCGCGAACATCAAGACCGCCGAGCGCGGTGTTGTCGAGAGGCGATGCAAGATTTATGCGGCGGACTTTACGCGGCGATCCTGCGGGAGTGTTCCTCACCCGCCTCTAACCGACTAGCCTGACGGCTGGACGACATCGCCTTGCCCGGGACAGCCATGTTCAAGCTCGATTCCGCCTATCCCCGCGACATGATCGGCTATGGCCGCACCCCGCCGGACCCGAGATGGCCGGGCAGCGCGCGCGTCGCCGTGCAGTTCGTCATCAATTACGAGGAGGGCGGCGAGAACAACATCCTGCATGGCGATGCCGCCTCCGAGGCGTTCCTGTCCGAGATCGTCGGCGCCCAGCCCTGGCTGGGCCAACGGCACATGAACATGGAGTCGATCTACGAATATGGCTCGCGCGCCGGCTTCTGGCGGCTGTGGCGGCTGTTCACCTCCCGCGCCATCCCGGTCACCGTCTATGGCGTGACCACCGCGCTCGCCCGCAACCCGGAAGCGGTGGCGGCGATGAAGGAGGCGGGGTGGGAGATCGCCAGCCACGGGCTGAAATGGATCGACTACCGCAACCATTCCTACGAGGCGGAGAAGGCCGACTTCGACACCGCCATCCGCCTGCACACGGAGATCGTCGGCGAGCGCCCGCTCGGCTGGTACACCGGGCGCACCTCGGAGAATTCGCGGCTGATCGTGATGGAGGAGGGCGGCTTCCTCTACGATTCCGACATCTATTCCGACGACCTGCCGTTCTGGGTCGAGGGGCCGAAGGGGCCGCACCTCTCCATCCCCTACACGCTCGACACCAACGACATGCGCTTCGCCACGCCGCAGGGCTTCAACACGGGCGAGCAGTTCTTCGCCTATCTGCGCGACAGCTTCGACGCGCTCTATGCGGAAGGGGCCGAGGCGCCGAAGATGCTGAGCGTCGGGCTGCATTGCCGGCTGGTCGGCCGGCCGGGGCGGGTGCTCGGCCTGCAGCGCTTCCTCGACCATATCGCCAAACACGACCGCGTCTGGCTGCCGCGCCGCATCGACATCGCGCGGCACTGGCATGAGAACCACAAGCCGGAGTGAAGATGATGAAGGCTGCCATCCTCGCCCTCGCCTTGCTCGTCGTGCCCGTGGCGGCACAGGCGGACAACATCGTCATCCCGCTGCCGGGCGGAGCGAAGCCGGAGACCATCAAGGCGAATTACGACTGCGGCGCCTTCGGGCCGGTGGCGGTCAGCTACATCAACGCGCCGCCGGTGGCGCTGGCGACGCTTTCCTTCAAGGGCCAGTTCCTGGTGCTGTCCAACGTGCTGTCCGGCTCCGGCGCGCGCTATGCCGGCGGGCCATACATCTGGTGGAGCAAGGGGCGCGGCGCCGACCTCTACGACCTCACCAAGGGTGAGGACGCCCCGCCCATCGCTTCCTGCACGGAGAAATAGACCTAGTCCTCGCGGTGGCGGACGAGGCGCGGCATGTGGTCCTGCAGCACGAAGATCATCAGCGCCGTGGTCCAGCCGAACATCATGATGCCGCTGCCCGCCGCCATCGGGCCGAGCAGGCGGGTGTGCTCGCCCTGCTGCAGGTCGCCGAAGCCGAGCGTCGTGTAGCCGACGAAGGCGGAATAGAAGGCGGCTTCGAGGGTCGGCACCAGTTCGCGGTAGAGAAACACGCCGGCCCAGAGGCTGACCTCGACCAGATGGGCGATGAGCAGCACGCTGCTGGTGACGAGAAGCGCGAGCGTCAGCCGCATGCGTGGAAAGGCGGCCAGCCGGTGCGCCAGCGGGCGGACGAAGGAGACGAGCAGGAACGTCGCCGCCAGATGCACGAGGATCACGGCGATGTTCACGAGGGTGCCGATGACCATTTCACCGAGCATGATGGACACTCCAGCAACGAATCAGCGGTTTCAGCAATGACCGGCTCCCTCACTATCCGTTCGCTGCGGCCGGAGGAAATAAGGCTCGCCATCGACTGGGCGGCGGGGGAGGGGTGGAATCCCGGCCTGGATGACGCCGCCTGCTTCAGTGTGGTGGACCCCGAGGGCTTCCTCGTCGCCGAGCTCGACGGAGAGCCGGCGGCGGTGATCTCGGTGGTCAACTACGACGAGGCCTTCGCCTTCCTAGGCTTCTACATCGTGCGGCCGGAGCTGCGCGGGCGTGGCATCGGCTTCAAGCTGTGGCAGGCCGGCCTTGCCCATGCCGGCGCGCGCACCATCGGCCTCGACGGCGTGGTGGCGCAGCAGGAGAACTATGCGAAGCAGGGGTTCACGTTCGCCTATCGCAACATCCGCTTCGCCGGCGCGCCGGGAGACGGCGAGGCGGGTGATACGGTCGATCTTTCGACGCTGCCCTTCGCGGTCGTCGAGGCGAGCGACGCGGCGATCTTCCCGGCGTCCCGCACGGCCTTCCTCAAGGCGTGGCTGAGCACGCCGGGCCATGCCGGCCGGGCGCTCATCCGCGACGGCGCGCTCGCCGGCTGGGGCGTGGTGCGGCCGGCGCGGGCGGGCTGGAAGATCGGTCCGCTGGTGGCGCAGGACGAAGAAGCGGCTGAGATCGTGTTCCGGGCGCTTCGCGCGGCGGCGGGAGCGGGCGAGATTGTGCTCGATGTGCCCGAGCCGAACGTCGCGGCCCTCGCCTTGGCGCGCCGGCACGGCCTCGCCCCGGTGTTCGAGACCGCGCGCATGTATACCGGCCCGATCCGGCCGGTGGCGCTGGAGAGGCTCTACGGCGTCACGAGCTTCGAGCTGGGCTGACTCGTTTGGGCGCCCAGAGGGTGGCGATGATCACCCCCGACAGAACCAGCGCGTAACCGGCGGCGTGGTAGAGGTGCGGGCGCTCGCCGAGGAAGACGATGGCGAGCGCCGAGCCGAACACCGGCATCAAGTGGAAGAACGGCGCGGCGCGGTTCGGCCCGACGAGCTGGACGCCGCGATTGAAGAACAGATAGGCCAGCACCGAGGGGAAGACGGCGACATAGGCAATGGAGCCGAGCGCGCGCGCGTCGAAGGTGATCGGCGGGCTCACCGCCCGCTCGGCAATGAAGATCGGCGTGAGCAGCAGCGCGCCGATGCTGAGCGTGAAGCCGAGGAAGCCGAGCTGCGACAGCTTCGGGCGCTGCACCAGCAGCGAGGAATAGATGCCGTAGACCATCAGCGCGGCGAGCATCCAGAGGTCGCCCTGGTTGAATTCGATGTTCGCCAGTACCGCTGGGTCGCCGCGGCAGATGATGGTGAGCACCCCCAGCAGCGACAGGCTGATGCCGATGGCCTGCCCGACGGAGAGCTTCTCGCCGTTCAGCACCAGCGACCAGAAGGCGATCATCAGCGGCCCGGTGGACTGGATGAGCAGCACGTTGAGGGCCGGCGTGAACTCCAACGCGTGGTACTGCATGGTGTTGAACAGGGTGATGCCGGTGAATCCCAGCACCGCCAGCAGCTTCCAGTGGCGCAGCGCCACCGACCAGTCGGCCTTCATCGCCCGCCAGGCGAAGGGCAGCAGGATGAGGATGGCGAGCACCCAGCGCAGCCAGGCCAGCGTCGCCGGCGGCACATGGCCGGCAATGTGGCGGCCGAGCACGATGTTGCCGGCCCAGAACAGCGACACCAGGGTGAGCAGGAGATAGGGCGCGTCGAGCAGGCGACGGAACATGGCAGGCACCGGAAGCGGGGTCGTTGGCGCGCGAATGGTTAGAGCATTTCGCGCGCGGTTAAACCCGCCCGGGCCATGAAATAATCTTATCGCTGCAACGGGGCAGCCGATGGCGGCTCAGAATCTGGCTTGCAATTCCACTTCCGTCATCCCCGGGCTTGGCCCGGGGACCCAGCCTTTTCGCCTGCACCCGGTCACTGGATGGCCGGGCCAAGCCCGGCCATGGTGAGCCTCCCAGCTTCCCGGTTGTGAACTCGTCACACCCTCACGCGGCACGTACCTGCAGCCGCGTGCCCCAGGGATCGGCGATGCTGAAGCCGCCCCCGATGGGGGTGACGCTCTCGCCGGCGGCGACGAGCCGGGCGCGCAGCGCCTCGACGGCCTTCGCATCCGGCAGGATCACCTCGAAATGCACGAGGCCGACGCTGCCGGCGGGAGCGGGGCCGCCGCCGCGGCTGTGCCAGACATTCAACCCGAGATGGTGGTGGTAGCGCCCGGCGCTGACGAAGAGCGCGCCGGGATAGCGGTCGGTGGTCACGTCGAAGCCGAGATGGTCGACATAGAAGCGGCGGGCGGCCGTGAGGTCGCCGACCTGCAGATGCACATGGCCGACCTTGGTGCCTTCAGGCATCGGCGCACCGAGCGGCACGCCGGCCGGTGCGTCGGCGATGAGCGCGCGCAAATCGAGCCGGTAGGTCGCCATCTCGATGGTGGCGCCGTCCCAGTTCCATTCGTCCGGCCGGCGGTCGCGGTAGATCTCGATGCCGTTGCCGTCGGGATCGTCGAGATAGAGCGCCTCGCTCACCAGATGGTCGGAGGCGCCGAGGCGTACATTCTGCGCGATGAGCCGGCGCGCCACCACGGCGAGCGCCGGGCGGTCGGGAACGAGAATCGCGACATGGAACAGGCCGGTGGTGCCGGGGTGGCGGGGGCGCGCCTCGGGGGAGACTTCCAGTTCGACGATGACCTCGTTGCCGGCGCCGAGGCGGATGATTCCGTCCGTGCCGGTGCTCAGCACCGCAAGGCCGACCGTGCCGGTGTAGAAGGCGAGGGAGCGGGCCGCGTCACGTACCCGCAGGCGCACCGCGCCCATCTTCAGGGCGGCGGGCAGGGGAGAGGCATCGACGGGGCGGGCGGCGAGGGTCGGACTGGTCATGGCGGCTCCTTGCGGCGTCATGGCGCCGCGCCTTGAAAATCATGCGTTGGAGCCGCCGGCGCAATCTCGTAGCGCTTGCGGGGGTGCAATACCGCCCTGCCATTTGCGCCAGCGTCAGGGCATGCCGACGGGCTTCCGATGCGGCATCCGGGCGTCCTTGCCTCACCCGGAACGATCCCTTAAGACGGTGCAGCCCCGGACGGATCGTTTCGCCGGGGTTTTGTCTGTGCGGGCAGGGCGCGCCTTGAATGGCGCCGGGCCGGTCCGCACGTCGCAAGCAGGAGCTTGGCTCGTGGCGAATGTGGTCGTCGTCGGCTCGCAATGGGGCGACGAGGGTAAGGGCAAGATCGTCGATTGGCTCAGCGAGCAGGCGGACGTCGTCGTCCGCTTCCAGGGCGGGCACAATGCCGGTCATACGCTGGTGGTGGGCAACACCACCTACAAGCTTTCGCTGCTGCCGTCCGGCCTGGTGCGCGGCGCGCGCCTGTCGGTGATCGGCAACGGCGTGGTGCTCGACCCGTGGGCGCTGGTGGACGAGATCGGCCGCATCGGCGCGCAGGGCGTCGAGGTGACGCCGGAGCGTCTGCGCGTCGCCGAGAACGTCGCGCTGATCCTGCCGCTGCACCGCGAACTCGACGCCATCCGCGAGAACGCCGCCGCCTCCGGCACCAAGATCGGCACCACCAAGCGCGGCATCGGCCCGGCCTATGAGGACAAGGTCGGCCGGCGTGCCATCCGGCTGATGGACCTCGCCTATCCCGACACGCTCGACGCCAAGCTGGAGCGCCTGCTGGCGCATCACAATCCGCTGCGCCGCGGCCTCGGCATCGCCGAGGTGGACGCGGCCAGGCTGCGCGACGAACTGCTCGAAGTGGCGCCCAAGGTGCTGCCCTTCATGGATCGCGTCTGGGCGCTGCTCGACGACGAGCGCCGGCACGGCTCGAAGATCCTGTTCGAGGGCGCGCAGGGCGCGCTGCTCGACGTCGACCACGGCACCTATCCCTTCGTCACCTCCTCCAACACGGTGGCGGCGCAGGCGGCGACCGGCTCCGGCCTCGGCCCCGGCGCCATCGGCTATGTGCTCGGCATCACCAAGGCCTACACCACCCGCGTCGGCGAAGGCCCGTTCCCGACCGAGCTCGACGACGCGATCGGCCGCAAGATCGGCGAGCGCGGGCACGAGTTCGGCACCGTTACCGGGCGGGCGCGGCGCTGCGGCTGGTTCGACGCCGCACTGGTGCGCCAGACCGTGCGCACCTCCGGCATCAACGGCATCGCGCTGACCAAGCTCGACGTGCTGGACGGCTTCGAGGAACTCAAGGTCTGCACCCGCTACCGGCTCGACGGGGAGGAGATCGACTATCTCCCGGCCGGGCAGGATGCGCAGGCGCATGTCGAGCCGGTCTACGAGACCATCGAGGGCTGGAGGACATCGACCGCCGGCGCCCGTTCTTGGGCCGACCTGCCGGCGGAAGCGGTGAAATATGTCCGTCGTATCGAGGAACTGATCGGGTGCCCGGTGGCGTTGCTGTCCACGAGCCCCGAGCGTGATGATACGATCTTGGTGCAGAATCCCTTCGAATCGTGACCGGCAACTGATTCCCTCTCATGGCCGATTATTACCCGCTCCTCGCGCGCGCCATCGGCGGCCTTCCCGACAAGTCGGCGGAGGCCCGCAAGGCGGTCTATGAGCGGGCGCGGCGGGCGCTGACCGCGCAGCTGCGCGCCGTCGAGCCGCCGCTGCCGGAGGACGACGTCGAGCGCGAGCAGCAGGCGCTGGAGAACGCGATCCGCCGCATCGAGGCCGATCATGGGGTCTCGGCGCCGGCGGCTCCGACTTCTGCACCGAATACTTCCGCTCCCGCCACTCCGTCGCCGGCCACGCCGCCCGTGACGCCGGCTCCCTCGGCGCCCGCCGTTCCTCCGCCGCCGCGACCGGCGGCGGCCGAATCGCCGTCCGCGCCAGTGCGCCCCGCTGAACCGACGGGCGATTTCGCGCCGAGCGAGGCCGAGGCGGTGGCGGCGGGCATCGAGCCGGAGGGCTATGCCGGCAAGGATGAAGGCGAGCGTCACGACTGGCGCAGCGAGGCGGCGCGCATGGTGCGTGCCCGCGAGGCCGCCGCGCTGTCCGATGACGACGAGGCCGGGCAGGCCACGGCCGACGACGGCGACAGCATCGCCGCCGAAGTTCCCGAGGAGACCTCCGGTGGCAGCGGCCGTGTCCGGCTGTTCGGCGCGCTGATCTTCCTCGCTTTGCTGATCGCCGGCGCGGTGGTCGGCTATACCCAGCGCGAGACCATATTGGCGCTGGTCGGCGGGGCTCCCGCCTCGGCGCCGCAGACCGCTCAGGCGCCGGCTCGCCCCGCGACCCCCGACGCGCCGAAGTCGACCGACCGTATCGCCCAGGCACCGGACAGCTCCCGGCCGGCGCAGTCGGGCCAGCCCGCGCAGCCGGCACAGAACGCGCCGTCAGGCACCGCGGCGCAGGGCATCGACGCTCCGCAGCGCGCCGTGCTGTTCGAGGAGAGCGCGGGCGGCGGCGAACAGGGCCTGCAGCAATATGTGGGCACGGTGAAGTGGAGCACCGAGCGCAGCCCCGGCAGCGCCGGCACGGCGCCGGATGTCGGCATCCGCGCCGACATCACGATTCCCGCCCGCGACATCTCGGCGACGCTGACGCTGCGCCGAAACCAGGACACCAGCATCCCGGCGTCCCACATCATCGAGGTGCAGTTCAAGCTGCCGCCGAACTTTGACCTCGGCAACGTCTCCAACGTGCCGGGCATGCGCGCCAAGGCGTCGGAAAGCGCGCAGGGCGCGCCGCTGGTCGGCCTCGCCGTGCGGGTGGCGCCGAGCTATTTCCTGATCGGCCTGTCGGCGCTCGACAGCGACATCCAGCGCAATCTCAGCTTCCTGATCACGCGCAACTGGCTCGACCTGCCGATCGTGTTCGAGAACGGCCGCCGCGCCATACTCGTGCTGGAAAAGGGCGAGGCCGGCGATCAGGCATTCCGGCAGGCCTTCTCGGCCTGGGGCTTGGCGGCCCCGCCGGCGAAGGAAAACAACGCTCCCGCGCCCTGAGGGCAGGGCGCGGGACTTCCCGGAGACCGATCAGCATTTCAATTTCCCTCATCCCCAGGCTTGACCCGGGGATCCATGGGAATCTGGCGCGCCCAGTCACTGGGTGGCCGGGTCGAGCCCGGCCATGAGGGCGAGACGGCGCCTATCGCCGAGACAAGCTCGTTGCGGACCGGGCTCCCGACTGTCCCGCGTGGTCATCCCCACTCGCGAAAGCTCCGCCCCTCTTTACTCATCTCCTCCAGCGTCGGGCGCCGGCCCATGCGCTGGCTGGCCGTCCTTCCGCAATCCATGTCTGTTGCTGGCGTCCGCTTAGAAGACGTCAGGCCATGCGCCTCGTGCAGGCTCGCTATCTGATATTAAGTATACCACATACCAGATACATTCGTTACGTTGCACTGCAACACGGACGATTGGAGTTACGCGCATGTTCCAGACGGTGTTTCCCGTTCTGCCGCTGCTCATCGTTGCTCATGCGTGGATGACGATCCTGATCGCCGAGACGCTGGGCCATGAGGACACGGCGGCGCTGCCGCCGGAATGCTTCCCGGTTTGACAACGAAAAAGCCCCGCGCCATGGCGCGGGGCTTTCGCTTTTAGGAGATGGCGAAGCCGCTCAGGCGGCGACGCGCTTGTTCAGCACTTCGATCAGCGTCTTGCCGAGCCGCGCCGGCGAGGGCGAGACCACGATGCCGGCCGCTTCCATCGCCGCGATCTTGTCCTCGGCGCCGCCCTTGCCGCCGGAGATGATGGCGCCGGCATGGCCCATGCGGCGGCCGGGAGGGGCGGTGCGGCCGGCGATGAAGCCGACCATCGGCTTCTTGCGGCCGCGCTTGGCCTCGTCCTTGAGGAACTGCGCCGCGTCTTCCTCGGCCGAGCCGCCGATCTCGCCGATCATCACGATCGACTCGGTGGCGTCGTCGGCGAGGAACAGCTCGAGCACGTCGATGAACTCGGTGCCCTTGACCGGATCGCCGCCGATGCCGACCGCGGTGGTCTGGCCGAGGCCCTCCTGCGAGGTCTGGAACACCGCCTCATAGGTCAGCGTGCCCGAGCGCGAGACGATGCCGACATTGCCCTTGCGGAAGATGTTGGCCGGCATGATGCCGATCTTGCACTCGCCGGCGGTGACGATGCCGGGGCAGTTCGGGCCGACGAGGCGGGACTTGGAGCCGTCCAGTGCCCGGCGCACCTTCACCATGTCGAGCACCGGGATGCCCTCGGTGATGCAGACGATGAGCGGGATCTCCGCCGCGATCGCCTCGCAGATGGCGTCGGCCGCGCCCGGCGGCGGCACGTAGACCACCGAGGCGTCGGCGCCGGTCTTCTCGCGCGCCTCGGCGACGGTGTCGAACACCGGCAGGCCGAGATGGGTCGAGCCGCCCTTGCCCGGCGAGGTGCCGCCGACCACCTTCGAGCCATAGGCCAGCGCCTGCTCGGAGTGGAAGGTGCCGTTCTTGCCGGTGAAGCCCTGGGTGATGATCTTGGTGTCTTTATTGATGAGAACCGACATCACGCAGCCTCCTTCACGGCCTTGACGATCTTCTGGGCGGCGTCGTCGAGATCGTCCGCCGGGATGACGTTCAGCCCCGAGTCGCGGATGATCTGCTTGCCTTCCTCGACATTGGTGCCTTCGAGGCGCACCACGAGGGGCACCTGCAGGCCGACCGCCTTCACCGCGGCGATGACGCCGCGGGCGATGACGTCGCACTTCATGATGCCGCCGAAGATGTTGACCAGGATGCCCTGCACCTGCGGGTCGGCGGTGATGATCTTGAACGCCGCAGTGACCTTCTCCTCCGTGGCGCCGCCACCGACGTCGAGGAAGTTGGCCGGGCTCTCGCCATAGAGCTTGATGATGTCGAGCGTCGCCATGGCCAGGCCGGCGCCGTTGACCATGCAGCCAATGGTACCATCGAGCGCGATATAGGCGAGGTCGTACTTGGACGCCTCGATCTCCTTGGCGTCCTCCTCGGTCTCGTCGCGCAGCGCGACCACGTCCGGGTGGCGGTAGAGCGAGTTGGAATCGAAGGAGATCTTGGCGTCAAGGCACTTCAGCTCGCCACCCTTGGTGACGACCAGCGGGTTGACCTCGAGCATCGCCATGTCCTTGCCGACGAAGGCGGCATAGAGCTTGGTGACGAGGTTGCCCGCCTGCTTGGCGAGGTCGCCGGACAGGCCGAGCGCCTGCGCGACGGTGCGGCCGTGATGGGGCATCACGCCGGTCGCCGGGTCGATGGAGAAGGTGTGGATCTTCTCGGGCGTCGAGTGGGCGACTTCCTCGATGTCCATGCCGCCTTCGGTCGAGACGACGAAGGCGACGCGCGAGGTGGCGCGGTCGACGAGGGCGGAGAGGTAGAACTCCTTGTCGATGTCGGAGCCTTCCTCGATGTAGACGCGGTTCACCTGCTTGCCGGCCGGGCCGGTCTGCACGGTCACCAGGGTCTTGCCGAGGATCTGCTTGGCATTGGCGGCAGCCTCGCCGGCGGACTTGACGACGCGCACGCCACCCTTCTCGCCCGCATCGGCTTCCTTGAACTTGCCCTTGCCGCGTCCGCCGGCGTGGATCTGGCTCTTCACGACCCAGACCGGGCCGGGAATCTTCGCCGCCGCGGCGTCGGCCTCGGCCGCGTCGAGAATGGCGACGCCGTTCGGCACCGGGACCCCGTATTCGCGGAGCACTCCCTTGGCCTGATACTCATGGATGTTCATTAAATCCGCTCCTCCACAACCGGACGGCCGGGAGCGCCCACGCGGCGTTCCCGTCGATTGGCGTATCCTATTCCCCTATAGGCGCTACAGCGCCAAGACGCTACTGCACGAAAGTGTTGCTGAGCGTCCCGATGCCCTCGATCACGATGTCCACCGTGTTGCTCGGGGCCTTCATGGTGCCGACGCCGACCGACGTGCCGCAGCAGATCACGTCGCCCGGATTGAGCGTCATGTCGTGCGAGATGCGGCTGACCAGCTGGGCGGCCGAGAACACCATGTCGCTGATCGGGTAGCGCTGGCGCTCCTCGCCATTGAGCACGGTGCGCACGACGAGGCTGGACGGGTCGACGCCCGTCGCCACCACCGGGCCGAAGGGCCCGAAACCGTCGAAACTCTTGGCCCGCACCCACTGCGCGAAGGTGGCGTCCTTGTTGATGATGTCGGCGGCGGTGATGTCGTTCACGCAGGTGTAGCCGAAGATGTAATCCCCGGCTTCCTCTTCGGAAACGCCCGTCGCCGTCTTGCCGATGACGATGCCGAGCTCGCCCTCATACACCACCTTGCCGTCATAGGAGGGCGGCCGGCGCACGGTGGCGCCGGGGGTGGTCAGCGACGATCCGGCCTTCAGCAGATAGAGCGGATCGGCCGGTACGGGCGAGCCCAGCTTTGCAGCCAGCGCATGGAAGTTATTCCAAAGCGCGATGACTTTCGTCGGCTCGGTTGGGGCGAGCAGCTCGACCTCGGCGAGCGCGACGCGCTCCCCGGTCGGCTGCGCGCCGTTGAACATGCTGCCGCTATGGACAGTGATGGTGTCGCCCTCGAGCGTGCCGAAGCCGGCAGCGCCCGAGCGCTGGAAACGAACCCAGTTTGCCATTGTCGCCGAACTCAGTTGTAGCAGCCGGCGATCTGCGCGCGCTGGCGGACGAGGGAGAGCACGACGTCGATTGTCGGCGTCGGGATGCCGGCAAGCTTGCCCATCTCCTGCACCACGGTGACGAGCGGGTCGATCTCCATGGCGCGGTTGCGCTCGAGGTCCTGCAGCATCGAGGTCTTGTGCGCGCCGACCGCGCCAGCGCCGTCGATGCGCCGCTCGACGCCGACGCGGAAGTTCACGCCGGACTGCACGGCGATCTCCTGCGCCTCCAGCATCATCGCCTTGGCGACCGCGCGGGTGCCCGGATCGGAAGCGATGACGTCGAGGGTGGCGTGGGTGAGGGCGCTGATCGGGTTGAAGCAGAGGTTGCCCCACAGCTTCAGCCACATCTCGTCGCGGATGTTGGGCAGAACGGGCGCGCGCAGGCCGCCGGCGGCGAAGGCCTCGGAAAGCTTGGTCACGCGCTCGGTGATCTCGCCCGAGGGCTCGCCGAGCGGGAACTTGTCGCCATAGACGTGCTTGATGACGCCCGGCTCGACCACTTCGGTCGCCGGATAGACGATGCAGCCGATGGCGCGCTCGGGGCGCAGGCCGTTCCACTGCTTGGCGCCCGGATCGACGCTCTCCAGCGTGCGGCCTTCGAGCTGGTCGCCGTGCTTGTAGTAGTACCAGTAGGGCACGCCGTTCACCGCGGTGACGACGGCCGTGTCGTTGCCGAGCAGCGGCTGCATGGCGTCGACGACGCCCGGCACCGAATGGGCCTTCAGCGCGACGATGACATAGTCCTGCGGGCCGAGTTCGGCCGGGTTGTCGGAGCACGGGATGTGCTCGACGCGCTCCTCATCCTCGATGAGCAGCTTGAGGCCGTTGCGCTTCATGGCTTCGAGATGTGCGCCGCGGGCCACCAGGCTCACGTCGACACCCGCGCGCTTGAGCTGGACGCCGACATAACCGCCGATCGCGCCGGCACCGTAGATGCAGACCTTCATTGGACTCCCTCCTCGTCCGGACTCACCCCCGCGAGGTCCGGAACTTTGTTTGGTATTTTGTATGCCATGATTGGGCAGATTGAGGCCCTCGTCAAGAGCGATGTTCATGGGCGTGATAATACGTCGCGCATGTTGGGCCGCATCGCGGGCATCGCGGGGCGTGTTAGCGACGTGTCCGACAAGTTACTTCGGGAAATGCCGGCTTGTCCACGGTGTATAGGCCAGAACAATTGTTCGTCGTGACGCTCAAAAGACTACCCCGCAGCGGAATTCCACTACCGGGGCAGCAATGCTTACTATTTCCAGAAACGCTTCGGGGGCGCAGAGCGCCCCCGAGACTTCAAAGTGAATGCAATATCGGATCGAGATCACGCATCCGGCGCGACGGTGTGATTTGCGAGCATTTCCAGCGCCTTGACCAGAGCTGAGTGGTCCCACGCCGCCCCGCCATTGGCGGCGCAGGCGCTGAACAGCTGCTGCGCCAGCGCGGTGGCCGGCAGCGACATCTGCAGCTGGCGGGCGCCGTTGAGCGCCAGGTTCAGGTCCTTCTGGTGCAGCTCGATGCGGAAGCCCGGGTTGAAGGTCCGCTTCACCATGCGCTCGCCATGCACCTCAAGGATGCGCGAATTGGCAAAGCCCCCCATCAGCGCCTGGCGCACCTTGGCCGGGTCGGCACCCGCCTTGGAGGCGAACAGCAGCGCCTCGCCGACCGCCTGGATGGTCAGCGCCACGATGATCTGGTTCGCCACCTTGGTGGTCTGGCCGTCGCCATTGCCGCCGACGAGGGTGATGTTCTTGCCCATCTTCTCGAAGAGCGGCTTCACCGTCTCGAAGGCGCCTTCCGGGCCGCCGACCATGATGGTGAGCGAGGCGGCCTTGGCGCCGACCTCGCCGCCGGAGACCGGCGCGTCGAGATAGTCGCAGCCCAGCTCGTTGACCTTCTTGGCGTATTCCTTGGTCTCGACCGGGGCGATCGACGACATGTCGACGACGATCTTGCCGGGGGTGAGGCCGGCGGCGATGCCGCCCTCGCCGAACAGCGCGGCGCCCACATGCGGGGTGTCCGGCACCATGATGATGATGATGTCGGCGTTCTTCGCCACCTCGGTGCCGTTGGCGCAGGCGACGCCGCCCTTGCCCGTCAGCTCCGCCGGCACCGGCTTGATGTCATACAGATAGAGCGTGTGGCCCGCGTCGATGAGGTGGCCCGCCATCGGGTTGCCCATGATCCCCAGACCGACAAATCCAACCTTCGCCATCGTCTTGTCCTCGTTTTCCTAGACTGCGTTTCTTGACCGATGCGACGTCACGCCGCGCCGGTGAGCGTCTTCAGCCAGCCGAGGCCGGCCGCCGTGTCGCCCTTCGGCTTGTACTCGCACCCGATCCAGCCGGTGTAGCCGATGGAATCGAGGAAGCGGAACAGGAACTCGTAGTTGATCTCGCCGGTGCCGGGCTCGTTGCGGCCCGGATTGTCGGCGAGCTGGATGTGCGGGATCAGAGCGAGGTTCGCCTCGATGGTGCGGGCGAGATCCCCTTCCATGATCTGCATGTGGTAGATGTCGTACTGGATGAAGAGGTTGTCGGAGCCGACCTCTTCGATGATCGCCTTCGCCTGCTTCGTGTAGTTCAGGAAGAAGCCCGGAATGTCGCGGGTGTTGATCGGCTCGATCAGCAGCTTGATGCCGGCTTCCTTCACCTTCGGCGCGGCGTATTTCAGGTTCTCGACGAAGGTCTTGTGCAGCACCTCGCGCTCGACCCCGGCGGGGGCGATGCCGGCGAGGATGTTCACCTGCGGCGCGCCGAGGGCGGTCGCATAGGTGATGGCCTTGTCGACGCCGGCGCGGAACTCGTCGACGCGGTCGGGCAGGATGGCGATGCCGCGCTCGCCGCCGCCCCAGTTGCCGGCCGGCATGTTGTGCAGCACCTGCGTCAGGCCGTTGGCCTTGAGCTTTCCGACCAGCTCCTCGACCGGGAAGTCGTAGGGAAACAGATATTCCACGCCGGCAAACCCGGCGGCGGCGGCCTTCTCGAACCGGTCGAGGAAGGGCACCTCGTTGAACAGCATGGTGAGATTGGCGGCAAAACGGGGCATGGACCGCTCCTAGGCAGGGACAGGATTGTTGGGCGCGGGGACATTCTCGGGCGCGAGGCCCCCGCGGTATCGCAGCACGCGCCGTCGTGGCACGAAAGCGCGCGGGGCGGAAGCGAAAGGCTCAGCCCCCGGCGCAAAACGGGGGCCGTGAGGCCCCCGCATCACTCACGCCTTGGCGGCGGCGCCTTCCAGCGGCAGGTCGAGGACTTCCTCGAACTCGTTCACCGCGTCGATCTCGGTGCCCATGGCGATGTTGGTGACGCGCTCGAGGATGAACTCCATCACCACCGGCACCTGATGCTCCTTCATCAGCGCCTTGGCCTTGACGAAGGCGTCCTTGAACTCGTTGGGCGAGGAGACGCGCACCGCCTTGCAGCCGAGGCCCTCGGCCACCGCCACATGGTCGACGCCATAGCCGGCATTCTCGTCGGCATTGATGTTGTCGAAGGCGAGCGAGACCTCGAAGTCCATGTTGAAGCCGCGCTGCGCCTGACGGATCAGACCCAGATAGGAGTTGTTCACGACCACATGGATGTAGGGCAGCTTGTGCTGGGCGCCGACCGCGAGCTCCTCGATGAGGAACTGGAAGTCGTAGTCGCCCGACAGCGCCACGATCTCTGCATCCGGGTCGGCCGCGCGCACGCCGAGGGCGGCGGGCAGGGTCCAGCCGAGCGGGCCGGCCTGGCCGCAATTGATCCAGTTGCGCGGCTTGTAGACGTGCAGCATCTGCGCGCCGGCGATCTGCGACAGGCCGATGGTCGAGACGTAGCGGGTGTCGCGGCCGAACGCCTCGTTCATCTCCTCATAGACGCGCTGCGGCTTGAGCGGCACGTTGTCGAAATGCGTCTTGCGCAGCATGGTCTTCTTGCGGCCGAGGCATTCCTTGGCCCAGTCGCCGCGGTCCTTCAGCTTGCCGGCGGTCTTGTATTCCCTGGCCACCTCGATGAAGAGGTCGAGCGCGGCGCCGGCGTCCGAGACGATGCCGAGATCCGGGCCGAAGACGCGGCCGATCTGGGTCGGCTCGATGTCGACATGGATGAACTTGCGGCCCTTCGTGTAGACATCGACCGAGCCGGTGTGGCGGTTCGCCCAGCGGTTGCCGATGCCGAACACGAAGTCCGACGCCAGCATGTTGGCATTGCCGTAGCGGTGCGAGGTCTGCAGGCCGCACATGCCGGCCATCAGGTCGTGGTCGTCGGGAATAGTGCCCCAGCCCATCAGGGTCGGGATGACCGGCACGCCGGTGAGTTCGGCGAACTCCACCAGCTTGTCGGAGGCGTCGGCGTTGATGATGCCGCCGCCGGCGACGATCAGCGGACGCTCCGCCTCGTTCAGCATGGCGATGGCCTTCTCGGCCTGCTTGCGGGTCGCGGCCGGCTTGTAGACCGCCAGCGGCTCGTAGGTGTCCTCGTCGAACTCGATCTCGGCCAGCTGGACGTCGATCGGCAGGTCGATCAGCACCGGGCCGGGGCGGCCCGAGCGCATGACGTGGAAGGCCTGTTGGAACACCATAGGCACCAGCGCGGGCTCGCGGACCATCACCGCCCACTTGGCGACCGGCTTGGCGATGGACTCGATGTCGATCGCCTGGAAGTCTTCCTTGTAGAGGCGTGCGCGCGGCGCCTGGCCGGTGATGCACAGGATCGGGATCGAATCCGCGGCGGCCGAGTACAGGCCGGTGATCATGTCGGTGCCGGCCGGGCCGGAGGTGCCGATGCACACGCCGATATTGCCGGCCTTGGCGCGGGTGTAGCCCTCGGCCATGTGCGAGGCGGCCTCGACGTGACGCGCCAGCACGTGGCGCGTCTTCCCGTGGGCCCGCATCGCGGAATAGAGCGGGTTGATCGCGGCGCCCGGGACACCGAAAGCGGTGGTGACGCCTTCCTTCTCGAGAACGCGGATCGCCGCGTCGACGGCACGCATCTTGGCCATGGCACTTCCTCCTAACGTCGTTGTCGCCGGCGGGCGTCGCCCTGTCGTTCCAGGGCTGGCGGCGTTCCGCACCGGCTTTCGGACGTGATCAAAATCTCCGGTTCCGGCGGCCGCCGGGGGCATGCGGGCGCGAGGTTCGAAGACCTGGCGCCGTGCTGCGGGGCGGCATAATTCTTTCCGCAATGCGGAATGAATTTCCGAAAGCGCGGAAAACATGCCACGTCACCCGGATTTCCGCAATATGGGATGCTTTTCTGATTTGCGAAAAAGCGGCGGATGCGCCTTTATGCTAGTACAAGGTCCGCACCACCCGTCCGCATGCGCCGGAGACGGGCGGGCAGGGCGGCCCGACGAGACGAAGCGCACGGGATAACGTGCGACTTGGGAGGATGTTCTTCGGATGACTCAGGCCGTCCCGATCGTGCGCCGCCGCGGCCGCCCGTCCTCGACCGGCGGCGCCGAGCCCGGCGGCGAGGTGCAGTCGCTCGACCGCGCCATCGCGCTGCTGGAGGTGCTGGCGCGTTCCGACGGCCTGTCGCTCAGCGAGCTGGCGCGCAGCGCCGAACTGCCGACCTCGACCGTGCACCGGCTGCTGACCACGCTGGAGCGGCGCGGGCTGGTGGGACACGATGCCGCCACCGGCTCCTGGATGGTCGGCGTCGGCCTGTTCCGCGTCGGCTCGGCCTATCTGCGCATCCGCAAGCTGCCGGAGATCGCCCGCGCGCTGCTGCGTGAACTCTCGCACGGTGTGAACGAGACGGTGAACCTGTCGCTGATCGACGGGCCGCACCTCATCTGCGTCGCTCAGGTCGAGAGCCATGCGGCGGTGCGTGCCTTCTTCCGCATCGGCGGCGACCTGCCGATCCACGCCTCGGGTGGCGGCAAGGCGATCCTCGCGACGATGAACCCGGAGGCGCGGCGCGCCTGGCTCGGCGACGACCAGCTCCAGCGCTTCACCGAGCATACCCATGTGAGCCGGCGCGCGCTGCAGGCCGACCTCGCCGAGATCGCCGCGCGCGGCTACTCGATCGACGACGAGGAGCACACGCCCGGCATGCGCTGCGTCGCCGCCGCGGTGCTCGACGAATGGCGCGAGCCGGTGGGCGCGATCTCGATCTCGGCCCCGACCGTGCGCATGCCGCCCGAGCGCATCGCCGACCTCGGCGCGCAGGTGCGCGAGGCCGCGGCGCGGCTGACCCTGCGCTATTCAGGAAGGTGAGGGGGCTTTCTGTCCCCCAAGAGGACCTCATCCTGAGGTGCCCGGCCAATGGCCGGGCCTCGAAGGATGCTCCGTCCTGGTGCGCTTGAGCGACCATCCTTCGAGGCTCGCTGCGCTCGCACCTCAGGATGAGGGTGCTCAACGTCAATCTCAGAAGAAACTGGCGGCACGCGATCCCGGATACGGCCTGCGGTCGTTCCGGGATGACGTCTTCGATTGGGGATGACGCCTTTCATCCGCACAAAAAAATGCCGGCGCTCGAAGGAGCGCCGGCAGTCGCCTAGGAGGAACCTAACGTCGGGAAACCCTTCGTGTCGGCTCCGGGAGGCTCGGAGGCCGTTCCCGTCCGCCAAGCGTCCATGTCGCAAGGCTATGTCCGGGAGGGCCGATTGGTTCCGCGGTGGACCGCGAAAGGGCGGCGCCTTGGCGCCACCCCGCATTGCCGAACCGTCGATCAAACGGCCTTGGCGTCGTGCATCGCGGAGATTTCTTCCTGCGAGTAGCCGAGCTGGGCGAGCACTTCGTTGGTGTGCTGGCCGAGCAGCGGCGAGGCGGTGACCTCGACGGTGACGTCCGAGAACTTGATCGGCGAGCCGACGGTCAGGTACTTGCCGAGCTTGGGGTGATCGACCTCGACCACGGTGCCGCTGGCGCGCAGCGACGGGTCGTTGGCGATCTCCTTCATCGACAGCACCGGGGCGCAGGGGATGTCGAACTTGCGCAGGATGTCGATGGCCTCGAACTTCGTCTTGTCGGCGAGCCAGCTCTCGATGAAAGCGAAGATGTCGAAGATCTTGTCCTGGCGCGCCTCGGCGGTGTTGTAGGCCGGGTCGTCGATCCACTCCGGCTTGCCCAGCGCCTTGCAGATCGGCGCCCAGGCATGGCCCTGGATGGTGAAGTAGATGTAAGCGTTCGGGTCGGTCTCCCAGCCCTTGCACTTCAGCACCCAGCCCGGCTGGCCGCCGCCGCCCGCGTTGCCGCCACGCGGCACCACGTCGGAGAACTCGCCGTGCGGGTACTGCGGGTACTCTTCGAGATAGCCCAGCGCGTCGAGGCGCTGCTGGTCGCGCAGCTTGACGCGGCAGAGGTTGAGCACCGAGTCCTGCATGGACACGGCGACCTTCTGGCCCTTGCCGGTCTTGATCTTCTGATGCAGCGCCGTGAGGATGCCGATGGCGAGGTGCATGCCGGTGTTGGAGTCGCCCAGAGCGGCGGCGGAAACGGTCGGCGGACCATCCCAGAAGCCGGTGGTGGAGGCGGCGCCGCCCGCGCACTGCGCGACGTTCTCGTAGACCTTCAGGTCCTCATAGGCGTGGCCTTCCGAGAAGCCCTTCACCGAGGCGAGGATCATGCCCGGGTTGAGCGACTGGATGTGCTCCCAGGTGAAGCCCATGCGGTCGAGGGCGCCGGGGCCGAAGTTCTCGACCATGACGTCCGATTCCTGGATCAGCTTGGTCAGGACTTCCTTGCCCTGCGCCGTCTTGGTGTCGAGCGTCAGCGAGCGCTTATTGGAGTTCAGCATGGTGAAGTAGAGCGCGTCCGCGTCCTTCACATGGCGCAGCTGGTTGCGCGTGACGTCGCCCGCACCGGGGCGCTCGACCTTGATCACATCGGCGCCGAACCAGGCGAGGAGCTGCGTGCAGGCCGGACCGGCCTGGACGTGCGTGAAATCGATGATCTTTATACCTTCGAGCGGCTTAGACATCTCGGTCGACTTCCCTTCTAAGCGTTAACAGTCCGGGCGGAGGCTCACCCTGCCGCCGGATTGAGAATTTCCATCCCTCTCGGATGGAAACACTTCCTTCTCCCCAAGCCCCGGTTCGCATGAACGCGAGGCAACTCCCAGGTGGTGATCGACTCCGGAATTCACGCCTTCTTTTCGTTCACCCTGGATGCAGGCCGCCGGACGAGGGGAATGCCCTTGCCCGGCGGGTCTTCTCCTTCGGGCGCCGCCGCACGGCGCCGCGAATCTCATTCCGCCGCGAGGCGGACCGCCTGGCCGATGGCGCCCGAGGCCTTGATGCGGGCGATCTCGTCGCCGCCAAGCCCGAGCACCTCGGCGAGGATTTCTTCCGTGTGCTCGCCGAGCAGCGGCGAGCGCTCCACCGGCACGTCGTTGTCGGAGAGCTTGATCGGATTGCCGACGGTCAGGTACTTGCCGCGGGTCGGATGGTCGACCTCGACCAGCGTGCCGGTCGCGTAGAGCGACTGGTCCTCGGCGATCTCCTTCATGGACAGCACCGGGCCGCAGGGGATGTCGAGCTCGTTGAGGATCTCCATCGCCTCGAACTTGGTGTGGGCCATGGTCCACGCCTCGATGCGGGTGAAGATCTCGTTGAGGTGCGGCAGGCGGGCCGCCGGCGTCGCGTAAGCCGGGTCGGTCTTCCAGTCCGGCTCGTGGATGACGTCGCAGATCTTGTCCCAGACCGGGCCCTGGGTGATGAAGTAGATATAGGCGTTGGGATCGGTCTCCCAGCCCTTGCACTTCAGGATGCGGCCCGGCTGGCCGCCGCCGGAATCGTTGCCGGCGCGCGGCACCGAATCGCCGAAGGGGATGCCCTCGCCGAACTGGCTGTATTCGCGCAGCGGGCCGCGCTCCAGGCGCTGCTGGTCGCGCAGCTTGACGCGGCAGAAGTTCAGCACCGCGTCCTGCATGGCGCAGAGCACCTTCTGGCCGCGGCCGGTGAGCGTGCGCTGGTAGAGCGCCGTCACGATGCCGAGCGCCAGGTGCAGGCCGGTGCCGGAATCGCCGATCTGGGCGGCGGTGACGAGAGGAAAGCCGTCGCGGAAGCCCGTGGTCGAGGCCGAGCCGCCGGTGCACTGGGCGACGTTCTCATAAACCTTGCAGTCCTCGAACGGGCCGGGGCCGAAGCCCTTGACCGAAGCGAGGATGATGCGCGGGTTCAGCTCCTGGATGCGCTCCCAGCTGAAACCCATGCGGTCCAGGGCGCCGGGGGCGAAATTCTCCACCATCACGTCGCAGCTTTTCACCAGCTCCTCGAGGACCTTCTTGCCCTCGGGGTTCTTGGTGTCGAGCGTTATGGAACGCTTGTTGGCGTTCAGCATGGTGAAGTAGAGGCTGTCCGCGTTGGGGACGTCGCGCAGCTGAGCACGCGTGACGTCGCCCTCGCCGGGGCGCTCTACCTTGATCACATCGGCACCGAACCACGCGAGAAGCTGCGTGCAAGTAGGGCCTGACTGAACATGGGTGAAATCGAGGACGCGAACGCCGTCCAAAGCCTTGCCCATGGGGTTCCTCTCAAGATGACCCGGCGTTTTCCGCCGTTGTGTCGTTGGATAGGGAATGGAACGGGTGGGGCCGTGGCCGCTCCCCACCCGTCCCGGCTCGATTACTTCTTCTTCACGACGCTCTGCGGGTTGAGGCTGCCGATGTTGCCGCTCTCGCTGCCGGCCGCCGGGTCGATCACCGCGTTGATGAGGGTCGGCTTGCCCGAGTCCATGGCCGCGTCGACGGCCTTCTTCAGCTCGTCCGGCGTGGTGACGTGGTAGCCGACGCCGCCGAAGGCCTCCATCATCTTGTCGTAGCGGCTGCCCGGGACGAACACGGTGGTGCCCGGATCGCGGCCGGTCGGGTCAGTGTCGGTGCCGCGGTAGATGCCGTTATTGTTGAAGATGACAACGGTGACCGGCAGGTTGTAGCGGCAGATCGTCTCCACCTCCATGCCGGAGAAGCCGAAGGCCGAGTCGCCCTCGACCGCCAGCACCGGCTTGCCGGTCTCGACCGCCGCGCCGACGGCGAAGCCCATGCCGATGCCCATCACGCCCCAGGTGCCGACGTCCAGGCGCTTGCGCGGCTGGTACATGTCGATGACGCCGCGGGCGAGGTCGAGCGTGTTGGCGCCCTCGTTGACGAGGATGGCGTCCGGACGCTCCTTGATGACCTGCTTCAGCGCGCCGAGCGCCGAGTGGAAGTCCATCGGGGTCGAGTTCTTCAAGAGGCGCTGGGCCATCTTGGAGATATTGACCTCCTTGCGGGCGTTGATTGCGTCGGTCCACTCGGCGGCCGGGGCCTGCCAGCCGGACTTGATGCCGTTGTTCAGGGCCGCGACGACCGAGCCGATGTCGCCGACGAGCGGGGCGACGATCTCGACGTTGGAGTCCATCTCCTTCGGCTCGATGTCGACCTGGATGAACTTCTTGGGCGCGTCACCCCAGGTCTTGCCCTTGCCGTGCGATAGCAGCCAGTTGAGGCGCGCGCCGATCAAGAGGACGACGTCCGCATCCTTCAGCACGGTCGAGCGCGCAGCGCCGGCCGAGAGCGGATGGGTGTCGGGCAGGATGCCCTTGGCCATGGACATCGGCAGGAACGGAATGCCGGAGGTCTCGACGAAGGAGCGGATCTCCTCGTCGGCCTGCGCGTAGGCCGCGCCCTTGCCGAGGATGATGAGGGGCTTCTTGGCCGACTTCAGAACGTCGAGGGCGCGCTTGATCGCAGCCGGGGACGGAAGCTGCTCGGGAGCGGCGTCGATGACCTTGACCAGCGACTTGGTGCCTTCGGCCGCGTCCATCACCTGGGAGAACAGCTTGGCCGGCAGGTCGAGATAGACGCCGCCCGGACGGCCGGAGACCGCGGCGCGGATGGCGCGGGCGACACCGATGCCGATGTCCTGCGCGTGCAGCACGCGGAAGGCAGCCTTGCAGAGCGGCTTGGCGATGGCGAGCTGGTCCATCTCCTCATAGTCGCCCTGCTGCAGGTCGACGATCTCGCGCTCCGAGGAGCCCGAGATGAGGATCATCGGGAAGCAATTGGTGGTGGCATTGGCCAGGGCGGTCAGGCCGTTGAGGAAGCCCGGCGCCGAAACGGTGAGGCAGATGCCCGGCTTCTTGGTGAGGAAGCCGGCGATGGCGGCGGCGTTGCCGGCGTTCTGCTCGTGGCGGAACGAGACGACGCGGATGCCTTCCGCCTGCGCCATGCGGCCCAGATCCGTGATCGGAATCCCGGGCACGCCGTAGATGGTCTCGATACCGTTGAGTTTCAGCGCGTCGATGACGAGGTGGAAACCGTCGGTGAGCTCCTGCTCGACCTCGGCTCCAGCATTCACGTCGATTACCTGTGCGACTGCGGACATCCCGTATTCCCTCCCAAACGTCCTTCGGCGGCTTCTGCCGCCCTAATCTAGGTCTACGTGGCTCTCGACGTGCCGTGCCAGCCGGAGCGTATGGTCTCGTACCAGACGCTCGGCGCGGTCCGCGTCCCGCGCCTCGAGAGCAGAGATGATCTCCAGATGGTCGGCCGCCGAACGCTGCGCCCTATCCATCTCGAAGATCGTGCGATGGCGGATGGCCCGTACATGGAAGAACAGGTTTTCCGTCATCGCGACGAGCATGCTGGAGCCGCTCAGCCGGATCAGCGCCTGGTGGAACGCGATATTCGCCGTCGAATATTCGTCGCACCGATCACGCTCGATCCGGGACAGATCGAACTCCTTGAACAAGCTCCTCAGCTCGGCGATCGCCTCGTCGCTCGCGCGTTGCGTCGCGAGGCGAGCCGCCATGCTTTCCAGTGCCGCCCACGCCTCGATCATCTCGATGATCTCCGGCTTGGAGCGGCGAACCACCATAATTCCCCGCCGGGGCACCGCGCGGAGCAGGCCTTCCTGCTCCAGCATCGCGACCGCCTCGCGGATGGGCGTCCGGCTTGCGCCGAGACGCTCCGAAATATCCCGCTCGTCGAGCAGCATCGGCTCGCTCGAGCCATAGATGTTCATGTTGGTGATGGCTTCCTTGAGAGCGGCGTAGGCCTTGCTCTTGAAGCTCTCCTTGGCCGGCAGGCGCTCGATGGTCAGGCCATTCTCACCGCCTTGCCAGCGCTTGCTCACGACTGCCTTGCTGCTCACGGAAGTGTCCTCTGCGGGCTCTCCGCCGGGGATTTCCGGGAAATTGGCATACCAAATACCAACATGTCAATTCGGTTGTCCCGGTAGAGGGACGATCGAGCTCCCTTTTCCTCAGCGTAAGGGCGTTCCGGCGCGGCGGGCGTAGCTTCGTACCAATGCAAGCTGCCGATCCGCGTTCCATCGCCTCTCGTTGCGTATGCAATATACCACGCCTCCACGGCGCTGGCGAGAGCGGCCGGGCGCGGCTTGCAGCGAACTGCGGGAGAAACGTGCTGGCGTGGAAGACCACGCCGACGTCAGTCGTAGGGACAGGAGGCGGGGTTGCCGTCGCGGTCGGTCCAGATGTCGGCCGGCAGCGAAGGGGCGCGGCGGCAGGTCAGGCCGATGTCGGGATAGGTGGTGGTGTCGGTCGCCGCGCGGGTGCCGACGATGAGGAAGCGCGCCGGCGCCGGGCCCCGATTCTCCAGCGAATGGCCGACGGGCACGCCGGCCCGGAAGGTCGCCGCGTCGCCGGGGCGCAGCAATGTCCGCGTGTCGCCCTCGACGAGGGTGACCTCTCCGTCCAGCACGTAGACCAGCTCGTCCTCCGCGCTGTGCCAGTGCTTGATGGAGGAGCGCGAGCCGGGCGGCAGAATCTCGACGAAGGCGCCGAACTGGGTGAGGCCGCCGGCCTCGCTGATCCACAGCTTGCGGCTGGGGCCGCACGGGTCGCCGGCGCGCGCGTCCTCCGCGATCATGCGGTCGGGCGTGATGGCGGTCATCGGCTCTCTCCCTGCGCGCGAGGCCGGAAGGTCGGCCTGCCCGCCGCCGGGCGGCGAGGGGCCACGTCGGTGTCCGGCCGCGGCCGCGCCCGCCCGGCCGGTCAGAGCGGGAAGCGGCCGTGCTTTTCCACATGGGCGGCGAGGCCCAGCGTATGCTCGCGCACCAGCCGCTCGGCGAGATCGGCGTCGCGCCCGACGAGCGCGGCGATGATGCCCCGGTGCTCCTGCAGCGAACGCTCCGAGCGGTTCTCCTGGCGGATGGAGACGGCGCGGATGCCGCGGATATGGATGAACAGGTTCTCCGTCATCTCCGCAATCATCTCGCAGCCCGAGAGCCGGATGATGGTCTGGTGGAAGCGGATATTGGCGTTCGAGTACTCGTTCATGTGCTCGGCCGGCGCTTCCTCGTCGAAATCGTGGAAGAGCTCGCGCAGCTCGGCGAGGTCGCGGTCGCTGGCGCGGGTGGCGGCGAGGCGCGCCGCCATGCTCTCGAGCGCCGCCCAGACGATGATCATGTCGATGATCTCGCTCTTGGACTTGCGCACCACGAAGATGCCGCGGCGCGGCACCGAGCGCACGAAGCCTTCCTGCTCCAGCACCGTGAGCGCCTCGCGGATGGGCGTGCGGCTGACGCCGAGATCATGCGAGAGCTGGCGCTCGTCGAGCCGGATCTCGCTCTCCTGGCCATACATGTCCATCTCGGTGATGGCCTTCTTGATGGCATCGTAGGCGAGGGTCCGCAGGCTTGTATTCGCGGCCAGCGGAGCAATGTTCAGTCGGGTTTGGGTGTCGGCGCTTTCCACGGGTCGTTTCCTCGTCAGTTTGCACAGCTTGTTGTTCTTGTTGAATACCGCCGCGCCACCGGCGCAGGGCGCCCGGTGGACCGGGCTTTATTCCGGTCGGCTTCCCCGATCATTGGCGATTCTCTTCGGGAAACCGATCCGAACAAGGATCGTATAACACATACAGAATGTCCATTGGCAGCCTTGTGCGGGGCATCCGGGCATAGCGCGCGTTTCCGTGCCGCCCGAACGAGGGGGGCGCCGTTCCGGGATGGTGGGTGCGCCCCCGGCTGACGCAGAGTCCAGCAGGCTTCTGTGCGGAAGGTGCCCCAACGTAATATTCGACAAATATTCCCTATCGTAATGTGACGTTACGTCAGTCATCTTACTGTTAAATGGCGTGCATTCCTGGTATGCAAAATTTTGCATAACCGAAAAACCATAGTATGGTCGCCGCAATGTCGGGTCGTTGCCCTTGCGTGTGCAGCGTGGCCTACGTGCATTCAACAAGAACAACCTAAGATTTCCACACTCATTACGTTGGGAAACGTTCGAGGATAAAATGACATCTGCCGCAACGTCATCCGTGAACAAGACGCGCTGGCTGCAGCTCGTGTTCGGCGTCATCTGCATGTGCATGATCGCCAACATGCAGTATGGCTGGACCTTCTTCGTCAATCCGATGCAGGAGACCCATGGCTGGGATCGCGCGGCGATCCAGGTGGCCTTCTCCATCTTCATCGTCACCGAGACCTGGCTGGTGCCGGTCGAGGGCTGGTTCGTCGACAAGTACGGCCCGCGCGTCGTGGTGCTGTTCGGCGGCGTGCTCTGCGGCCTCGCCTGGGTGCTCAACTCCTACGCCACCACGCTCACCATGCTCTATGTCGGCGCGGCGCTGGGCGGCATCGGCGCCGGCGCGGTCTACGGCACCTGCGTCGGCAATTCGTTGAAGTGGTTCCCCGATCGCCGCGGCCTCGCCGCCGGCATCACCGCCGCCGGCTTCGGCGCGGGCTCGGCGCTGACCGTGATTCCGATCCAGAACATGATCAAGAATCAGGGCTACGAGGCGGCCTTCTTCTACTTCGGCATCGGCCAGGGCATCGTCATCACCGTGCTCGCCCTGTTCCTCGCCGCCCCGAAGAAGGAGCAGATCGCGGCCTTCGCGGTGAACGTCGCCACCAAGGTGGCGCAGTCGGCCCGCGACTTCGCGCCGAAGGAGATGCTCTCCACCCCGCTGTTCTGGGTGATGTACGCGATGTTCGTCATGATGGCCGCCGGCGGCCTGATGGCGACCGCCCAGCTCGGCCCGATCGCCAAGGACTTCGGCATCGCCGACATCCCGGTGAGCCTGATCGGCATCACGCTGCCGGCGCTGACCTTCGCCGCCGCCATCGACCGCGTGCTGAACGGCCTCACCCGCCCGTTCTTCGGCTGGGTGTCGGACCAGATCGGCCGCGAGAACACCATGTTCGTCGCCTTCGCCATCGAGGGCGTCGGCATCTACGCGCTGAGCGTGTTCGGCCAGAACCCGGTGCTGTTCGTCATCCTGACCGGCCTCGTCTTCTTCGCCTGGGGCGAGATCTACTCGCTGTTCCCGGCGATGTGCGGCGACGCCTTCGGCTCGAAGTTCGCCACCACCAATGCCGGCCTGCTCTACACCGCCAAGGGCACGGCGGCGCTGATCGTGCCGTTCACCTCGATCCTCACCACGATGACGGGCAGCTGGCACGCGGTGTTCCTCACCGCCGCCGCGCTGAACATCGTCGCCGCGGTGATGGCGCTGGTGGTGCTGAAGCCGCTGCGGGCCTCGCACGGCAAGCGCACCGCCGAGGGCGCGGCCCGGACGGTGGCCGCCGAATAGGCTGCATCCGCCTCTTTCGTCGTCGCCTTGAGGGCGCGTCTTCGGACGCGCCCTTTTTCTTTGGTGTGGCGATACCGGCCGAATCGCTTGCCTCCTCTTTCGATCCTGAAGAATTGAAAACGTAATCGGTCGCTCTCACACGCGGTGCGGGAGGACGTCATGGTCACGCCCATGCCGGCGTCAGGTCGAATGCTCCGGCATCCATGCGTTACGATTACTTAGCGTCATCGTTAAACGTCTCTTCGACTTCCATGAAAAGGCGCAAGGGAAGGTGCCGACGAGAGGGAATTATCTTTAGCAACGATCAGCGTTGAAAAGTGACAATTAGACGTCGACTTTGAATTTACGTTGCTGTCGAAGAGTCATAAAGGGGAATTGGCATACATAATATTGTCGATTATGATCCTGTCTCAGCGGATCGGTTCCGCAACCCTGCGTCACACGCAAAGCCGGACAGCTCGCGGTGCCGGCGCGGGGGCGGAAGCCGCATCAACCTATTGGGAAAGCATGCCGCGCCAGCGGCCGTCGCGGGAGGCAGAAAGGCCGCCCGCGGCCAACGATAAGCCGGCGCCCGTCCCGTGCGGACGGAGCGACCGCAACAACAAGCCGATCCGCGGCGCTTGATAGATTTGGGAGAGGAGATCGCCCCCGTGAGTACATCCGTCGCGTCGGCCCACGCGCCGACCAACAATCTGCGCTGGATCCAGCTGATCTGCGGCATCGTCTGCATGGTCGCCGCTGCCAACATCCAGTACGCCTGGACCCTGTTCGTCCCCGAGATCACCAAGGAATTCGGCTGGTCGCGCGCGGCGATCCAGACCACCTTCACCATCTTCGTGGTGGTGCAGACCTGGCTGGCGCCGATCGAAGGCTACTTCATCGACAAGTACGGCCCGCGGGTCATGGTGTTCGTCGGCGGCGCCTTCACGGGCCTGTCCTGGATGATCAATTCCTATGCCGACACGCTGACCATGTACTATGTCGGCGCCATCATCGGCGGCATCGGCGTCGGCTGCGTGTATGCCACCTGCATCAACGCCGCGATCAAGTGGTTCCCCGAGAAGCGCGGTCTCGCGGTCGGCCTCACCGCCGGCGGCTACGGCGCCGGTTCGGCGCTGACCATCCTGCCGATCGCCAACATGCTCGCCTCCTCGGGCGTGTCCGAGACCTTCTGGTTCTTCGGCCTCATCCAGGGCAGCGTGATCATGATCGCCGCCCTGTTCCTGAAGGCTCCGCCGAAGGACCTGAAGGGCTCCGACAAGGTCGCCCAGTCCCGCCGCGACTACACCCTGCCGGAAGCCCTGCGCACTCCGGTGTTCTGGGTGCTCGGCGCCATGTTCATCGGCACCGTCACCGGCGGCCTGATGGCCGTCGCCCAGCTCGGCGTCATCGCCGAGGACCTCGGTGTGAAGAACTTCCAGGTGAACGTTTACTTCTTCACCATGGCGGCTCTGCCCTTCGCGCTGATGCTCGACCGCATCCTGAACGGCATCTCTCGCCCGCTGTTCGGCTGGATCTCCGACCATATCGGCCGTGAGAAGACCATGTTCGTCGCCTTCACCATGGAAGGCCTCGGCATCGTCGCGCTCGGCACCTTCGGCCACAATCCGTGGGCGTTCCTCATCCTCTCGGGCATGGTGTTCCTGGCCTGGGGTGAAGTGTACTCGCTGTTCTCGGCCACCACCGCCGACACCTTCGGCACCAAGAACGTCGCCAAGATCTACGGCGTGCTCTACTGCGCCAAGGGCGTGGCGGCGCTGCTTGTCCCGTTCGGCAACATCCTGATGGAGCTCACCGGCACCTGGTCGTCCGTGCTCTACACGGTCGCCGCCATGGACCTCTCCGCCGCCTTCTGCGCCCTGCTGGTGCTGCGGCCGATGCTGGTGAAGCACCACGCCGCCAACGCGGTATGGGCGAAGGAAAACGGCATCACCCTGGCGCCGGCTCCGGCCGGCGGGCACTGAGTCCGAACTCGTCCGACGTCGTCCCGGACGCCGCGCGAGCGGCGATCCGGGATCGCTCGGGAACCATCGAGGGCCTCCTCCGGGAGGCCCTTTTTTCTTGGGCTATTCCGCCTCGCGCGGGATGGCGAGCGCGAGGTCGGCGAGGAAGCCGACTTTCAGGCTGGCACTGGCGCCGAGGCCGGCCAGCGCCTCCGCGCCGAACCAGCGCGCTTCGAGGGCGTCATCGGCCGCCACGCCTTCGCCGGTGCGCCAGCGGCACAGCACCGCGATCATCGCGAAATGATGGGCGAGGGCGCCCGCCGGATCATGCTCGATGAAGTCGAGCACGGTGATGAGGCGCGGCGAATCGGCCTCGATGCCGGTCTCCTCGCCGAGCTCGCGCAGCGCCGCCTCGAGATGGGTCTCGCCCATCTCCATGCGCCCGCCGGGAAAGCCCCACAGCCCCTGGTCCGGCGGATTGGCCCGCCGCACCAGCAGCACCTCGCCGCCGCGCTCGACCACGGCGAGGACAGCGGGGATAGGGCGTACGGGGGACATGGCGCGTTCCGGATTGCTGGAGGCGGCGAGGGTAGGGGGAATCTGCCGAAGAGTCTTTGCCTCGTACCCTCATCCCGGATCGCCCTGCGGGCGTCCGGGATGAGGGTTGATGAGACCGCTACTCCGCCGCCGGGGCGTCGCGATAGATTTGCCCGCCGCCGGCGCGGAAGGCCTCGCTCATCTCGGCCATGCCCCGCTCCGCCTCCGCGGCCTTGGCCGTATCGCGGATCTCCTGGCTGATCTTCATCGAGCAGAATTTCGGCCCGCACATGGAGCAGAAATGCGCCAGCTTGTGCGCCTCCTTCGGCAGCGTCTCGTCGTGGAAGGCGGTCGCCGTGTCGGGATCGAGCGCCAGGTTGAACTGGTCCTGCCAGCGGAACTCGAAGCGCGCGCGGGAGAGCGCGTCGTCCCAGGCCCGCGCCAGCGGATGACCTTTGGCGAGGTCGGCGGCGTGGGCAGCGATCTTATAGGTGATCACCCCGGTCTTCACGTCGTCGCGGTTGGGCAGGCCGAGATGCTCCTTGGGCGTGACGTAGCAGAGCATCGCCGTGCCGAACCAGCCGATCATCGCCGCGCCGATGGCTGAGGTGATGTGGTCGTAGCCCGGCGCGATGTCGGTGGTCAGCGGGCCGAGCGTGTAGAACGGCGCCTCGCCGCAGGCCGCGAGCTGCTTGTCCATATTGGCCTTGATCTTGTGCATCGGCACATGGCCGGGGCCCTCGATCATCACCTGGCAGTCGTTCTCCCAGGCGATCTTCGTCAGTTCGCCCAGCGTCTCCAGCTCGGCGAACTGCGCCGCGTCGTTGGCATCGGCGATGGAGCCGGGGCGCAGCCCGTCGCCGAGCGAGAAGGTGACGTCATAGGCCCGCATGATCTCGCAGATCTCGGCGAAATGCTCGTAGAGGAAGCTCTCGCGGTGATGGGCGAGGCACCACTTGGCCATGATCGAGCCGCCGCGCGAGACGATGCCGGTGACGCGGTTGGCCGTCAGCGGCACGAAGGGCAGGCGCACGCCGGCATGGATGGTGAAATAATCGACGCCCTGCTCGGCCTGCTCGACGAGGGTATCGCGGAAGATCTCCCACGAGAGCTCCTCGGCGACGCCGCCGACCTTCTCCAGCGCCTGGTAGATCGGCACGGTGCCGATCGGCACCGGCGCGTTGCGCACGATCCATTCGCGGATGTTGTGGATATTGCGCCCGGTCGAGAGGTCCATCACCGTATCGGCGCCCCAGCGGATCGCCCACACCATCTTGTCCACCTCGTCGGCGACCGAGGAGGTGACGGCCGAATTGCCGATATTGGCGTTGATCTTGACCAGGAAATTGCGGCCGATGGCCATCGGCTCCAATTCGCCATGGTTGATGTTGGCGGGGATGACGGCGCGCCCGCGCGCCACCTCGTCGCGCACGAATTCCGCCGTCACCACGTCGGGGATCGACGCGCCGAAATCCTCGCCATCGCGGACGATCTCACCCATGCGCTCGCGCAGGCCGTTCTCGCGGATGGCGACATATTCCATCTCCGGCGTGACGATGCCGGCCCGCGCATAGGCCATCTGCGTGACCGCGCCGCTCTTCGCCCGCAGCGGGCGGCGGCGGAGCGGGAAGGGCGCGACGAGCTTGTCGTCGCCGACATTGCCGTTGTCCTCCGGCTTCACGTCACGGCCGTCATATTCCTCGACGTCGCCGCGGGCGCGCACCCAGGCGTCACGCGGGCGGACGAGACCGGCCTCGATGTCGATGACGGCATCCTCGTCCGTATAGGGGCCGGAGGCGTCATAGACCGCGAGGTCGGGTTCCCCCGCGCCGGGCGCGAGCAGGATTTCCCGGAAGGGCACGCGGAAGCCCCGCGCCGGGCATTCGGCATAGAGGCGGCGCGAGCCGGGAATCGGCCCGGTGGCGACGTTCTTCGGATTCTTGGTCAGCATGGTGGATCTCCTGAACCATTGGTTGCGGAGATCCGGGCTCAATGACGTTGGGGGATAATGGCGATGCCACCCTGCGCGAGGCGCAATTGCGGCACGGACGACGCCATCAGGTTCCGATCCCTTCGCCGGCATGACCCGGATCAGGTTCGAAGGGTCATCGCGTTGCCTTCCGGCCGGCGATCTCTCAGCCCCCTAGCGGGGCTCCCCTTGGAACGGGTCGATTGTCGGCCCAAGCCGGCGGCGAAGTCAATTCGCGCCCGCGCCCGTCACCCCGACGCTGCCGCATTTCCTGTAGATTGCTGATTCGCGAGGAACGACGCTCAACGATCCGGGGGAATGCATGCGCAGCCTGAAGACCCTGTTCCGGCGGGCCGCTTTTGCGGCGGCGCTCGCCGCGCCTTTCGCCGTGCCGGCCGCGGCGCTCGCCCAGCAGAGCTGCGGCAATAACGGTGCCGGCTTCGACCAGTTCATAGCGGGCTTCAAGCAGCAGGCGGTGGCGCAGGGCGTCTCGCCGCGTACCGTGGCGACGGCGCTGAACGGCATCGCCTATGCCCCCGACATCGTCGCCACCGATCGCGGGCAGAAGGTGTTCGGCCAGAGCTTCTTCCAGTTCTCCGACCGCATGGTCGCGAATTATCGCATCCAGCAGGGCCGCCAGCAGATCCAGCGCAATCCGGCGCTATTCCAGCGCATCGAGCAGCAATTCGGCGTGCCCGGCGCGGTGCTGGTCTCTTTCTGGGGGCTGGAGACCGATTTCGGCGCCAATATGGGCGACAAGTCGACCATCCGCTCGGTGGCGACGCTGGCCTGGGACTGCCGGCGCGCCGACGTCTTCCGCACCCAGCTTCTGGCGGCGCTGAAGATTATCGACCGCGGCGACCTCACCCCGCAGACCATGCGCGGGCCATGGGCGGGCGAGCTCGGCCAGTTCCAGTTCCTGCCTGACCATTATTTCAACTACGGCGTCGACTTCGACGGCGACGGGCGGGTCGATCTGATCCGCTCGGCGCCGGACGCGCTGGCCTCTGCCGCCAATTACATCCGCGCGCTCGGCTGGAAGGCCGGCCAGCCCTGGCTGGAGGAAGTGCGGGTGCCGCAAAACCTGCCCTGGGACCAGGCGGACCTCGCCATCAAGCTGCCGCGCGCGCAGTGGGCGCGCATGGGCGTGATGCGCGCCGGCGGCGGGCAATTGCCGGCCGACCAGCTTCCCGCCTCGCTGCTGCTGCCGATGGGCCGCAACGGCCCGGCCTTCCTCGCTTATCCGAATTTCGATGTTTTCACCGAGTGGAACAACTCGCTGGTCTACGCCACCTCGGCCGCCTATCTCGCCACCCGCGTGACCGGCGCCGGGCCGTTCAACCGCGGGCAGGGCAAGGCCATTCCGGTGCTGTCCATGGCGCAGGTGGTGGAGCTGCAGCGCCTGCTCAATGCGCGCGGCCATCATGTCGGGCGGGTCGACGGTATCGTCGGCGCGGCGACGCGGCAGGCGATCCGCACCGAGCAGATGCGCCTGGGCATGCCGGCCGATTCCTATCCGACGGTGGAACTGGTCACGGCGCTCCGCGCGGGGCGGTGAACGCAAGCTTGTAGAGACGTCATCCCGGGCGGCCGACAGGCCGATCCGGGATCGCTTGAAGGAAGAGAGAGGGACGCGATCCCGGCTCGCCTCTGGCGCACCCTCATCCTGAGGTGCGAGCGCAGCGAGCCTCGAAGGATGGTCGTTGAGGCGCGCTCGGATGAGCATCCTTCGAGGCCCGGCTGATGCCGGGCACCTCAGGATGAGGGTTGTCTGGAGTGAACGGGAGAAGGCCGTCCGTCACAGCACCGGCACGCCGTGCTGCTTGGCCTTGGCTTCCGGCTCGACGTGGATGGTGACGAGCACGTCGGCCACTTCGGCCTCCAGCGCGTCCTCGATGCGGTCGCAGATCGTGTGTGCCTCGCTCACCGGCATGTCGCCGGGCACGACGAGGTGGAAGTCGACGAAGATCGTCCGCCCCGCCTGCCGGGTGCGCAGGTCGTGCGCCTCGATGGCGCCGGTCGCCTCGGCGGCGATGATGCGGCGGATGCGCGAGAGCGTGTCGGCCGGTACCGCCTGATCGAGCAGCCCGCCGACGCTCTCCTTCAGCACCGACCAGCCCGACCACAGGATGTTGAGTGCCACCAGCCCGGCGAGGATGAGGTCGAGCCGCGCCCAGCCGGACATGGCGGCGACCGCGACGCCCGCCAGCACGCCGGCGGAGGAGACGACGTCGGTCATCAGGTGACGCCCGTCGGCGGTCAGTGCCGGCGAGCGCAGGCGCCGTCCCTCGCGCAGCAGCACGACGCACCAGATCGCGTTGACCACGCCGGCGGCGGCGTTGACCAGCAGCCCGCGCAGCGGCGCGTCGAGCGGGTGCGGGTCCTGCCAGCCCAGATAGACCTCGCGGAAGATCGAGATGGCGGCGACGACGATCAGCACGCCGACGATGACGGCGGAGAAATATTCCGCCTTGGCATAGCCATAGGGGTGGGCGGCGTCGGCCGGCTTGGCACTCACGCGCAGCGCCAGCACGGCGGCGACGGAGGTCCCGACGTTGACGATGCTTTCCAGCGCATCCGAATAGAGCGCGATGCTGCCGGTGAGCAGGAAGGCGACGTATTTCAGCCCCAGCACCAGAAGGCTGACGCCGACATTGATCAGCGCGATCCGCGAAGTCTGAGCCATCTGCGCCGCATACCCCTTCCGGCGCTGCGCGCGCCCTCGGCCGAGGCCTTAGTCGGTCGTGACCCCAAAATCAAGCAACCGCAAGGGTTTGCAAGTCATTCGCAGAAGCGTTCGCAGGCCGCTTCGTATTGCCCGTCAGGCGTTGGCGTGGCGGGGCAGGATGGCGCCGCGGTGGCGGATGACGCGGCCGGCGAGCGCATGGCCGGCCTCGGCCGCCGGGAGGGGCGCCTGGCCGTCAAGGCGGGCGGCGAGGTAGGCGGCGTTGAAGCTGTCGCCTGCCGCCGTCGTGTCGACCGGCTCCACCGGCTGCGGGATCGGCACGAACTGCGCCGCGCCGCCATTCACCACCAGCGCGCCCTCGGCGCCGTTCTTCACGACGATCTCCTGGACGCCGAAGGTAGCGAGCCGCTCGGCGGTGGCGGCGGGCGAGCCGTCGCCCCACAGCAGCACCTCGTCGTCGAAGGTAGGCAGGGCGATGGAGGTGCGCTTGAGCGCCTGCGCATAGACGGTGCGGGCGCGGACGAGGTCGCCCTTCCAGTTGATCGGGCGGAAATTGCCGTCGAACACGATGCGCGCGCCGCGCTCGCGGGCGAATTCCAGCGTCGCGAACAGCCGGCCGAGGCCGGTGTTGGAATAGAGCGAGAGGGTGATGCCCGAGAGGTAGATCAGGCTCGCCTCGACGATAGCCTCGGCGACGGCCTCCCAGCCCGGCAGCTCGAACAGCTCGCGCGCCGGCGCGCTGTCGCGCCAATAGGTGAAGGAGCGCTCGCCCTGGCCGTCGGTGTCGATGAGGTAGAGCCCGGCGGTGCGCCCCGGCACGCGCAGCATGAGCTGCGTCTCGATGCCCTCGCCCTGCGCCGAGCCGCGGATCTGCTCGGAATAGCGATCGTCGCCGAGCGCCGTCGCATAGGCGGTCTCGACGCCGGCGCGGGCGAGATAGACGGCGGTGTTGAAGGTGTCGCCGCCGATCGATTGGCCGAAGCGGCCGTCCGCGCCGCGCGACAGTTCCACCATCACTTCGCCGATGGAGACGACTTTCGCCATGGCGTTCCTCCGCTCTGTCCTGCCTTCGACCTCGGACCGATTCCTGGCCGAAATCGCGGGCAGCCTCGCCCCATTTGCTGCCCGGGGCAAGCGAACGGGGGCGGAGTACCGCCGCCGTCCACCGGAGGAGCTGTCAGGAATTCAGAGCTGGACGCCGCGGGTCAGTGCGCCGTCGACGACGAGGTTGGTGCCATAGACGAAGCTTGCCGCCGGGCTCGCCAGGAAGACGGCGGCGTTGGCGATCTCCTGCGGCGTCGCCATGCGGCCGGTGGGATTGAGCGCCAGCGCCTCGGCGAACAGCGTCGGATTGGTGTCTTCGATGCTGTTCCAGACGCCACCCGCGAAATAGGTGTTGCCGGGCGAGACCGTGTTGGCGCGGATCTTCTTCGGCGCGAGGCTGAAGGCGAGGCCCTGCGTGTAGTGGACCAGCGCCGCCTTGAAGACGCCGTAGGGGCCGGAGGCGAAGTCGATCTCGCGGCCGGAGACCGAGGAGATGGTGACGATGGAGGCGGCCGCGCTCTTTTCCAGATAGGGCAGGGCGGCGTTGACCAGCCGCACCGTGCCCATGAGGTCGGTGTCGAAGCCCTTCTTCCAGCTCTCCTCGTCATGGCCGATGGCCAGCGCACTGACATTGGCCACGACGATGTCGAGGCCGCCGAGCATCTCGGCCGCTTCCTCGACGAAGGCCGCCAGCGCCAGCCCGTCGGAAACGTCGGTGCCCGCGCCATAGGCGGTGATCCCGCTTTCGGCGAGCTTCGCCGCGGTGGCCTGCGCCTCGGCGGCGTTGCGGCTGCAGATGGCGACATGGCAGCCCTCGGCGGCGAGCGTCTGCGCGATGGCGAGGCCGATGCCCTTGGTGCCTCCGGTGACGATTGCACGCAGTCCTTTCAGTCCGAGGTCCATCTGTCGTTGTCCTTCGTTGCGGGGAGGCAGGCCGGCAATGCAACGACGGGGCCAAAGGTGGCCACCGCCGTCCACGCCGGCTAGGGCGTGATCTCGATGATGCGCGGGGTGCCGGCCGGCATTGCCGAGGCGGGTGGTACCTCGGCGGCGGGTGCCGCCGGGGCGAGCTCGGTTTCCTTGGCCTCTTCAGGGGGCAGTTCCGGCCAGCCGCCCGCGGGGGCGTAGCGGTCCTCGAGGTCGTGCACGCGCAGATCGTTCTGGGTGATCAGGCAGACCATCCGCTGTTCCAGCATGCCGATGCCGCCGAGGCGGCCGCCGACGCCGTGCGCGGCGCCGTCGCCCTCGAAGGGCGCGATGCTCTGGCATTCGAAGTTGCGCCATTGCACGAAGCGGCTCTGCGCTTCCTCGAACAGCGCGCGCCAGCGCCTGCGCTGCGCCGGCTGCAGGTCCTCGCGCGCGTCGATCGCCGCCTGAGCGCCGGCGACGCTGCGCGCGAGCTTGCGCTCGCTGTCCTTCTGGCGGGCGTTGAGGCAGTCGAGATAGGTGCGCGGGTCGGTGCCGTCATGGGTGCAGCCCGTCGGCACATGAGCACGGGCAGCGGACTCCGATCCGACGAGCGCGAGCGCCGCGAGGATCACCGTAACGGCGAGGCGTGCCATTCCCGCTGTCGTCCCCTCATGCCGCGCGCGCCTCGCCCAGGAAGGCGCCCATGCGTTCGAGCGCGCGAGCGATGTTCTCCGCCGAATTCGCATAGGACAGCCGGATATAGCCTTCGCCGAAGATGCCGAAGTCCGGCCCGCCTATGGTGGCGACTCCCGCCTCGTCCAGCAAGGCCGCGGCGAGCTTTTTCGCCGAGCTCCAGCCGGTGCCGGAGATGTTGGGGAAGGCATAGAAGGCGCCCTTAGGCACGGCGCAGGAAATGCCCGGCAGGGCGTTGAGCCCTTCCACCACGAGGTGCCGTCGCCGGTCGAACTCCGCCACCATCTGCGCCACGCAATCCTGCGGGCCGGTCAGCGCGGCGAGCGCGCCGTACTGGGCGGGAGCGTTGACGCAGGACCAGGCATTGACCGCGAGCTTGCGCGCGGCCTCGAACAGCCCTTCCGGCCACAGCGCCCAGCCGAGCCGCCAGCCGGTCATGGCATAGGTCTTGGACCAGCCATTGAGCAGGATCAGCCGGTCGCGGATCTCAGGGTAGGAGAGCAGCGTGGTGTGCGCCTCCCCGTCGAACAGGAACTGGTCATAGATCTCGTCGGAGAGGATGGCGACGTGCGGGTGCTTCTCCAGCCCGGCGACGAAAGCGTCGATCTCGGCCTTCGGCGTCACACCGCCGGTCGGGTTGGCGGGCGAGTTGAGGATGACGAGCCGCGTCTTCGGCGTGATCAGCGCAAGCGCCTCCTGCGCCGAGAAGCCGAAGCCGTTCTCCTCGCGGATCGGCACCGGCACCGGGGTGGCGCCGGTGAATTCGATCATCGAGCGGTAGATGGGAAAGCCCGGATCGGGATAGAGGATCTCGGCGCCCGGCTCGCCCAGCATCAATATGGCGCTGAACATGGTCACCTTGCCGCCCGGCACGATCACCACCTTGCCCGGATCGATCTCGGTGCCGAAGCGGCGGTGCACGTCGGCGGCGACCGCCGTGCGCAGCGGCTCGATGCCGACCGAAGGCGTATAGCCGTGATGGCCGTCGCGCAGCGCCTTGATCGCCGCCTCGACGATATGCGGCGGGGTCGGGAAGTCCGGCTGGCCGATGCCCAGATTGATGATGTCGCGGCCCTGCGCGGCGAGAGCGGCGGCCCGCGCCAGCACGGCGAAGGCATTCTCCTCGCCGATACGGTCGAAGGCGGCGATCGGGTGGAGCGGAGAGCGGGCGGCTGACGTCATCGGTTCCTCGCGAAGCTGCCTCCGGGTCGGCTTTCCCGGTGGCCCTGGCGCATCAAAGCGCTTGCAGTCTTTGCATTCCTGTCACATGGGACGGCGTGTGGTTCAAGGGCCAGCTCATGGCCGAGGCGCGAAGCGGGTGACGTGCTCATGAACATGCGGGAAGGTTCGCCGCCGGTCGGCGAGGTGGTCGATACGACGCCGGCGCCGCGGCCCGCGCGCATCGCGCTCACCGGGCGGCACGTCGACATCGTGCCCTTCGACGTGGCCGTGCACGGGCCGGATCTCTATGCCGCCAGCCACGGGCCGGAGCGGGAGGCGCTGTGGGCCTATCTCGGCGCCGGTCCCTTCGCGGATTACGAGGCGTTCGAGACCTATTACCGCGCCGCCGCCGAGCGCGAGGACCCGCTGCTCTTCGCCATCCTCGACAAGTCCGGCCAGGCGGTCGGTCACGCCACCTATATGCGCATCGACACCGCGAACCGGGTGATCGAGGTCGGCAATATCCTCTACACGCCCGCGCTGATGCGCACGCCGGCCGGCACCGAGACCATGTACCTGATGGCGAGGCACGTCTTCGAGACGCTGGGCTACCGGCGCTACGAATGGAAGTGCAACGCGCTCAACGCCCCCTCGCGCCGCGCCGCCGAGCGCTATGGCTTCCGCTTCGAGGGGCTCTTCCGCCACCACATGATCGTCAAGGGCCGCAATCGCGACACCGCCTGGTTCTCCATCCTGTCGGAGGAATGGCCGCAGGTCGCGGTGGCGATGGAAGCCTGGCTGGCGCCGGAGAATTTCGACGAGGAAGGGCACCAGTTCGTCCCGCTCGCCACGCTCAACGCGCGCAAGCTCGAGGTCGAGGACAAGGTGCTGCGCCGGGCCGACCTCTCCGACCTCGCCGCCGTCGAGGCGCTGCAGAAGGCGGCCTATGCCGGCAACCGTATCCTGCTCGGCGTCGAGCCGGTGCCGCTGCTGTGGGATTATGCCCGCGTCTTCCGGGACCGCGAGGTGTGGATGCTCGACGGACCTGACGGGCTCGCCGGGGTGCTGATCCTCGAGGCGCGCGCGGACGACCTGCTCACCGACAGCATTGCCACGTCCCCCGAGGCGCACGGCAAGGGCTACGGCAACCTGCTGCTGGCGGCGGGCGAGGCGCGTGCCCGCACGCTCGGCCGGCGCACCGTGCGGCTTTATACCGGCGAGCCGCTTTCGGCCAACATCCATTGGTACCGGCGCAAGGGCTACGCCATCGAGCGGGTCGAGCAACTGCCTGACCGCCGGTTGGTGCATATGGTCAAGGCGGTGGGGTGAGGGGGCACTCCGACGGGCTTTCCTTGCGCCGGGCGGCGGATGGCTTACATTCGGCAAATCTCGCATTCGCGACGGGTTGAGTTTCTGGACTTCAGACGATGAGCTATGTGGAGGCGGCCGGCGCGCCGCTGCGCAAGACCGGTCATATCAAGCTGCACGGCCCGGAAGGGTTCGCCGGCATGCGCAAGGCGGGGCAACTCGCCGCGCAGGCGCTCGATCTCGTGCACGAAATGGTGGAGCCGGGCGTTTCCACCGACGCCATCGACAAGCTGGTGTTCGACTTCGCCATGGACCACGGCGTGTATCCGGCGACGCTGATGTATCGCGGCTACCGCAAGTCCACCTGCACCTCGATCAATCATGTCGTCTGCCACGGCATCCCCAACGAGAAGCCGCTGCGCGAGGGCGACATCGTCAATGTCGACGTGACGCTGATCGTCGACGGCTGGCACGGCGATTCCAGCCGCATGTATGCGGTGGGCGAGATTCCGCGCCGGGCCGAGCGGCTGCTCGAAGTCACCTATGAATCGATGATGCGCGGCATCGCCGAGATCCGTCCCGGCGCGCATGTCGGCGACATCGGCGCGGCGATCCAGGAATTCGTCGAGCCGTTCCACATGAGCGTGGTGCGCGATTTCTGCGGCCACGGCCTCGGCCAGCTGTTCCACGACGAGCCCAACGTCGTCCATGTAGGCCGCCGCGGCGACGGGCCGGAGCTGCTGCCCGGCATGATCTTCACCGTTGAGCCGATGATCAATCTCGGCCGCCCGCATGTGAAGGTGCTGTCCGACGGCTGGACCGCGGTGACCCGCGACCGCTCGCTTTCGGCGCAGTTCGAGCATTCGGTCGGCGTCACCGAGACGGGGGTCGAGATCTTCACCCTTTCCCCGAAGGGCTACGACAAGCCGATCTTCCAGAACGCCTGACCGACGCGGGAGCCCGCATGGCGCGCAACAGGGCAGGGCGGAACGGCGGGGCGGATCCGCAGCCGGAGCCGCCCGATGCCGTTGGCGGCCTTGAGGAGCCGGCGCCGCATTTCCTCGGCCATCGCGAGCGGCTGCGCGAACGCTTCCGGCAGGCCGGCGGCGAGGCGTTGCCCGATTACGAGCTCCTTGAGCTGGTGCTGTTCCGGGCGGTCACCCGCGCCGATGTGAAGCCGCTGGCCAAGGCGTTGATTGACCGCTTCGGCTCCTTCGGCGAGGTCGTCGCCGCCCCGCCCGGACGGCTGCGCGAGGTGAAGGGCGTGGGCGAGGCCGTCATCACCGAACTGAAGCTGATCGGTGCCGCGGTGGAGCGGGTGACGCGCGGCAAGGTGCGCGAGCGCCCGGTGCTCTCCTCCTGGAGCGCGGTGATCGCCCATTGCCGCGCCGCCATGGCCTTTGCCGAGCAGGAGCAGTTCCGCATCCTGTTCCTCGACAAGCGCAACCAGCTGATCCTCGACGAGGTGCAGCAGCGGGGCACGGTCGATCACACGCCGGTCTATCCGCGCGAGGTGGTGAAGCGGGCGCTGGAGGTGGCGGCGAGCGCCGTCATCCTCGTCCACAACCACCCGACTGTAGCGTTTTGGGATGCCGTGTCGCGCTGTGATGTATCATAGAACAAGTGCTGTGGTTGTTGGATTTTAGCGCTTGTCGTGCTCCCGGTGGCTGTGGGATAGTGGGGGCGGTAAAAGGGACAGAGGATCGCTTTCAGATCCCAGTCGGCGATCCCGCTTCTCCTCGACCGATCCCAGTGCCCAAGTGGGAGATGCGCCATGCCAAGCCTGACCGACACCTCCATCCGCCACGCCGTGAGGCGGGTGGAGACGAGCCGTAAGCAGGAGAACCTGCCGGACGGGGAGGGGCGGGGAACAGGTCGCCTGGTGCTGGTCCTGAAGCCCATGCCGAAGCGGGTCACCGCCGACTGGATGGCGCAGCAATGGCGGGACGGTAAGCGGACGAAGAAGAAGCTCGGTGCCTACCCGTCCATGTCGCTGGCGCAGGCGAGGGAGGTGTTCAAGCGCGACTTCGCTAACGTGATCCAGAAGGGCCGGAGCATCAAGATCGCGACCGATACCCGACCGGGTACGGTCGCGGATCTATTCGAGGGCTATGTTGCCTCGCTCAAGGCGGCGAACAAGCCATCCTGGAAGGAGACTGAGAAGGGCCTTAACAAGATCGCCAGAACATTAGGGCGGAACCGCTTGGCACGGGAGATCGAGCCGGAGGAGATCGTCGAGCTGATCCGACCGATCTATGAGCGCGGCGCGCGGTCTATGGCTGACCATGTCCGGGGCTACATCCATGCCGCCTATGGCTGGGGCATGAAGTCAGACAATGACTACCGCCATGCCTCACCCCGACGCTTCCGCATTCCGTTCAATCCGGCCTCTGGCATTCCGACCGAGCCGAAAGTGCAGGGAACCCGGTGGCTGAACGAGGACGAGTTCGTACGGCTCTATCGCTGGCTGGAATGTCCGGACACTCCGATCCACCCTTCCTATGCCCGAGCGGTTCAACTGATCATGCTGACCGGGCAGCGCGTGGAGGAGATCGCCCGTCTTCATGTTGATCAGTGGGACGCCAAGGAGCGGATCATCGACTGGTCGACGACCAAGAACCTGCAGCCGCACGCAGTCCCTGTTCCTTCACTCGCGGCAGAGCTCATCGAGTCGATCAGGCCGAATGAGTTCGGCTGGTTCTTCCCTTCGGCTAAGGATCCGACCCGACCTGTCAGCCACGCCACGCTCTACAGCTTCGTCTGGCGTCAACGGGATCGCGGTGTCATCCCGAGCGTAACCAACCGAGATCTGCGCCGGACCTTCAAGACGCTCGCCGGCAAGGCGGGCGTCACCAAGGAAATCCGTGACCGGCTTCAGAACCATGCACTGCAGGATGTCAGCTCACGTCACTATGACCGCTGGAACTACATGGCCGAGAAGCGCGCCGGTATGGCCAAGTGGGACAAGTTCATCCGGGCAATGCTCGCGAAAAAGCGCGGCGGGATTGCCGCTTGAAGTCGACGGCAGGCGTTGATTGATCTGATCCCCGAAAACTGGACCGTTTGAAGCTGGAGTTTTCCGCATCAAAATCCCTGGGCTGGGAGGAGCGGAAGACGACGAAGGCATCGAAGTTCTCGGACGCGCAGAAGGCGTTCATCCTGAAGCAGGGAGCGGGCGGTGTGCCGATAGCGGGTATCTGCCGGCGGGCTGGGATCGGTTGCCTGCTGCCGGTCACTCATCTGCCGGCGTGAGGTCGAACGTCTCATCAGGAAAGAAGCGTGCCAGGCGTATATCCGCGGTGCGAGCGTGGCCTTCCATGCCCTCCTTGCGGGAGATGCGGGCAGTGACCAGGGCAAGGTCGCGAGCGGCCGTGCGGGTCGCGCGCTGCCACGTTACCGTCTTCATGAACTTGTGCACGGAGAGGCCGCCCGTGTAGCGCGCCGCTCCGGAGGTCGGCAGCACGTGGTTGGGGCCGGACGTCTTGTCGCCGAACGCGACCGTCGTCTCCTCGCCGAGGAACAGCGAGCCATAGGCGCGTAGCCGCCCGAGCCACCAGTCGAGGTCGGCGGCCTGGACGTGCAGGTGCTCAGGCGCGTGGCGGTCGGCAACATCCGCCATCTCCTGCGCCTCGTCGCACAGGATCACTTCGGCATAGTCCGTCCATGCCGCCCGCGCGCTGGAACGGTTCGGTTCCGGTAGTGCCTCGATGAGGGTCGGCACGCGCTCCATCACCGCCTCAGCAAGCGAACGTGACGTCGTGACCAGCCAGACCGGCGAGTTGTAGCCGTGCTCGGCCTGGCCTATCAGGTCGCCGGCGACGAGGTCGGCGTCCGCCGTCGCGTCGGCGAGGACCATGCTGTCGGTCGGCCCGGCGAACATGTCGATGCCGACGCGGCCATAGAGGATCCGCTTGGCCTCGGCCACATACTGGTTGCCGGGTCCGGCCAGCACGTCCGCCTTCGGCAGGCCGAAAAGGCCGTTGGCCATCGCCGCCACGCCCTGCACGCCACCGAGATTGAGGATCGCGTCCGCCCCGCACAGATCCATTGCGAAGACAATTTCCGGGGGGATGCCTAGCCCCGGACGCGGCGGCGAGCAGGCGGTGACATGGCTCACCCCCGCCACGCGCGCGGTGGTGATGGTCATGATGGCACTGGCGATGTGCGCATAGCGCCCTCCCGGCACGTAGCAGCCGGCGGCCTCCACGGGAATCTGCTTCTGTCCCGCGGTGAGGCCGGGAATTACCTCGATGCTGCAATCCAGCACCGTCGCCTTCTGCGCCTCGGCGAAGCGGCGGATGTTGCGGTGGGCGAAGCGTATGTCGTCCTTGGTCCGCTCGGGAACGGCGGCGATCGCCGCCTGCCGCGCCGCATCGGAGAGGACGATCTCGCCCTCCCAGCGGTCGAACTGCCGGGAGAGGCGGCGCACCGCCTCCTCGCCTTCGGCGTCGATGGTGGCGAGCATCCCGGCGACGGCCTTGCGCACGTCGCTTTCGTCGGAATGGGCGGTACGGAGGGCCTTCTTGAGATAGGTCACGGTCATGGCGAGGCTCACATCTTGCCCTTCCAGGGCACAATCCTGCGCTCGATCAGGCGCATCAGCATGTCGAAGAGGCAGGCGATCGCGGCGATGACGACGATGCCCATGATGACGGTGGAGGTCTGCAGGAACTGGCTGGCGGAGAGCACCATGTAGCCCAGCCCCTCGGTGGCGGCGATCATCTCGGCGGCGACCAGCGTGGTCCAGCCGAAGCCGATGCCGATCCGCATCGCGGTGAGGATTTCCGGCAGCGAGGCCGGCAGGATGACGTGGCACAGCACCTTCCAGCGCGAGGCGCCGAAGGAATAGGCGGCGTGGATCTGTTCGATCGCCGCCGACTTGACGCCCGCCCGTGCGCCGAGCGCCACCGGCGCGAAGACGCTGAGGAAGATGAGCAGGACCTTCGACAACTCGCCGATGCCGAACCAGATGATCATCAGCGGCAGATAGGCGAGCGGCGGGATCGGCCGGTAGAATTCGATCGGCGGGTCGAGAAGGCCGCGGATCGCGGGGCTCATGCCCATGGCCAGGCCCAGCGGAATGCCGACGTAGACGTAGTTCTCCGTTTCATCGCTCGCGGCCCGCCATATTATCGGCGTAACATATTCTGTTATCACGATATTTCGATATCGCTTGCCGGCTTACCCCAACAACGGCCCCAAAATCTGACGGCGCTAGCCGGGATTTTGCGGGAGGACGCGGGATCTGACGGGAATGCTCCGCCGCACTCGACACCGTCGTTAGACCGAACCCATGCTGCCTCCTACTGGAGGAAGCTGCGATGGTTGATCTGCGGGTGATCGAGGGCAGTGGAAGCCCGGAGGAGAGAGAGGCGGCCTATGCCGAGGCATTAGCGGCCGAGGCGTTCGAAGCGCTCGTTATTGAAGTCCTGCGGGCGGTTGGACGGGGACCCGACAATTCCTACAGAGTGATGGATGCGCTGAGGGAACTGTATGGAAAGTGGACTGCCGGCGGGGTGCGCTTTGGGCCGCCTATCCGCACCGGAGTTCTTGGCGTTCATGAGCGGCTTCTTCCGAGCGATGAAGATCCTTATGACGCGGAGCTACGCTATCTCCTGAGTTGCGCGCTCCGGCTGACAGCCGAGAGATTGGCGACCGACGGTTTCGCCAAGGGGCGCGCCTCACAGAGGGAGGATGACTTCAGGAGGGCGCTTGAGAGCTATCTACTGGAGAAGGAGGAGAGGACGCGGCGATATGGCGGCAGCTACCTAACCTTACTGCTCAGCCAACTCCCGCCTCTTCCTCCACCGAAGCGGGCAGCGCCTCGCAAGCCCACAAAGCGCAAGTAGGCCAAAGCCCGACCCTCAACGTCACCAGAAAGCTGATCAGCTATTCCGGGACTGGCTCCACCGAATCCGCCTCCTTGTATGTGCTGGCGTTCATCTTCTCCGTGACGCGCCAGCGCTGCAGCTCGGCATCGCTCGCCGGCACAAGCAGATCCTTGCGGGGGGCGTCGAGCCGGGCGTCCCAATTCTCCTCCGCCAGTATCACCGGCATGCGGTCATGGATCTCGCCCATGAAAGGGTTGGCGTCCGTGACGATGATGGTGAATGAGGAAATCACCTCGCCCGTCTCCCGGTTCTTCCAACGGTCGTAGAGCCCGGCGAACTTCAGCGGCTGATTGTCGGTGCTGCTGCTGAAGTGCGGTTTGCGGGCCTTGCGGTCGCCGGTCCACTCGAAGAAGCCCGAGGCCGGCACCAGACAGCGCGTGCGCTTGAATGCGTCGCGGAAGGCCGGCTTGGTGTCGACCTCTTCGGCGCGGGCATTGTGCATCGGCGCCATGCCCTTAATGGGACGCGACCACCAGCGCGGGATCAGGCCCCAGCGCATCACTTCGTAATGCCATCGGCTGTCCTCACCTTTCCAGATCACGCCGGCTTGGTCGGTCGGAGCGATGTTGTATTGCGGCGGGAAGTTCGAGGGCGTCTCGACCACGAGCGGGCGAGAGATGGCGTGGATCTCTGGCTGCGGAATGCCGCTTGTTCTCTATTCGTTCTCATGGAATCAATCTCGGCATCAACGAGGACCGCCGACCATGCCGAGCGAGCACGCGCCCGCCGAACGGGAAACCATTGCCATTGAGGAGGCCGATGTAGACGAGGTGTTGGCGATGAGTGGGGGAGACCCGCGCGCCGCCATCAAGGCTTTGCTGATCGGACAGCAATTCCTAGAGATGGAACTGCAGAAAGCGCGGCAGGAAGCCTCATGGGGCTATGTCCGCGGACGGCCGTCGCGGGAGACTCGCGATGCGTCGGAAGGGTGAGATCAGTCCCGGCGCGATCCGCCGGGAATATCCGTTCCGGCTGCTCTTTCCGGAGGAGCATGGGCGCGACCTGCTAGAGGGCGGCAGGTTCTATCCATCCTGCGCCCCACGCACTTCGGTGGAGCTGGTCGGCGGCCTCCGCCACATTGCCGTGCACTTCGCGGATGAGGCCGACGCCCTGAAATTCTAGCGCCATGCCGGCGGTGAGCTCCGGCGCAAGGGAGACTGACATGAGCGTCACCTATTACGTCGCCCTGCCGTTCGTCGAAGACGACGATGGCGACCTTCAGCCCGGCGAGGCGCAGGAGGCGCAAACGGCTATGGCCGCCATTGGGCGCGCGGCGGCGCTCGCTCAGAAGCATGCCGGCGCTATAGCCTTCTCCCGCAACGGCGATCCCGGCTTAGGCGAGTTCGAGCCGGCGGTCGTCCTGGCGCGCTATGGCCGCGCCCCAGATGAGATGGAATAGTCACACGTAGCATTTAGCTCTTGCCGACCACGATGGGAGACCATTGCAGCGGCATCGAGGGTCGTCCGTAGCCACCACGGGCCGGCTAGACTTCAACCTTTCCCATGATACCGTAAGTTGCGGGTCAGGGGGCAAGTATGAAGTGGGCGGCCATATCGGCGGCGGCGCTATTGTGCGTGGGCTGCGCGAAGTCAGCAGACAAAATCGCGGCGGCATATGTCTCGCCGCTCTCTTATGAACAGTATAGCTGCCAACAAATCGGCATGGAGGCCGAGCGGATCTCCGCTCGGGTCATGCAGGTCACCGGGGCGCAAAACCAGAAAGCGACAAATGATGCCGTGGCCACTACGGTCGGGATCGTTATCTTCTGGCCCGCCCTCTTCTTCATCGGCGGCGATGATGCCACCAGTTATGAGCTGGCGCGGCTCAAGGGTGAGATGGAGGCAGTCGAAAAGGTGTCCATCGCGAAGAACTGCGGCATTGAATTCCGCCGCTTTCATGGGCTTATTCCATCGTTGAGTAGAGAGATACGCCTGGACCCATTGTTGTGCTACTCCAATAACGCCAAGAAAGGTACCCCTCCTAGACAACGTGTAGCGCTGAAATATTGTTATGCGGTGCAAAATAAGAGCGAAATACCACTTTGGAAAATCCCGGAACTACTGAAATTGCACAAGTAGACATAACGGAGCGGGAGGGAACCATCGCTCCAAAAGACCGTTTCTCTCGCGCGGCATCATCCGCATAGGGAGAACTACAATGGCCAATAATCCGGACAACAAGCAGGGCATGGGTGATCGGGACCAGCACAGGCAGGATCCGAATCAGAAGCCCGGTCAACAGAACCCCGGCCAGCAGCACACCAAGAATCCGGGTGGGCAGAAGCAGCACGGCGAGGAACGCCGTGACCAGAATGAGCAGCACAAGGGCGGTCAGCGCTAAGACGTGGCACGACCGGCCCCCGCCCGCTTCAGCCTACCGCTGGAGCGAGCGGCTCTTTGTCCGCATCGTTCTGGCAACACATGGGCGCGACGCCCGTTGTCTCCTCACTGGCAGGCGAATGGACGCTCGGCCGAACGAGGGGGTGACGGCATGAAGACGAGAGACGAGATCCTGTATGCGATCCAAGAGGCGGCCCAACAGCGGCTGGGGCCGATACGGCGCGGCGAGGTGCTAATCCTCCAGGTCGCATCCGAGCACAATGGTGCAAACTGGACAGCCGAGCTGGTTGAACTTTTCCCTGATGACGCGGAGTTTTCCGGCGAGCGCATCAGCCTATTGAGCGACATCATCGACGATATTCGGGGAGAACATCCGGTCATCGACTAGAGCCGGCTTTGAGACGGGGGAGGGTGTCGCTCCCAAATTGAATGCTGATGAACTTTAACCGTCGAGCCGGCCGACGGCCTGCCGCACCATCTCCAGGAAACGCCGAGCTTCAAGAAATCGATGGTGCGCCGCCCGTGCCTGTAATTGCCGTTGGACGGCTCGCGAGGAGCCCCGGCTCCGGCAACTCCGTCGTGCATGCGGCAGCGCTTCGTACGGTGCACCGCTGGAGATTGGCACGGGCTCCCGCTCCGGGTCTTCGCTCCACACCGGGGACGCAGGTGCAAATGCGAGGGGTCGGGCGTCGTCCGCATAGGCTTGTCGGGCATTTTCCATTTCTCCCATGTCTTGCCGGTATGGGTGACGTTGCCAACAACGGCCTGTCCGCCGGCATGGACGTGGACATGTTCGACGGGTGACCTTTTGCTCTCCCTTGCGGCGGAGCTTGGTCAAAGCCTCCACCTGGGCCGTGAAGGTGCGGGAGAGCTTCACCGCGAGATTGCCGGCCGCTTCCATGTGCGGGAGCATCGATGCGTTCTGTGACCACGACATCATGGTCATCGTCATGGCGTGAGTTGCGGCCGTCTGCACCGCCAGCGTGGCCTCGACCTCGTTCTCCGACTGGATACCGTCGACAACGGCAAGCGCGGCGTTGAGGCGCCTCATATCCGGTTCGGAACCCGAGGATACGACCGAAATCAGTCGGTTCAGCTCGACATTGGCGAAGTCGGAAGAAGTGGTGCCGAACGCGTTCAGGTACTGAAGGCACCAGCGAACCTTGTCAGAGTGAGGCGTGTCGATTTCGCCGTCCCGCGCCTTTGCCTCCAGCCGGTAGACCTTCGGTTCGGGCACATTGGCAGCTTCAGAAACCGTCTCGATCGAGCGTTTGGCCTTCAATGCTGGCATGGCGTCTCGTCGGCAGCTTCGCTGATCTCCAGGCCCGCTGCTGCCGCAGTGGCATTGATGACGGCCATCAGCTCGGCGTCGCTCAGCTCGCGGAGATCCGGTGCGTCGAGCTTCACCTCACGAGGCAGGAGGCTAGCGACCACCTTCAGATACACCTCCGGCTTCGTCTCCCGCACCTTGGCGATCACGCTCGGCTCGTGCTGCCGGAAGTTGATATACAGATCGCTGAGGAGGTCCTCGCCCAGCTTATGCTTGGAGCCCTTCGGACGGCCGGCTGGATTCCCGCTCTGCCCAGGCTTGAAAGGCACGCCGCGCTGCTTTTCCGCTGTTGATTCAGCGGAGCTTGCCGCATGTCGGCTGACATCTGCGCGGTTGAGCTCAAGGACGCATGTTGAACGGCCGGGGCACGGAGGGCTCCGTTATGGAGGCGGTGGCCCCGACCGGCTGAACATTCTTAGAGGCGGTGCTCTTTGCAGGAGGGGCATCCGGAAGAGATGTCTTGGCCTCCGAATTTCCGACTTCTGAGCTACTGTCCCGAGCATTGACGGAAATCGTCGAAAGTCGCCAATTGCCGTTGACGGCCTGGAATCCAAGATCAAAGCCGATGCGAAGCGGCTCGGTCGGGAAATACCCAGCGAGTTGAAGCACGCCATGCTCGTCTATCGAGGGTGCGCGCGACAGCTTCGCATCGAGCAAAAGGATCGCAGCGAAATCCAGGGAGTTATCGCGCCATGGGCGGAAGCGATCCGCCAACTGAGCGGGATTGTAATTCTCGCGGAACGCCGGCGAGCCCAAGTCGCGCAGCACTGAGTAATTGCCGGTTACATTGGCCTGGTTGACAGCGGCGAGCGTACTCCTCAGCAGCGCCATCAGAACTGGCGGTGAAGGCACCTGCAAAGTCTGCCGGGGGGACGTTGACGGCGAATGGCTAGCTGGAGGCTCTGGCGTTGAGCTGACAAATCCCGTCGGCGTACTCGTGACAGCGGGCATCCCGAGGATGATGCCGAATACTGCCGCGAGGGCGAGCATGGCGGGTCGGGCGATCACCATGCCATCATCAGCCCCGCCTTGCCGCCAATCGTCCCTTCATTAAGGCCGACGCCCACACCGCCGGTCAGGAAAAGGCTGTCATCCATCAAGCGGGCAATGCCAGAGAACGCCATCGCGTTCTGACCGCCGAAAGTCCCCCACTGCGCGCTTACGGCGACGTCCTTGCCATAGGGGAGATGCGGCGTGTCCATCGCAATGGCCATGGCCACTCCCTCCTGGACCCGGTCGATGTCGCGATAAATCTCGTCGATACCAAACAGCTGGCTGACGGATGCCGAGGCGAGGTTCCCCGAGGCATCGGTGGTCACGACCTGCAACGGTCCCGACTGTGCCGCTTGGCTTTTCGCGGAAGTGAGGCCTGGCATCGTGTAGGTGTTCGAGCCGCTGCCAAGCGCGATTTGGTCAGCTCTCGTAGTGGCCGCGCCATAGCCGATGGCAGTGGAATTCTCGAACGCCGCAGCAGAGCCGTACCCGATAGCGGTAGCGCCGGCCGCCGAGGAGTTGGCTCCTTGCCCGAGAGCCGTGGAGCCTTGAAATGCAGCAATTGAACCTTGCCCAAGCGCCGTGGACCCGACGCCGTTCGCCGTAGCGTTCCAGCCGAGCGCCGTTGAGCTCGCCGCGTTAGCCGCAGCGATGGTGCCGACGGCGGTAGCTCCCTCCGCGTTCGCAGCAGCGTTCTGGCCGAGCGCTGTCGAGCTATTGCCATTGGCAATGGCGTTCTGGCCTACCGCGGTCGAAGCAACGCCATTTGCTGCGGCAGTCTGGCCGATGGCCGTGGACTGCGCAGCGGCGGCCGCGGCTCCTTGACCGAGCGCCGTAGCACCAGATGAATTCGCCTGCGCGCCATAGCCGAAAGCCGATGCGTTCACCCCCTGCGCCGCGGCTTCAGCTCCAACGGCCGTGGTGAAGTCGAGATTGGCATTCGCGCCTTGGCCGACCGCTGTCGCGTATCGTCCGTTCGCATTCGTGGCCTGTCCGATTGCTGTCGCCGCGATAGAGTTAGCCGCGGCATCCGCTCCCAACGCGGTGGTTCGATCCGCATTCGCAGCGGAGTTACGCCCAAAAGCCGATGAGGCAGTTCCGTTGGCCACACTGTTCTGGCCGACTGCTGTTGAGGAAACGCCGTTCGCAACCGAAAGCTGCCCAAAGGCACTTCCGTTGGCGCCGAACGACTTCGCCCCCTGACCAACCGCCGTGCCGGACGCCTGGGTCGCTTCAGAGTTGTCGCCTAGTGCTGTGGAGTCGGCGCCAGTCGCGGATCCCGCACAGCTCAGCGAACTGGAGGTGAGGTCGCACGATATGTCTTCGGCGGGAGCTTGCGTCGTCGACAATGCGGCAAGTACGAGCACGGCGACAGGAAGGGCTCGCCCAGCCAAGCTCCGCGCCTGGATAGGCGAGGAGACGGCGATGATTCTCGTGTCGACGGTTGTCGCGGCCATACTTCGTCGCTCTACCCGTGGGCCCGAATCACTAGACCGGCCCGTAACATAGCAGAATTGACGCTTGGTGGCCGCGCCTCGGGTTGCTGAGGCACGCGGGGGCTGGTGTATCTCACCACATGCCGGCGCCCCAGGTCGCTGACCGAAATGCGGCTCGCGCGGCGGGCGCCGGTGTGTGGCAGGGGCGGTTCACACCACCGTGGGAGTGGCGGAGGCGACAGGTTGCTCTACCTTGAGCACCGTCAGCACGTGCTCGCGACCGTCACGAGACACCCATCGGATGGACTGCCCAGCAGAGAGCCCGATCAGGGCGGCGCCAATAGGCGTCAGGATCGAAACCCGGCCCTCCGCGATGTCGGCCTCGCCCGGATAGACGAGCGTAATGCGTCGCCGTTGCTCGACATCAGAATGATATTCCACGGTCGAGCCCATTTGCACGACGCCCTCAGGGATCGTGGCCGTGCTGAGGACCTGAGCCCTTTCCATCTCGATCTGAAGTTCCTCGGCAACGTCGGGAAAGCGGTCGAGGGCGGCCGTGGCGAGCTTGGTCAGACGCCCATAATCTTCGTCACTGACGACGATTGGCGGCTTGCCGGCAGTGGTGTTGAACTTGGTCATAGATGTACGGCTCCATGCCACGGGACCGACCTTCGGGCTCTCATGGCGCTGATACGAACTGGGATGTGATGGCAGACGCGCGGGTGAGCTGATCCACCCATGACCCAGCGCCCCGAAGCTCGGCGCGTCCAGGCCGAACTTCGGGCTACGATTCCGCGATCGGATGCAGTCGCATAACGATGGGGTTTGCCGTACTCATGCGCTTGAAATTGAGGGCTGGCCGGGCTTTGTCAAGTCAACGGTTCTGCAACGGGTGGCCAGGTAGCCTCAATGGCAGTGAAAAGTGCCGGCTTTCCGGTCCATGTGGCAGCACTGACCCGGCGGCGAGTCCTTACGGCAGCCGCCGCCGTGAGCTGAAGCCATAGCGCTCATCGCCAAAGCGGCTGCCGCCGCGATCAAAATCCGGATCATGTCCGTCGCCCCCAGGAGATGACGACGGTAAATTAGTCTTCCGGAGCCGACAAGGATGGCGGCTTTTTCGGTCGCAATGGCTCTCCGATGGGGAGCGCTGTTACTCAGCCAAGGCTTCTCTTTGGCGGATGAGGTTGTCTAAGAGGGCCTGCTGTTCCGCAATCCGTTCGGCGGAGCGTTCTTCGTCCGCTCCACCCGAGAAGGCAGCGGCCTGTTCCGTCAGCTCGGACAGGTTTTGACGAGCGATGGCTATGCGCTCGTCCAGTTCGATCAGCGTGGCGGCATCGGACATTTGCAGCGCTCCTGTTTCGCAAATCTCAGCATTACACAGCCGATTGAACATAGCCGCACTATCCGGCGCCTCTCGCATGCCCTTGTAGGAGAAATGCCGCCGGTGCTCGGCGAGCGGCGCTCTCCGGAACGCAGAGTTCCGCCCTCCCGAAGGAGGGCGGGAAAGTCGAGAGGAAACGCCCAAAGGCGGCGCCAAGAGAACAATACAGCCGACCGAAGTCGGGGGCCATCCGCGCGGCCGGCACGGATCTCGGTGGACTCTTAGCTGGTGCGGGAGCATGTTTCCCGAAATCGCGGGAGGACGAAAAATGGACCGCCGGTCGCTTCTTCTCGGGCTTTTCGGATTCGCCAGTGCGGTGGTCACCGGCGCGGTTGTCGCCAGCAGGGCCGAGGCGACGCCGTTCGACGCGCTTAGGAACTTGCCTGCCCCAGAAGTCGATCCGCCCGCAGATAGATCATACGGCGAAGCCCCAGACGGAACGCCGGCCGATAACACTTATTGGGTCTGGCGCAATGGGCGGCGTGTCTGGGTCGCACCGCGCCGTCGGCGGCGCGTTTGTCGCCGCGTATGGGTGCGGGGCCGGTGGCGGACGCGCTGCTGGTACCGGTAGAGTTCTCGCGACTCTGAACGGGAAGGCCCCACCCTCGAGAGGAGGGCGGAGTCTTAGTTTGGGAGTTCAGCGGTCGGCCGGTCACACCGGCAAGTCCCGTATGCGCCAAGTGCAGAAGAGGCACCGCCCGGATTTCGCCGGGTTAGCCGATCTGCTCGATGACGATTGCCCGGATCTGCTCGCGGGTGAGCCCGCACGGTTCGGGCTTCCAATCGGTGGGGGAACGGCCGGTGGCAGCCGTGTTCATGGTGCGGCGTTCGTCGCCGCGCTTGGCGTTGTTGGTGTTCATAAAAGTCCTTCGCGCGCGGCTCGCCCTTGGCGGCCCGCGTCTCATTTTCGGAATTTTGGAAAGAGGCCCGCGCCACCGAATCGGGGCGAGCAAGTCGATCAATCGACTGGCCGTCAGATAGGCGATGAAGGTGGGTGAAATAAGGCCCGCTCGGATAATTCACGTCTGTCGGCGCCAAGTAATGCTGCGCCCGAAGGCTCGATTGGCGCCGGGGCAGGCAAAGCTCAACAACCTCCGCCCTTGCGAGGACTGCGCGACGAAAAATCGAGAAAAAGCTCGCCCTCCTTCTGCTGCCGCATGAGCGTCTCGATCGTCTCCGCGGCCTCCCTCAGCAACTCACGCAACTCGTCCTCGTTGCGGACGTCAGGGGGAATGACAGACGCATCTCTCAATTTCTGCACTAAGTCGGAAGGCGGCATTCGGCGCTGTCCTGAAGATCGAATAGGAGACCGTCGCCCAAATAGGCGAACCAAGCTTCGCGACAAGAACCGCAGATGCGGACCGTTCTCCGAGCGGCCCGCGAATGCCTGTGGTTCCGCGCCTCCCAGCACGCCGCGATCAGCGTGCCGCGAGGCGCTCCACGTCGTCGATCTGGCAATACATTTGACGGCGGCGCTCAAGCGGCCACAGCTACCGTCCGGATGATCCGCGGCGGAACGGCGGCTGCGGCAGGAACTGGCGGGGGATCGTCGTCGCCGCCGTTGCCTGCTCGCTGGTCGATGTCCCTCAAAGCCAGGAGGATATCGGCCAGCCTGACCACAGCGCCGCTCTCAAGTCGGCGTAGGGCTGGCGCACCCGGGATCGCTCTGGCATCGGACGCCCACGACGCGAGAATTGCCCGCTGATCTTCCGGAGCAAGGCCGGCATGAGCCAGCACTTGTGCTGGATCGGACAGCGCGGCAGCGAATTCTTCGATGGTCGCTGAAGTGGTTGGATGCTGATGTTCCATCTCCAATCTCCGCAATCATATGCCCATGGCGGGCGACTGCAGTCTCGAGCGGATGGTGCCGCTCCAGCGGCATCATTTTGGAGATCAAATTGATTGTTCAAGGGGGTGCAGCGTAGGAGTCACCCTCGCTGTCCTAAAACTAAGCACAAACGCGCAATGCATGTCGTCCCAGAGGAGACCGGGGACGAGTGATGGGGATTGATGTCAACGACCAGGCGGGACGACGATCCGCTGAATTAGTCCTTCGCGGGCCTCTGGCGCCGGCGCAAATAGCTGTCGACCGAGAATGGTCCAGCACCTGCAATCGAGAGGGCCAGGCGTCCCGCGACGTAGAGCAAGTCGGTCTCATAGCCGGGTGGGCCGAAATGGGCTCCGCTCGCGTCATAGGACATCAGCTTGATCGAGCTGAAGCCGTTGGGGAGGTGGACGGAGAAGATGGCGACTAGCAGCACCACGATCATGGGCACGGTGACGAGGGGAGCGAGCGCGCCGGCCAGGATCATCAGTCCGCCGACAAGCTCGATCGCCACGGTCGCCCAACTGAGCAGGTGAGGAAATGGCATGCCGATCGCAGCCAGGATACCGGTGAAGTGATCGGGCCCGCGCAGGAGCTTCGCATATCCGTGCGCGAAGAAGCCGTACCGAATGATCAGACGAAGGGGAACTGCGTACCAGCCGGGCGGAGCCGGCAGCGGCGCGATGGCGAGTTTGTTGAGTGACACGGCAACATGGCTCCGTCTTGGGGCCCCCCGGTACTACGGAGAGCCGACAGCGTCGGTTACATGGGTTTGGTCAGTCGGAGTTAGGGGTAGTGCCGCGACGCGCAGCGTCAGCCGTTGCGCAACATTTCGGCAATCCTCAGCCGCCTAGCGTCGCCGTCCGGCCCAGTGAGGCGGCCGACGCTTAGTTCTTCAACCGCTACACCGCATGGCCGACATCGTCGGCCACCAGCAGTCCGCCTTTGCGATCCACCAGCACGCCGACGGGCCGGCATTGTCCTCTCCTCTTCAACGGACATGATGTCGAGCCCGAGCAAAATGAGGGATGGCGGCGTACAACTCTATTATTCCAAGGTGTAAGCGACACCTTAGTATCAATTTCAACGCGACATCCAGAACATATCCGCGTCAGCTTATAGTAAAATAAGCAAAACCGATTGTTGCGTGCAATCGAGACTCGCCAGTTGATACCAAAGTATCGTCGATACCAACGTGCAATCGCCACTACCGGGCCATCAGCCAAAATAACGGATGAAAATTACTCAGCCAGCCACGTCGATGGCTGCAGAGGAGAACGTCATGCCGGAAGCCCAATCAGCCCTCACGCGGCGCGATGTGCTCGCCGCCGCAGCAGCAGCCGGAGTCGCCACCATGATGCCAACGCCGCTCTCCGCCCAGTCCGACGCCATCCAGCCGTTCAAGGTGCATTTCCCCGACACGGCGCTTGCCGATCTGCGCCGGCGGATCGCGGCCACGAGGTGGCCGACGCCGGAGCTGGTGCGGGATGCGACGCAAGGCGTGCAACTCGCCACCATGCGCAAGCTCGCGCAGTATTGGCAGAGCGAGCATGACTGGCGGAAGGTCGAGGCGCGTCTGAACGCGCTGCCGATGTTCGTCACCGAGATCGACGGGCTGGACATCCATTTCATCCATGTCCGGTCCAAGCATCCCGGCGCGCTGCCGGTGATCATCACCCATGGCTGGCCCGGTTCGGTGATCGAGCAGCTGAAGGTCATCGATCCGCTCACCGACCCGACGGCGCATGGCGGAACGGCGGAAGATGCCTTCGACGTCGTGATCCCCTCGCTTCCCGGCCACGGCTTCTCGGCCAAGCCGACCTCCACCGGCTGGGATCCCCAGCGCATCGACCGTGCCTGGACGACCCTGATGAAGCGCCTCGGCTATACGCGCTTCGTCGCCCAGGGCGGCGATTGGGGCGATGCGGTCTCCGAGCAGATGGCGGTGCAGGCGCCGCCGGAACTGCTGGCCATCCACACGAACATGCCAGCGACCGTGCCGGACGACATCGCCGCCGCGCTCGCCGCCGGCGGGCCGGCGCCGACCGGGCTGTCGCCCGATGAGGCGAACGCCTATGCGCAGCTCGATTTCTTCTACAAGCACGGCCTCGGCTATGCGCAGGAGATGGCGAACCGGCCGCAGACCCTCTACGCCCTGGAGGATTCGCCGGTCGGCCTCGCCGCCTGGATGCTCGACCACGACGCGCGCAGCTACAAACTCATCGTGCGCGTCTTCAATGGCGAAGCCGAGGGCCTGACGCGGGACGACATCCTCGACAATGTCACGCTCTACTGGCTGACCGGGACGGCAGTGTCGTCGGCGCGGCTCTACTGGGAGAACAAGCTCGCCTTCTTCGCGCCGAAGCACATCGCCATCCCGGTGGCGGTCAGCGTCTTCCCAGACGAGATCTACGCCGCGCCGAAGAGCTGGGCGGAAAAGGCGTTCCCCAAGCTCGTCCATTTCAACCGGCTGCCCAAGGGCGGCCACTTCGCCGCGTGGGAGCAGCCAGCCGCCTTCGCCGCAGAGCTGCGCGCCTCCTTCCGCTCCGTGCGCGCCTGATGGCCAGCAAGGGCCGCCACGGCAGGCCGCCGCTCCCTGTCTTCTTTCTTCCACGGAAACATCGAAATGAACGCACAACCCAAGCTGCTCTACACTGCCAAGGTCCACACGACGGGAGGACGCGAAGGCGGCACCTCCCGTAGTTCCGACGGCAATCTTGACATCCGCCTCTCTCCTCCAGGCGGCCACGGCACCGGCACCAACCCGGAGCAACTCTTCGCCGCGGGCTGGTCCGCCTGCTTCGAGAGCGCGATCAACATCGCCGCACGCAAGAGCCGGGTGGCGCTTCCGCCGGGCTTTACCATCGACGCAGAGGTGGATCTCAGCCTGATAGATGGCGCCTATACGCTCGGTGCCCGGCTGAACGTCAATCTTCCAGGCCTGCCGCACGATGCAGCTCAGGCGCTGGTCGACGAAGCTCACACTCTCTGTCCGTATTCGCGCGCCACGCACGGCAACATCGATGTCGTGACCAGGGTGAAGGTCTGACGCGCCAGCCGATGCCCGCCGGAGGTGATCAGGATGAGTGGCCTTCCGAGCTATCACACGTGCGAAGTCGGCGGCTTGCCGATCTTCTACCGCCAGGCCGGTCGCCCCGGCGCCCGGACGCTGCTGTTGCTTCACGGGTTGCCGTCGTCATCCCGAATGTATGAACCGTTGCTTCAGCGAATGGCGGACGACTATCTCCTGATCGCACCCGACTATCCCGGCTTCGGTCATAGCGCCGCACCGCCGCCGAGCGACTTCTCCTACACTTTCGACCATCTGGCCGACATCATGACGCGGTTTGCAGAGACGCTCGGCCTCTCCCACTACAGCCTGTTCATGCAGGATTACGGCGGCCCGGTCGGCTTTCGCATGGCGATGGCTCACCCCGAGCGGGTCGAAGCGCTGATTATCCAGAACGCGGTCGCGCATGAGACGGGCCTCGGCAAGCTCTGGGAGCAACGTCGCGCGTACTGGGCGGATCGTGCTGCCCACGAGTCGGCATTGCGCGTCAATCTCCTTTCACCGGAGGCCACCCGTCGGCGCCATCTGGGCAGCGATCCGCGGATCGAGCTCTACGATCCCGATCTCTGGACGGACGAACTCGCCTTCCTCGGACGACCCGGCCAGGCGGATATCCAGACCGAGCTGTTCTACGACTATCGCAGCAATGTCGCTGCCTATCCGGCTTGGCAGGCATGGCTGCGAAAAACGCAGCCGCGTTTGCTGGTGCTCTGGGGCAAATACGACACTTCCTTCGACCTTTCCGAGCCCGAAGCCTACCGGCGCGACGTGCCGCAGGCGGAGATTCACATCCTCGAAGCGGGGCACTTCGCATTGGATACCGCCGCCGACGAGGTGGCCGGGTTAATCCGCGACTTCCTCTGACTGGCTCCTTTCGAAATCAAGGAAACACGATATGAGCGACACCGAGATCGTCGAATCGAGCTTCACGGCGACCATCAACGTGCCGATCGACAAGATCGACATCCCTGCGTGGTGCTTCTCGCTGAGCGAGGCTGAGTACCAGGGATGCTCCCCTGCTCACATCGCCGCGGGCTTCACTACCGCGCCCGACGGCCGACGCATGTCGATCAACGTCGAGGTGATCGGCGGCAGCCTCATGGTCCAGCATTACGTCGAAACGTTGGGGCGAAAGGATCACTTGATCCTTGAGTCCGTCTCCGACGTCTTCACACCCGCCGGCAGGACTACCCTCCACATTCTCTGGGAGATGAGTGTCAGGACCATCGACGGGGAACGGTGCGAGTTCACCAATCATGTCCGCTCGACGGCCACCGATGAATTCCGGGCTTTCCTAGATCGCCAGGGCATTCCGCTTGATGTGTTCCGCAGCCAGCGCCAGCCCATGTCGATCGCGCACAACCGCGGCGAGACACCGTTCTTTGCCGCGAGCATCGAGCGCGCCGCGCTCCGAAACTGAACCATCGCCAGCCGGCGCAGCGGAGAATGGAAATGTCGGAGCTCACTTATCACCGAAAATCGACAGCGCTCCTTTTCGTCGATCCCTACAACGACTTCCTGTCCGAGGGCGGCAAGATCTGGCCGCGGGTGAAGGAGGTCGCGGAGGAGGTCGGTCTAATCGCCAATCTGAAAGCCGTCGATCAGGCGGTACGCCGCGCCGGAATCCGTGTCTTCATCGTACCGCACCGGCGCTGGGAACCCGGCGACTACGAATGCTGGTGCCATCCCAATCCGACCCAGCGCGCCATCATGAAGCGGCACTCCTTCGCCCGAGGCGAGTGGGGCGGCGACTGGCATCCCGATTTCGCGCCAAAGCCGGGCGACATCGTCGTGAAAGAGCACTGGGCGCAAAGCGGCTTCGCCAACACGGACCTCGACCAGCAACTCCGACAGCATGGCATCACGCACGTCATAGTCGTGGGCCTGCTTGCGAATACATGCATAGAGTCCACAGGACGCTACGCGATGGAGCTCGGCTTCCACGTCACTCTTGTTCGGGACGCGACCGCGGCGTTCTCGAAGGAGATGATGCATGCCGCGCACGAGCTGAACGGCCCGACCTATGCGCACGCCATCACGACCACGCGCGAGCTCCTCGCATGCCTGCCGGCCGAGGGCGTCCAGATTCGATCTTGAAGGCCCCGATTTCCCAGCGTTAGCGGACGAATCCTGTATTTCGCCGGTTCACTTCGTGCATGATCGCAGCTATCCGTCGCCCGAAATGGTGGCTTTATTCTCGAGCCGACGCGGCTGATAATTAGGGGATCTATCACGGACCCTCGCATTGTCGATCGCAGCCTCGTCAGAAAGTGCAGGCCCGCGCGCCGCGCGCGAGGTCACGTTCGGCCCCTTTCGCTTGCAGCCGGAGCGGCAGCTTCTGCTCGAGGGCGACACCCCCGTCCGGATAGGCAGCCGTGCGCTGGAGATCCTGGTCGCTCTCGTCGAGCAGCCGGGCGAGGTCCTCACGAAGGACGTACTGATGGCGCGGGCCTGGCCCAACGTCGTCGTCGATGAGGGAAACCTGCGCACTCAGATCGCCCTGCTGCGGCGTACGCTAAACGACGGACGCGCAGGTGCCCGCTACGTGGTTGCCGTGCCGGGCCGCGGCTACCGCTTCGTGGCGCCGGTCGTGCATTCACTGCTGCCGATCGAAGCGCCGACAATCGCGCCCGTGGCGGCGCAGCGCAGTCCGGCGCTACCAAAACGGATATCGCGAGTCATCGGCCGCGATGGCGTGGTGGCCGAGGCCATCAAGCGCCTCGAGCACCGTCGTCTTCTCACCATCGTCGGTCCTGGCGGCATCGGCAAAACGACGGTGGCACTCACGGTCGCCGACCGGGCTGCCCCGGTTTATCCCGACGGGGTGTTCTTCGTCGATCTCGCGACGGTATCGAAGTCGATTGCGCTGTCGAGCGTCGTGGCGGCCACGCTCGGGCTAGCGGTCACTTCAGACGATCCGATTTCGGAAGTGGTCGATTTCCTGCGCACACGCCGGGTCCTGCTCCTGTTCGACAGTTGCGAGCATGTCCTCGACGCCGCCAGCGCCCTCATCGACGCGCTCCTGCGTGGCACTGCCGATTTGCGAGTACTCGCGACCAGCCGCGAACCGCTGCGGGTGGAAGGCGAGAACGTCCACTACCTCGAACCACTGGACACGCCGCCGGCAGCGGCGATCCTCACCGCACGGCAATCTCTGACCTTCGCCGCAGTCGAACTGTTCGTCGAGCGCGCGAAGTCCAACTCCGCGGCGTTTGAGGTCACGGACGAGACCGTGTCGCTCGTCTCCAACATCTGCCGCAAGCTGGACGGCATGGCGCTGGCCATCGAACTGGCCGCCAGTCGCGTGGATACGTTCGGCTTGCAGGATCTGGCGACGCAGCTGGACGACCGCTTCCGTCTACTCATGCAGGGAAGGCGCACTGCCCTGCCGCGGCATCGCACCCTGACGGCGGCGCTGGACTGGAGCTACCAGTATCTCGACCGCACCGAGCAGAAGGTGCTGCACCGGCTGGCGATCTTCGTCGGCGGCTTCACGCTTGAAGCCGCCCAGGCGGTCGCGATCGGAATGGAGGACGACGCCGCAGATGTCATTCGCGCCATTGCCGATCTGGTCGCCAAGTCGCTTGTCTCCGTGAATGCCAAAGGGCAGACGCCCGTCTACCGCCTGCTCGACACCACGCGCGCCTACGCGATCGAGAAATTGGTCGGCAGTGGCGAGTTCACCTCCACCGCACGCCGACATGCCGAACATTATCGCGCCATGCTGGTCCGCGCCGGCGCCGATGCCGAGGCGATCGGGCGCGACGAGTGGCTCACGATCTATGGATGGCACGTCGACAATCTGCGTAAGGCGCTGGACTGGGCCTTCTCGTCAAGCGACGACGCCATGCTGGGCGTTGCCCTCACACAGGCTGCGCTGCCGCTGTGGATGCACCTTTCGCTGATGAACGAATGCCGCACGCGGGTCGTGCAGTCGCTGCTGGTGCTGACATCCAGCGCGCAACGTGACCTGCGCCTTGAGCTTCAGTTCCAGCACGCTCTGGGTGCTGTGCTGCTCAACATCGAAGCCTCGGGAACGGAGCTCGAAGCGGCGCTGAACGAGGCTCTGAGGATTGCCGAAAAGCTCGATGATACCGACTATACGCTGCGCGTCCTGTGGTGCCTTTGGTGCCATGCACACAATCGCGGCGCCTTTCGAGAGGCGTTGGCACTCGCCGACCGGTTCTGCGAGGTGGCGCCCCGGTCGTCCGACCCGGTGGATCCGTTGACCGGCGAGCGCATGCGGGGCTTCACGGCCCATTTCCTTGGCGACCAGCGGACGGCGCGGCGGCAGATCGAGTACATGCTGAGCCGTTACGTGGCGCCGGTGCATCGCGCCCATATCATCCGCTTCCAGTTCGACCAGAAGATCACCGCGCGCAATTTCCTGGTGTCCATCCTGTGGCTGCAGGGCTTCGTCACGCAGGCCCAGACGATGAATGCCACCAATGTCGAGGAAGCGCAGGCGTTCGACCACACGCTCACCCTCTGCAACTCGCTGGCCAAGGGGGCATGCCTGCTTTCGCTGATGGCCAACGATTTGCCCGGCGCGCAGCACTACACGGACCTGCTGCTCAGCCGCTCAGCGCGGGACGGCCTGCCGATCTGGCATCACTGGGGCAAGTGCTTTCGCGGAATCCTGCTGATCAAGCAAGGCGATGTCGCCGCCGGCCTGGACCTGCTGCGAACCACCCTGGCCGTACTGCCCGAGAACCGCTTCTCACTGCGCCATACCTGGGTGTTCGCCCAATATGCCGAAGGATTGTGCCTCGCCGGCAGCGTCGACGAGGGTCTAGGGCTCATCGACAAAGCACTCGGCATGTGCGAGCGCGATGAGGAACTGTGGTGCATCGCCGAGGTCCTGCGCATCAAGGGCGAGCTTCTCGTGGCGAGAGGTGACGCGGCGGCGGACCACGCGGCCGAAACACATTTCCAGCAATCGCTGGATTGGGCACGCCGACAGGGCGCCTTGTCCTGGGAGCTGCGCACGGCTCTGAGCCTCGCCCGGCGCTATCAGGGTAGCGGCCGGCGACGCGACGCGCGAAATCTCCTCGCGCCGATCTACGGACGCTTCACCGAGGGATTCGAGACCGCCGATCTGCGTCGCGCCAAGGCGCTGATCGACGAGCTATCCGGCATCGACGACCGCTGACCGGCACCGGCTCAATTGGCGGCGCGGCGCGCGGCGAGCTTCAGCGTGTCGGCCATCTTCAGGAGTTCCACGAAGGAGCGCGCCTTCATCTTCCGCATCACCCGGCCGCGGTGCGCTTTCACCGTGATCTCGCTGATGCCGAGTTCGCCGCCGACCTGCTTGTTCAGGAGGCCGCACACGATCAGTCCCATCACGTCGCGTTCGCGAGGGCTCAGCGATGCGTAGCTCTCGCGGATCGTGCGCGAGACCATGTTCTCCCGCAGCATGGCCTGGCTTTGTGCCAAAGCTTCCTGGACCGCAGAGGTCAAGAGATCGGATCGCACCGGTTTCGGCAGCACGTCGACGGCGCCGGTTTTCATGATGCGAACCGTCGTCAGGACGTCGGCCGTACCGATGAGGCAGACGACGGGGATCTCGGCACGCCGGGCGGCAAGGTAGTCCTCGATATGGACATCTCCCGGCATTGGCCGCGAGATGTCCAGGACGAGACAGCTCGGCACGGTGACCTCCAGCTCTGGTAGCAGAGCGTCTGCCGACGACAGTTCCTTCGCCCTCCAGCCCATGTCGCAGATGATCGGTCGCAATGCCTCGGTCGTAAATGCATCACTGGCGGCGATGAAGACGATGGGCCCCGAACGCGCGATAGACGAAAGCCCGGCAAACCGCGGGGATGGATGGCCGGCGCCGACAAAGAACTCGGGCGATGGGCGCATAGTGCGTTCTCCTGCTGACCTGTGTTGCCAATGCAGCGCCACCTCGCTCTACGACATCCGAAGCGTGGTCCCACCTCGATACGCCGCGTCTACGCTGTGACCATGGAACCTTGCGTCGTTCGGAGCCGGACGGCCAATGAAACCTTATGAATTGTTGTTAAAAGCGCAGCAGGCCGAGAACAGGCAATACGGAAGCGAGTGCGGCCGATCGAGATTTAGCTTCGTATGGGTGCGCCGTATTGTCTAGAGAGAACCGATACCATCGTATCGTCGACACCAAGGTCCAAGTGACTTGCTCCGCCTGCGGCTTCGTAATGCTGGCGGTTTTCAATCCGCCGCTCCCGAAGCGAAGAGCGATGAAGCTACTGATGGTGCTGGCCGAGACGCAGACCACGGCAGATAGCTGGAACGCGGCGTTATCGTTCTGCCGGTCGCAAGCGGATCACGGAACAGCGGCACGGCAGTGCATGAGCCGGTCGGCCGCCCACGCTCCGGGCGTCCGGCGTTCGATTTCCCGCAACTGTGTCGAATGGGCCGTCAACGTGTCATCGGCGGTTAATGGTGCTGCTCTGCCAGGGAAATCCTTCACATCCACGGCGGTCCGTCCGCCGAACGTCCAAGGGAGGTTGTCTTGCCGATCGTCACCATTCAGGTCACACGCGAAGGATCGGGCCCCGGTCGTGCTTCCATCACGCCTGAAGAGAAGGCGTCGCTGATCGCCGGTGCCAGCCAGTTGCTGCTAGATGTCCTCCACAAGCCCCTCGATGCGACCTTCGTCGTCATCGAGGAGGTCGACATGGAGAACTGGGGCTGGGGCGGCCTGCCTGTCCGCGACTTTCGCCAGCAGCGCGCGGCCAGGGGCTAGTCGATTGCGACGGGCAACGTGCCGGATCGCGAGATCTCGCCGCGCTCGATCAGGTAATGCTCATCGGCGAAGGCACGCAGCAGGCCCGGGTTCGACTCGGTAATGAGCAGGGCAATGTCGCGATCGAACTCCCGCAATCCCCGCAGCGCCGCGCCGTAGCGCTGCGCGAGCACCGGCGCAAGGCCTTGGAACGGCTCATCGAGCAGGACCAGTCGCGTGCCGGCGACTAGGGCGCGGCCGAGCGCTACCATCTTGCCCTGGCCCCCGGACAGGCCGGCGGCCGGCCGTTCACGCATATCTCGCAGTTCTGGCAGCACCGCGTAGACAAGATCGAGCCGCCGCGACAGCTCCGCTGGGGAAAGCCGTATCACCTCGCCTGGAAAACGTAGGTTTTCCTCCAGCGTGAACGAGCCATTGAGCCGGCGATTTTCCGGCGCATAGCCGATGCCTATGGATGGGCGGTGATGTAGCGGCAGGTCGGCCAGGTCATGACCGTCGAAGTGGATCTGTCCCGAGCGAAGTTTCAGCGCTCCCATGATCAGGCGCAGAAGACTGGTCTTGCCGGCGCCGTTGCGGCCGATCAGAGCGACAGTCGCGCCGGCGGGCACGTCGAGACTGGCATCGCGGACCACGGTGACGCCATCGATCTCCGCCCAAACGCCTTCAAGCCGAAGCATGTCAGGCGCCCACGACGTTTCTTCGGACGTCAGGATCGGCGAGGACCTCCGCCGGCGTTCCGGTTAGGCTGATGCGCCCGCCGGACCATACCGCGACGCTGTCAGCGTAGCGCGACACCACATCCATGTCGTGCTCGACGAAGACCGCCGTGGTCGCATTCTGCTCTAGCGCCCTGATCACGACATCCATGATCGTGAATTTCTCCTGGGTCGACACCCCGCTTGTGGGCTCGTCCATGAAGATGAGCCGTGGCTTCAGAGCGAGAGCCATGGCGATATCGACCAGCTTGCGCATGCCTTCAGGCAGTTCGCGCGTCAATCGGTGTGCCGCGTCGGTCAACCCGATCACGTCGAGTAGGTCAAGCATCTCGTCGCGTTTGCCATGGCGCTCCAGGGGCATCCAAGAGTTCCAGATGCCTTCCCGCGCCGCCAGAGCTACCAGCAGATTTTCGAGCACGGTGATGTCGAGGAACAGCTGCGGCAACTGGAAGGAGCGGGCGATCCCGTTTCGCACGATCCGGCGCGGTGCAAGCCCGGTCATCTCGCGTCCTTCGAACAGCACCGAGCCCGATTGAGGTTTCAGATAGCCGGTGCAGATATTGATGAAGGTCGTCTTGCCCGCGCCGTTCGGCCCGATGATCGCGACACGCTGTCCGCTGGCCACCGACAGCGACGCATCGTCGGCAGCGGCGACGCCGCCGAAATGGAGACGCAGGTTGCGCGCCTCGAGGACGGGACGCTGGGTCATGGCCGCGTCTTGTTCCGTTTGAAGCGCAGCTGAGTCAGCCCGTCAGGCGCGAACATGATGATCGCGATGAGCGACAAGCCGAGGGTCGTCTGCCAGTAGTCGGCGGCGAGGGCAGCCGCATGGTTGCGGATCGCCTCGAAGACCATGGAACCTGCGAACGCGCCCAGCACGTTGCCGGCGCCGCCGAGGATCGCGATGAAGACGAACTCGCCCGAGCGTACCCAATAAGCGAATTCGGGAGCAACGTGGCCGTTGACGATGGCGATGATAGCCCCGCTCACCCCGGCGAGTGCGGCGGAGATCGCGTAGGCGACATGGAGAACATGGTTGCCGGAGACGCCGAGATATTCGAGCCGCATCTCGTTACTCTTCACCGCCTCGAGCGCCCTGCCCAAAGGCGAGGCGAGATAGCGCGTCACGAGAAGACCTGCGAGTGCGGCGATCGCAAGCGTCGCATAGAACATCCAGGCCTCGAAGGCGGCGCGGTCGAGGCGCCCGCCACCAAGCGTCGGACGTGCCACGTTCATGCCGTCCCCGCCGCCGGTTATGTGGTAGAGCTTCTCGAGCAGCGAGAAGGCTACCATCGAGATCGCCAGATTGATCATCGCGAAAAAAATGTCGCGATAACGCACCGCGAAAAATCCGAAGGCCACGGCGATCAGCATCGCGACCAGCCCACCGAGCGGGATGAGGATCAGTGCGTCGAGAGAGAGCCGCGCCTTGACGAGGAAGGCCACGGTATATGCCCCGGTCGCATAATAGAGGCCGTGCCCGAACGAGACCTGCCCGGCCCGCAGCAGCACGACGATGGCCAGTACCGACAATCCGATGGCGAGCGCGATCGTCAGCATCACCGTTGTCCAGGGGACCAGCAGGGGGACCAGGGCCAACACCAACGCGGCCGCTACACCCGGCAGGAATTCGGGACGCATTACACTTTCCTCGTCTGCTGCACGCTGAACAGGCCCTGAGGCTTGAAGAGCAGGACCAGGAACATGATCAGGTAAGGCACCAGCACATCGAATTCGGGGGCCATGTAGACAGCGAGCGACCGGCCGAGCCCGATCATCAGCGCGGCCACCGCCGCGCCCTCTATTCGGCCGAGACCGGCCGTCGCTGCGATTGCGAAGGAGAGGATGGTCATTCCCGCACCCATGCCGGGCACGAGCGAGGTCGATCCCGAAGCCAGAGCCCCGCCGAAGGCCGCGAAAGAGGCGCCGATCATGAAGGTAAGGAGGTAGATTCTGGTCGCGTCCACTCCCATCGCCGCCGCTATCTCGCGGTCGTCGGTCACCGCCGTGACGATGCGGCCGAGGCGCGTGCGCCGCAGGACGTAGCGCAGGCTGACCAGCACGACTGCCGCGAAGAACGGCACGATTACGAGTTGGTAGATTGAATAGTTGATGCCGAGGATATTCACCGTACCGAGCAGGCCAAGTGGCGCATCGATGAAATACGGACTGACGCCCCAAACCGCCTTCTGCATGTCCTCGAGGATCATGAAGACCGCGAAGGTGACAAGCAGTTGGAGAACCTGCTCCTTGCCATAGATACGCCGGAGAAGGCCGACCTCGAGGGCGCCGCCCAAGACTATGCCGACGAGGCAGGCAGACAGGATCATGGCCGGATAGGTCAGCCACGGACTCCAGCCTTCAGCGGCAATAAGAAGACTGAACGAAGCCGCCACATAGGCACCAATGGCATAGAAACTGCCATGGGCGACGTTGACGATCCGCAATACGCCGAAGATTAAGGAGAGCCCCACGGCGACCAGAAAGACTTGCGCGCCATAGGAGAGGCCATCCAGAGCTGCCAGCAAGATCGTCTGGATGGACATGACCGATGACCCGCCGGTTATTTCTTGGCCTCGAAGGTCTCGATCGACGGATCGTTCGCAGTCTCGAGCCTGATCTGTGAAAGCCAGTCAGCCGATTTCGCGCCGATGGGTGTGGTCACCAGTTCCGCAGGGTAGATCGACATCCGATCCAGAACCGCGAAGCCATATTCCGGCACGCGGACCGTGGTTCCGATCAACTGGTCTTCGAGACCCTGATTGTCTTCGCGGATGGAGACTTCGCTGGTCAGGCCCCGGAATTTGAGGCCGCGAAACGCCGCCATCAGCTGTTCCTTCGATGGCCACGGAACGTCGTTCGTCAGGGCAGCCTTCTTATAAGCGCCCTCAAGCGCCGAAATCGCCTGGGCCATGTGTAGCACGGGGTAGATTGGGTAGGCGCTCGTCTTCTCGCGGTACCGTTCCACGAATTCTCTGAAGGCCGGCTCCTGCGCATATTTCGGATGCAGGAAATAATGATCGCCGCGTCCGCCGATGATGACGCCGGCCGGCATTGCGCCGCCGAGACGCTGCAGCGAACTCTCGCCAAGGGGGAACACGAAGGTGGCCTGTGTCATGACACCCCGTGCGGACGCCTGCTGGACGAAGGTGTCCAGATCGCCGCCCCACGACGTGTTGACGATCACGTCGGGCCGCAGCGCCTGAAGGCGGGAAATTTCGGTCGAGTAGTCCGGCGCTCCAAATTTCGGGAACAGCTCGGCGACGATCTCGACGTCGGGCTTCAAGGCTTTCAGCGCGATGCGGAAGAGCCCCCACTGGTCGCGGCCGGCGGCGTAGTCTTGGTTAACGCCGGCAACCGTTTTGAAGTCGGCTTTATTCTTCACCAAATACAGCGCCGCCGCGAGCATCTCGGCGCCTGAATGCGATTGCGTACGTACGCTGTATTTGTAGTTGTTGTCTTCTAAGATGCGCGGTGAACTGCAATCCCAGAGTATATTCGGAACCTCCAGATCTTCCGCGACCGGGGTAAGCGCCAGGCAACTCGCGCTCGAGACAGAAGCCAGCATCACCTCGGCCTTTTCGTTCAACACGACGCGGCGATATTCCGACATGAGCTGATTGATGCCGGCCCCCTCGTCAATGAAGATTGGACGGAGAGGTACACCGAGAATGCCCCCTTTGGCATTGAGATCTGCGATCAGTAGCTCCGCGGCATTCTTTCCGGGAACGCCGAAAACGGAAGCCGACCCTGATAGGAAAGTGGTAATGCCCACTACCAATTCCTTCGGTTTGTCGGCCGCGAGTGTCGATGACATCATGAGCATCGCGGCACATAGGACGCCGAATATTCTCCGGAACATCATCTCCCCCTGCTCTTATCAAGAGACACAAGAAAAGCGCGTCATTGCACAGACAAACGTTCCGCAAAGCAAGCGACAAAGCCGACCGTGTTCTGCGCCTGCAAGTGCATAACCGATAAGATCCTTCGAACGCATTGCAGTTTCGTTACGGCAAGTGATGTCCCAGCCCTTCATTGGCAGGATCGTCGCTGTCATTGGGCAAGGCGGTTGACCATCCTGTAAGAGAAGTTTGCCAGGGCTCCCTTCGATGTCCCCTACCTGCATCCAACATCGCCGCTCTCTATCTTTGGGACAGGATGAGCCTGGCTGGGGGTTTGGACCGGGTCGACGGGAAACCAGAACTCGAACTCAGCGTCCGTGCCAGGCGCTCCCACCGCGCGAGACTTCATCCACCGACTGGGAACTCCGGCATCCGAACCTCGACACGACTCGCCCGACGAGGATGCTGTAACCGCCCCGTTAAGTATGAGGGGGTGCTTGCCGCCCTCAAGGCAACGTCTACGCGTGGGCTCTAACGATGCTCCAAGGGGGCCGTTCTTCTCTTTGGTGACGCTTCCCTAAGCCTGAAATGGACCGTCCTCTCCTTCATGCAAGAGCAATCCAATAGACTACCCGAAAGCGGACGTCCCTCCCGTGAGCTAAGGGGCAGTTTCGGCCTCGGACATTCATCGGCGATATGTCCGCTTCTCGTTTGAAGTCCCCAATAACGGACAGTCCGCCACCGGCCCCCAACCGGCCACTCGTGATAGCTGCTGCGAACGTCTGCAATTGGCTCGTTACGCCCCGTTCAGGCGTTATTCGATCACGGCTCCCAACTCGGCGGACTTCCGATAGAAGCACGCAATGCTTCAGCGAAGGCTCGCACCTTCGCGCTCGGCTGCTGCAGAGCACGCAGCAGGTAGATCCCTGACGAGGCGTCGTTCCATGGCTCACCGCCGAGCCCTAGCCGCATCAGCTTTCCCGCCCTGACATCCGGGCCGACAACCCAGCTCGATAGAATGGCGATCCCCAGGCCTGCCTCGGCGGCTGCGCGCAGGGCCTCGAAATCATCCGAGCGAAACGCCACCGTGCCGTTCCCGGCGTGGCCCGCCGGGCAACCGAGCACGTCGCGCCAACCAAGGAGATCGGCGCCATGAAGCTTGTCGAGCAGTCGATGCGATGACAGATCCGCGGCGCTGCTGGGCGTGCCCTCCCGCGACAGATAGGCGGGGCTCGCGACCAGCAGCCGCGTGAGCGGCGCCAGTCTTGTCGCGATCAACGTACTGTCGGCAAGCGCGCCCATGCGGATGACGGCGTCAAGCCGCTCGGCCACCGGATCGGCGAGCCGCTCCGTCAGGTCGAGATCGACATGCAGAGCCGGATGCTCGGTCTGCAGCGCCGCGACGACCGGCAGGACATAGCGCTTGCCGAAGGTCGGGAAGCAGGCAATCCGAAGCGTGCCGGAGACGGAGCCGTCGAAGGCGGCAACCTCGGCATGGGTGTCGGCCAGTTCGTCGAGATGCCGCAGGGCCCGCTCGCACAGGCGCTGGCCGGCATCGGTAAGCGTGAGTGCGCGCGTCGAACGGATGAACAGGGCAACGCCAAGATCCCTCTCCAGCGCATCGATCTGCCGAACGATCGCCGAGGGTGTCACCGCGCGCCGGCGGGCGGCGCCGGAAAAACTGCCCGCCCGGACGACATCGACGAAGGTGGCGAGATATTCGGCGAAATGGGGTCTCATCTTTGCGATCCAGGCAAAGCCGTTTGCAGCGGGCATCGGCTTATCGCCGGTCCCGGACACTCGCATATTCGCGGCGTTCACACAGCGGCGGCACCTCGTCGCCGACACGCCATCCTCGCGGCAAAATCGGACAGTCGTTCCATCTCGCAAGCAAGGTCAGCGATCATGGAAATATCGAAATACGCCCGGCCGGGACGTCGCGCATAACCGGTTCTACATCGGCAGTCACCGTATTGGCATTCGGCCTCCGGCAAGGCGAGTACTGGTAAATAATACAATCGTATATCGGCAAGGCAAAATCATGAAAGTCATCACCGACAAGATCCTCTCGCAGTCCGCCTATACCGCGGAAATCGACGTTTCCATTGAAAAGGTCGATATCGCAGACTGGCTGTTCACGCTGCCCGAAGCCGAATATCTGCGCTGCTGCCCGCCTGACCATATCGGGTCCGGCGTCACCACGACCGATGATGGCCGCCGCATGGTGATCAATGTCGAAATGATCGGCACCGGGCTGGTGATCCAGCACTATGTCGCGGAGGAGGCCACGGCGAGCTATTGCCGGATGAACTCGATCTCCGATGTGTTCACGCCGGTGGGACGCACGCAGGTCAACGTGATCTGGGAACTGATCGCCGAGTCGATCGAGGGCGGACGCACCCGCTATACCAACCGCGTCACCTCGCACCCGACCGACGTATTCATGGACTTCCTCGCCGCGCATGGCCAGACCTTCGAGCAGGCGGCCGTGGCCCGGCAGAAAGCCGGCGGCGACCACAACCGTCGTGAGACGCCGCTCTTCGCCGCCAGCATCGCCCGCCGCGCGGACGCCAAGGCTGCGGCAAAATGAAAGCGATCGTGTTCGACGATTTCGGTGCGGCGGACGTCCTCCGCCTCGCCGACGCGCCCGTGCCGGAAGTCCGTCCCGGCGATCTTCTGGTCAAGGTTCACGCGGTGGGCGTCAACCGCGCCGATCTTCTGCAGCGTCAGGGCTATTATGGTCGCCAAAGCTACGGCGACAGCGACCTGCTCGGGCTTGAAGTGGCCGGCGAGGTGGCGGCGGTCGGCACCGACGTCACCGACATACGGCCAGGTGAACGGGTGATGGGAATCGTCGGTGGTGGTGCCTATGCCGAGTTTGCCCGGGTTGACCGCGGCATGGCGGTGCCTATTCCCGAGGGTCTCGACTATGTCGGGGCGGCAGCGGTGATGGAATCCTTCGTCACCGCTTGGGAAGCCGCCGTGCATCTGGGCGGCACGGCCCGTGGGACGAGCGTGCTCATCCACGCGGCGGCTGGCGGCGTCGGCTCGGCCTGCGTCGCGATCGCCCATGCGCTGGGCGCCCGCGTCTTCGCGACGGCCAATGCCCAGCGGCGCATGGACGTTCTCGCTCTCGGCGCGGACGCCGTTTTCGACTATCGATCCGAGGACTTCGAGCAGGGCGCGCGCAACGCGACCGGCGGACGCGGGGTCGATGTGATCGTCGATTTCGTCGGCGGCGATTATCTTGCGCGCAATTTGCGCAGCCTCGCGCCGGGTGGGCGCCTCGTTCAGGTTGGCCTGCTCGGCGGTCAGGACAGCGCCAGCATTCCGCTTTCGGTCCTGCTGCACAATCATCTGCGCCTCATCGGCACGGTGATGAAATCGCGTCAGCCGGATGAGAAGCGCGCCATGGTGCGGCGCTTCGCGGAAAGCGCGCTGCCGATGTTCGCCGATGGCCGACTCAAGCCGCTGGTCGGCAAGGTCTTTCCTCTCGCACAGGCCGCCGACGCGCATAGCGCGATGGAGACCGGAGGTGGGTTAGGGAAGATCGTGCTGAAGGTGACCGCGTGAGGCACAGCGTCGCGCTCCGCCTCGTGTCGTGGCCGTCCATGACTGCAGAATCCGTTTCCGCTCTCGGCGTTCAGCCGACCGTCCGCAGCTGGCGCAAAGGTGCCAAGGTGCTCTGCCTTGCTCATGTCGGCTTCTGGGCTGCGGCCGCTACTAGGAGCAATGACCGAGATTGGCGCGCTAGGCCCATTCAGGCGTTATTCGATCACGGCTCCCAACTCGGCGGACTTCCGATAGACGCACGCAATGCCTCGGTGAAGGCGCGCACCTTCGCGCTCGGCTGCGGCAGCGCGCGCAGCATATAGATTCCTGACGAGCTATCGCTTCACGCCTCATCGCCCAGCTGCAACCGAACCAACCTGCCGGCCTTACGTCCGGGCCGACAACCCAGCTCGACTGGAACGCGACACCCAAGCCCGCCTCGGCCGCCGCGCAAGGCCTCGCCCGCCGCGACGCACGCCGCGAGCGCCAGCGTTACGGAGCCCATCCTGTAGCCAGCGACGCGCCACCTGCCTAGGCCGTTCGGCATCTGCTTCTCCGTGCGACGTTCGGATCCCCAGCCACCATCTGTCGGGCGAGCCTATCGGCGCGCCGGCCGGCGTACCTTGCAGGCGGGCTCCCGGGTGACGTCACTAGAACATTTTCGACAGCATCACGACACGACATGAATACCGGGCGGCTGCCAGCTGCCTTTGCCGGCCGGCAGGATCGAGGGCGCCTGGGTCTTAGGCCAGTAGAGCCGCATCACCAAATAGATCGGGCCGTTCGGCGCCGGCAGCCAGTTGGCTTCCTTGTCGGCGCCGGGCGACGCGTGCTGGATGTAGAGCGTCAGCGACCCGTCCGCATTGGTCTTCATGGCGGGGATCATCGGCGAGTTGATCAGATAGCGGTTGATCGGGTTTTCGATCAGGAGCTGGGTCTTGCCATCATACATGGTCAGCGACCAGAACGCGTTCACGGGCGGCTGCTGCCCGGCTGGGAATGTCAGCGTGTAGTTGTGCTTGCTGCCGTCGAGCGTCTGGCCGGCACCATCGACGCGTGTGAACGGGTAGGTCGCTTCTTCCGGGTCATTACCGTAAATGCCGGCCTGAGCGGCGACGGCGCGCTTCAGCCAATCACCGTTGTAGTGAGCGCTATCGCCCGGAAGACCGCTGACCCGCCAACCATTGATTGTCTTGCCGACAGTAGCGACGGCTTCGTCGACCTTCCGCTGGCCTTCCTTCATGCCGAGGCCAAGCTCCAGCTTGTGCTCCAACGGCAGATCCTTGAAGTTAGGGGCTTGCCCGGGCCGACGCCGATGCGTGCCAGCTTGGCGCGAATCTCCTTCTCGTTATCTTGCGCCGGTGCGAATTGAAGCGCGAAGTCGAGATAGCCGAGGAAATTGGTCTTCACGAGTTCCTTGTCGATCTTCGGGAACTCAATGGTTGGTGCGGCCGGCGGCGGCGTCCGCTTCAGATAGGCCGAGAGCATCTGCACCCTGTAGCCGGCCTGCACCTTCTTGACGTTGTCGAGGTCATCCGGGCCGAAAAGCTGGGTGCGATAGCCCGCGAGGGCAAATTGCGTGCTCGACCGAAACACCTGCTTGATGCCCGCCGGGGTGTCGCCCTTCCAATCGGGCCCGACCACCATGTAATCGCCGGCCTCGCTGCCTGTGGCGCGGGTGCCGATATAGCCGAAATTGTAGGTATTGCCGTCGCAGAGCATGACCGAGTAGTAGCGCTTCGGGTCGATCGCCGGCACAGAGAGCACCACCGGCTCTGCCCGCAAATCCAGCCACGCGAAGGAATAGGGCGTGTCGCTATTCGGCGTGACGATCGCCGTGTCCTTATAGGTGAAGACGTTGGGTTCGTTCTTGATCTGGTTGAACGGCGCCTTGAACTGCCCCGAATTGCGATCGATCGCGTACTCGTACATGACCGCATAGTTCATCACGATGGCTAGGCCGTAGATGAAGCCTTCCTCCGCAATGTCCTTGGCCTCAATGAGGCTGGGCCATTCAGCTTTGCTCTGCGCCACGGCCACGGTGGACCGAGCCGCCGTCGCGACCAGCGCGGCCATCGCCGCAGAGTGAAGCAGATCGCGTTTCGTCAGCATCTGAACGACTTCCTTCGATTTGCAGCTTATGGCCGGGTGAGCGCAGGTAGCAGAGGCTTGGCGGGCCTGCGATGCATTGACAGCGCAAAAGCGACCGGCCTGCAAGCTGCAGGAGAGCCGCTGGTCGGCAGGGCATTTCCTTTGCGCTCACGGCCGACAATTTCCACCGCAACATCCAAGGTCGTACCGATGGCCCCAGGCGGTGGCGTGTTCGGCACACTTGCATGCGAACTCGTCGTTCGTCATGACGCGATCGGGATCGACGAGACCGTGCTTGATGTACTCGTCTTGTCAGATGGACATCAGCAGATCATGACTCTCGCCGTTGAGCGGAATACGCGTCGATCTGTTCGGTGATGGGGTGCGGACGCCGTCGAGCACGGAATAGGGCTCGCCTTCCTCGCTACCAGCCCGAACCTCAATTCTGCAAACGGTCCGGTCAAGCGTTACCGTCGCCTCGAACCCGGGCCATGAAGATGGAACGCAGGGAATGACGAGCAGGAAATCGCCCTCCCGGCGAATGCCGAGAATGCCCTCCACGCCGGCGCGGTGCATCCAGCCCGCCGAGCCGGTATACCAGGTCCAGCCGCCGCGCCCGACATGGGGAGCGACGGAATAGATGTCGGCAGCGACAACATAGGGCTCGACCTTGTAACGCTCGGTCTCATCGGGCGTGCGGGCGTGGTTGATTGGGTTCAGCAGGGCGAAGAGATCATGCGCCTTGTCTCCCGCACCCAGCCTGGCGAAGGCGAGAACCGCCCACATGGCAGCGTGGCTGTATTGCCCGCCATTCTCGCGCAGGCCCGGCGGGTAGCCCTTGATGTAGCCGGGCTCGAGCGGCGTCCGGTCGAATGGCGGAGTGAACAGCAGGACGAGCTTGCCGTCGGGACGGATCAGATGGCGCTCGAGCGAGGCCATCGCCGTGGCGGCGCGCAAGCTATCGGCGGCGCCTGACAGCACCGCCCAGGACTGCGCGATGGAATCGACGCGGCACTCGGCGCTGTCCTTCGAGCCGAGCCAGGTGCCGTCGTCGAAGGTCGCCCGGCGATACCATTCGCCGTCCCAGGCCGAGCGCTCCAGCGCCCGCCGTACCGACGCCGCGTGCGCGCGCCAGCGCCGGGCGCGTTCAAGGTCGCGCGCTTCCGCCAGCGGCGCGAACAGCTCGATGGTGCGGATCAGCAGCCAGCCGAGCCAGACGCTCTCGCCCCTGCCGCCCTCGCCGACGCGGTTCATGCCGTCATTCCAGTCTCCGGTGCCCATCAGCGGCAGGCCGAGCTCGCCGGTGAGGGAAAGCGCATGGTCGAGGCCGCGCGCGCAGTGTTCGAACAGCGAGGAGGTCTCGTCCGCCGGCATCGGCTGGAAGAAATGCTCGTGTTCCTCCGGCAACAGCTGCGGTCCGTCGAGATAGGGCACCGGCTCGTCCAGGATGGCGGTGTCGCCTGAGCTTTCGATATAGGTGGCAGTGGCGAAGGCGAGCCACACATGATCGTCGGAGATGCGGGTGCGCACGCCCTGGCCCGATTGCGGCAGCCACCAATGCTGCACATCGCCCTCGACGAACTGCCGCCCGGCGGCGCGCAATATATGGCCGCGCGTCTCCGCCGGCAGTGCCAGCGTCAGCGCCATGCCGTCCTGCAACTGGTCGCGGAAGCCATAGGCGCCACTCGCCTGATAGAAGGCGGAGCGCGCCGTGATGCGGCAGGCGAGCGTCTGATACAGCAGCCAGCCGTTCAGCATGATGTCCATCGCCCGGTCCGGCGTCTTCACCTGGACGGTGCCGAGCACCGTGTCCCAATGGGCCGTCACCGAGGCGAGAGCGGCATCGAGGTCGGCTTGGCGGTAGCGGGCGATGAGTGCCCGTACCTCTTCCGCCGACCCGCATTGGCCGATGAACGAGACGACCTCGACGCTCTCGCCGATGCCGAGCTCGACCACCGTCTGTAGGGCGGCGCAGGGATCGAGGCCGGCGCCGGTCCGGCCGGAGAGCGGCTCCCTTCCTGCGAGGCCAAGCGGCGAGACGGGTCCGCCGTCACGGCCGAGGAATTCGGTGCGGTCCGCGGTCCACGTGGTCTGCCGCCCGGCAAGAGCGGCGAAGGCGACGCGGGAGCCGAAGGTGGCGCTCCAGCGATTGCGCGCCAGCATCGCGCCGCTCTGCTCGTCGAGCTCCGTGGTGATGAACGGAGCGGAGGCTCCGCGCGAGGCGCCCAGCACCCACTCCGCATAGGCGGTGACCGAGAGCTTGCGCGGCCGGTCCGACAGGTTGGTGAGCTTCAATCGGGAAATCTTGATCGGATCGTCGAGCGGCACGAAGTGCAGCAGGTCGAGCGCGATGCCGTTCGCCTCATGCTCGAAGCGGCTGTAGCCGAAGCCGTGCCGCGCGACATAGATGCCGTCGTCGCGGATCGGCTGCGCGGTCGGGCTCCATAGGTCGCCGCTCGACTCGTCCCGTACATAGATCGCTTCCCCAACGGGGTCGACGACGGCGTCGTTCGACCATTGGGTGATCTGGTTCTCTCGGCTGTTCGCCGCCCAGCTGTAGCCGCTGCCATCGGCGGATATCTGGAAACCGAAGCTGGCATTGGCGACGACATTGATCCAGGGCGCAGGCGTCGCCCGATCCTGCCCGAGGATGGTCACATATTCCCGCCCATCCTTGTCGAACCCCCCCAGGCCGTTGAAGAACTCGAGCGCGGGCGGCTCGCGCGACGGCACAGGCCCGTGCATCGAGGTCAAGGCGCGCGCCCGCCTCTGGACGGCCTTAGGATTCGACGGCTGGCCCAGGCGGGCGAGATGATCGGCGATCGTGCCGCGCCGCGCCGCGAGGACGATACGGGCGACCGAGCGCAGGAGCGCGCGCGACTCCACGCTTATGAGATCGGCACGCAGCACATAGACGGAACCCTGCGCCGGCTCCTTGCCGAGCAGCGGGCGCGACGCGCTGGTCCGCACCGCCGCCTCGATGGCGATCTGCAGATCCTGCACATAGGAGGAGGCGCGCTCGTTGACGATGACGAGGTCCACGGCGAGGCGCTTCATGCGCCAATATTCGTGGGCGCGCAGCAATTGGCGCACTTGCGCCATGTCCTCGACGTCGTCGATCCGCAGCAGCACGATCGGCAGGTCGCCGGAGATGGAATGCTGCCAGAGGCCGGACTGCGGGCCGGCACCGCGCATGATCGCCTCGGAGGGCGACCTGAAGCGCCGGTCGGCATAGAGCAGCGGCGCGGCGAGCCGCTGGAAGTCCGCGGCTTCCTCCGCATGCACGTCGAGGTGCCGAAGCTGGACCTGCGCCTGCGTCCACGCCAGGGTCTTGGCCCGGTCGAACGCGTTGCGGTCATGATGGGTATCGATCAGATCGAGCAGTTCCGCCCGCGAGGACGCGACGACTGTCCAGAAGGCGACGCGCGCGACCTTGCCCGGCGCGATGCGTACGCTCTGGCGCAGCGAGAAGACCGGGTCCAGCACCGTGCCCACGGTGCTCGAGAGCGGTCGCCCACCCGACATGGCCTCGGCCGTGCCGACGCTGCGCCCGCGGCCGATGAAGCGCGCACGGTCGGTCTCGTATTGCGGGTTGGCGGCGACCTCGCCTTCCACTACCGCGAAATGCGCCGCCCATATCTGCGGTTCGCCCGGCGCCCGAAGCCGCCGCGTGGCGAGAAGGGCACCGAACTCCGGCAGGTGCTCGGTCTCGACGAACATCTTGGCGAAGGCCGGGTGGGCATTGTCGGCGGCCGGAGTGGTAAGGACGAGCTCGGCATAGGAGGTCAGCTCGATCTCGCGGGTCCGCCGGCCGCTATTGGTCAGCGAGACGCGCCGGACCTCGCCATTGTGCTCGCCGGAGACGATGACATCCATCGTCGTGGTCAGGCCGGCATCGTGACGGATGAATTCGGCGTGGTCCTCGCCGAACACGACGTCGCTTTCACCCGCGGCGTCCGCCATCGGCTGCGTGGTGGCGGACCAGACGCTGCCGCCCCGCATGTCGCGCAGGAAGATGAAGGAGCCCCAGTCGTCGCGCGTGGCGTCCTCGCGCCAGCGCGTCACCGCGACGTCGCCCCAGCGGCTGTAGCCGCTGCCGGCCGCGGTCATCATGACGGCGTAGCTGCCGTTGGAGAGCAGGTGCGTAATCGGCGCTCCAGGGGCAGGCGCGGTCAGGCGGCGGACCATCGCCCCCTCGCTGCGAGCATCGACGGCGGCGGCGCGAACCTCCTCGGCGCGGGGACGGGCCACGACGACGTCGCGCGGCGAGCGTTCCTGCAGCAGCAACTCGCTCGCCCGAATCATCGGCTCGCGATGGAATCGGGCGCGCATCTCGCCGCCCAGCAGCGTGTTGGCGATGGCGATGATGGTCATGCCCTGGTGATGGGCCATGAAGCTGCGGACGATGGCAACGTCCTCGTCTTCCGGAAGCCGCGAACGGGTGAAGTCGAGCGCTTCATAGAAGCCGTAGCGGCCCTGCGCGCCCAGCTCGGCGAGATGGGCATAGTTCTGCCGCGCGCGCTCGGGGTTCACCATGCTAGCGAGCCCGGTGGCATAGGGCGCCACGACGACGCTCTCCGAGAGGCCGCGCTTGAGGCCGAGGCCGGGCACGCCGAAATTGGCGTATTGGTAGGTGAACTCGATGTCGCGGGCGTTATAGGCTGATTCCGACATACCCCAAGGAATCCCCAGCAGCCGGGCATAGGATTGCTGGCGCTCGACCACGAGGCGGTTGGTCTGTTCGAGCACGCTGCCGGCCGGCGCCCGCATCACCAGCGACGGCATGAGGTATTCGAACATCGATCCCGACCACGAGATCAGCGCCGAGCCGTTGCCGAGCGGCGTCGCAAGCCGGCCGAGCCGGAACCAGTGGCGGGTCGGCGCATCGCCCTTGGCGATGGCGAACAGGCTAGCGAGCCGCGCTTCGGACGCCAGAAGATCGTAGCAGCTCGGGTCGAGACCGTTCTCGGTGAGCGAATAGCCGATGGAGAGCAGCTTCCGCTCGGGGTCGAGCAGGAAGGCGAAGTCCATCTCCATCGCCATGGTCCGCGCCGTGTCGGCCAGCGCGGTCAGGCGATCCCGCGTGGCGGCCGGCACCGCCAGAAGCTCGAGGCGGTCCCGCTCATGTTCGCTGACCGCCCTGCCGAGCGCCTCGATCCAATAGGAGATCTCGGTGGAGCTCTCGTCGCCGGTCGCGGGATTGATTTCCTTCGCGATCCTCGCGGCCTTGTCGGCGAGCCGCTTCAGCACCGGGGCCGTCGCTTCCAATGCCTGCACGCCGTTCAGCTGGGCGTCGATCTCGTCCAGGGCCGCCGCCAGCGCCAGTCCCTGCGGGCTGTTTGCGCCGGGCAGGGCCGTCATCGCCTCGCGCGCCAGCGCGAGAGCGTCCTGAATGCCCGCGCGCGCGCTCACGCCGACGGGGGCATCCGTCCACTCCTCGCAGGCATTGGCCAACGCGATGAGATGGCCGGCGAGATTGCCGCTATCGACGGACGAGACATAGTCGGGCGGCAATGATGCGAGGTTCTCTGTCCCGTACCAGTTGAAGAAGTGCCCGCGGAAGCGGGGCAGCCTTTTCAAGGTGGCGAACGTCGCTTCAAGCCGCTCGATGGTCTCGATCGTGCCGGTCCAGCCGAAGTCGCGGGCGGCAATGGTCGAGAGCAGATACAGGCCAATATTGGTCGGCGAGGTCCGGCGCGCGACGATCGGCTTCGGCACTTCCTGGAAATTATCCGGCGGTAGCATGTTGTCGGCCGGGGTGACGAAGGTCTCGAAGAAGCGCCAGGTGCGCCGGGCGATGAGGCGCAGTTCGCGCGCGTCCCGCTCGCCGACGGCGAGGCGCAACGGCACCTTCGGCGCACGGCTCGCCCATTGCGCAATCGCCGGGGCGCCGAGCCAGAGCAGAGCGGAGGGCAGGACCAGCGGCCAGGAGGACGGCACGACGAGGAGCGCGCCGGCAGCCAGCAGGAAGGCGAGCGCCGTGCTGCCGGCCATCTGCTGGTAGAAGCCGGCAAGGCCCGGCCGCGGGCCCGCCGAGGACTTCGCCGCCGTCGTCCACTCCAGCAGGTGGCGGTGCGTCATCATCAGCCGAAGCAGGGTGCGGATCGCGGCATCGGCGGCCCGCCAGGCATGGTCGGGCAGGAAGGTGAGAGACAGCAGGGTCTGGGCGGTCGCCAGCCACATATCGGCGCGCAGCCGGGCGAGGTGACTGCGCAGACGCATGCCGGGGCGGCCCGGAAGCAGGGCGAACAGGATCGGCAGGAAGGCGGGGACCGCGACGCAGGCGACGACCAGGAGCGTGCCGATCAGCGCCGCCGGCATGGGAAGAAGCCAGCACAGACATAGCGCGAGCAGCGTGAACGGGGCCAATATGGAGCGCCGCAGATTGTCGAGCATCTTGCCGCGACCGACGCGAGTGAGCCCGTGCCGTGCCGCTCCCTCTCCGAAGACCCACGGAAGCAGTTGCCAGTCGCCGCGCATCCAGCGATGCTGCCGCTTAGCGACGACGTCGTAGCGCGCGGGGAACTCCTCGACCACCTCGACATCCGAGGCGAGGCCGGCGCGGGCGAACACGCCTTCGAACAGATCGTGGCTGAGCAGCGCGTTTTCCGGGATACGCCCAGCCAGCGCGGCCTCGAAGGCGTCGATCTCGTAGATGCCCTTGCCGGTGTAGGAACCTTCGCCGAACAGGTCCTGATAGACGTCGGACACCGCCGCGGCATAGGGATCCATGCCGCCGCCGCCGGAGATGACCCGTTGGTAGAACGAGCCCTCGCGGCCAGTCGGCAGCGAGGGCGTGACCCGCGGCTGGAGGATGCCGTAGCCGCTGACCACCCGCTGCTCGGCAGCGTCGAATTTCGGCCGGTTGAGCGGATGCGCCATCTTGCCGACGAGCCGGAGCGCGGCGTCGCGCGGCAGGCGAGTATCGGCATCGAGCGTGATCACGTATTGCACATCCTCCGGCACCTGCGGAGGGCGGCCACCGACGGCCATGAAGGAGGTATCGTCCGCTCCGCGCAGCAGCCGGTTGAGCTCATGCAGCTTGCCGCGCTTGCGCTCCCATCCCATCCATTTGCTTTCGCCCGGATTGAACCGGCGATGACGGTGCAGCAGGAGGAAGCGGTCGCCCGCCGGGCCGGGACCGTGGCGCCGATTCAACTGCTCGATCCCCTGCGCGGCGAGTTCCAGTAGCGGCGCTTCCCATGGCAGAACTTCGCAATCGGCGTCGATGCCGTCCGACAGCAAGGCGAAGGTAAGATCGCCGCCGGTGCCGGAAAGGAAGTGCACCTCGAGCCTTTCCACCTGCTCCAGAAGATCGGCTTCGCTGGTGAGCAGCGTCGGCACGGCGATGAGGGTGCGCAGCGGGCTCGGTACGCCGCCCGCAAGCTCGAGGCCGGGCAGGCTGGTGGCGCCGAACATCCATGCCACGCTACGGTTCACCAGGGCGGTCGCCACCTCGCTCGCCGGGACGAAGCCAATAAGGCCGAACAGAGCGAGCCAGCCACCGGAGAGGCCGGCGGCGAAGAGCGTCCACAGCGCCAACGCGACGAGACCGAGGGTGATGGCGACGATGGTGCCGATATAGCCACCGATGCCGAGCCGGATGCTGAGGCGGCTGAAGCGGAGCCGCACCGGCGGGCAATACTGAATCGTCCGCTCGAATGCGCGCCGCCCATTGCCGATCAGATAATGGCCGGGATCGCTGGCCGGCCCGTCATCCGCGGCGTGCGTTGTGTCAGAGGCCGCTTGCGTAACCGCCTGCAGAGCCTGGCCGGCGATGTCGAGCTCGGAGGCCGAGGAGCCGCGGGCGAGTTGTTCGATCGCGCTTCGGTAGAGATTGCGCGTGGGAAAATCCATCGTGGCGAAGGCACTGCCCGCCCGCAGCCGATCATCCACCAGACTGACGGTCTCGAACATCTCGGCCCAGTCGATGTCGGAGATCAGCCGCATGCTGGTGATGACGTTGCGCACGCTAACGTTGGAAGCGCCGAGCCGCTGCTGAGCATGCTGGACGACGCCGTCGACCGAAGCGCCCTGCGCCCCCAGCCGCGCCTCCAGCCAGCCCAGCGCCGGCGTGGTACGGGGGTCCTGATCGCGCAGCCGCTTCACCAGTTGGGCGGCGAAGACCTCGTCCAGCGGTCCCGGCGACCGGATGAGGATGTCCGCGTCGAGCACGGCGCGGGAATCGCCCGCGGTGAGTAGCCGATCGGCCAGAAGGTCGGCCTCGCGGCGCCACTGACGTCCGACCGTGATCTGGTCGGCAAGCCGGCGCAGATTCTCGATGAGTACGATGCGCAGCGTGATCGCCACCGCCCACAGCTCACCGATGGTGAGCGGCTCGACCTGCTGATAGGCCGCGATGAAGCGGCGCAGCATCTTGGGATCGAAATGGCTGTCGGTATGGGCGACATAGGCCCAGGCGAGGCCGAGCACCCGGGGATAGCCGGCGAACGGCCCCTCGGCGAGCTTCGGCAGCTGCCGGTAATAGCCAGGCGGCAGGTCATCGCGGATCTCGCGGACCTGTTCCTCGACGAGGTGATAATTGTCCAGCAGCCATTCGGCGGCCGGCACCACGGCGCGTCCCCCCTCCGCATCGGCGGCCGTCGCCCGGTAGGCGGCGAGCAGGACGCCGGCATTGTCTCTCAGCCGGGCGTGCAGGGACGGGACAGAAGGCGGGCGCAGGGTGATCGGCTGGGCCGCGGCAAGGCTTCGTGCGTGCTGCTCCACCCGCTCGGCGCCGAACAGTTCCTCACGTATCGGCGCAGGATCGTTCCAGACGGACCCCTGCCAAGCGCGGCTGCGCAGTTGCAGGGCATAGCGGCGAAGATCAGCGATCGGATTCATCAATGCCTACCGATGCGGGTGGCGCGAGAGGCATGGGCCGACGGCCGGGGCGGACCTTCGCCGGGGCGGGTCCGGAGCCAAGCTAGGGCGTGAGGTGGGCGGCGTCCCGGTCGGCGCACCATTCGCCGGCGGCGGGGAGGTCGCCGGTGACATCGACATGGGCGGCGCCGTCGCAGCTCGAGGGCAGGCGCTTCTCGGAGAAGCGCAGGCGCAGCAGGCGGCCGTCGACGGTGCGCAGCCGCAGGTCGGCGCGGCCGAACACTTCCCGGAGCACGGAGGTGGGCACGCGGATCTCGCCGCAGCTTGTCACCTGTCCGCCGCTGGAGAGATAGCCGTCGAAATCATACCGCGTCGGAGCGACCGAGGTGTTCCCGCAAAGCAGACGGCCGGTGCCGCGTAGTCCGCCGAGATAGTCCATGGCCGATGTCTCCTTGGAATTTAACCAGCGATCACGCTTTCAGGTCGGCTTCCAGTGCCCTCGCCAGTTCCTCGGAATTGATCGTGAAGACCTGGATGGAGCCGGAAGCGGCGATGGCGGGTATGTGCAGCATTGTCGCGGAACGCCGATAGGCCAGAAAGGTGATGTCGGGGATCTCTTCCTCGTCGATCACCAGCCGGTAGGTCCCCGCAGGCTGCGCGCTTTCGAACGCGCTGAGCTTGAACGGATGCCTGAAGGTGACGGTGGTCTCCCGGGTCCGACTGTGCATGGCGCGGCCTCAGCCCTTCTTCTTCGGCAGCCCGATAGAGGCCGGCGTTCCCTTGGAGAGGGCGGGCGCCGCCACGGGCTCCTTGATCTTCTTCGGCTTCTTGGCTTCCCGATTGCCGCGTACCTGACCCTTGGCCATGAGGACTTCTCCTGTCGCGTTCACATGTCTTCGGAAAACGAAAGCCCCGCGACCTTGGGAAGGCGCAGGGCCGAAGGGCGGGGGGCGCCTCCAATCGCTGCGACATCGCTCAGCCGGCCGCCAGTACATCCGTGGTCGGCCGGGAAGGCGATGCGCACTCGGCGAGGTCCGAAGCCAGGCTCCGAACAATCGGCGATCAGCCGAGTGACTGAAGCTTGTCCGCGGACATCTTCCCGCTGCGCTGATCAGCGACAAGCTCGAAGTCCACCTTCTGACCTTCACGCAGATCGCTCATGCCGGCACGCTCAACGGCGCTGATGTGAACGAAGGCATCGCTGCCACCGTCATCCGGCGCGATGAATCCAAAACCCTTCTGGGAATTGAACCATTTTACGGTTCCCGTCGTCATGGGAAACCCTTTCATGATTGTATTTTGGCTTGCCCGCACGGATGCGCGCCGTCGAAATCGCATTTTCGGGAAAATAGAACCTGTAGCGCGAAAGCATTTTCCGCGCGGAGAGCGTTCTGCTCGCCGTGTATCGACTAAATCAATATGTACATCGACGAAAATATTACAAGGGTAAATAGATTTTTAAATTTCGAATCCCAGCATTTGGCGGCGAATTATCTATAGAGCTTATCCATTTCCTGAAAGGAAATGAGCCGTCCCTGCCGCTGGTCCCACAGCGTCAGCCGCACGCAGCCGAAGCTCTCCCAGAGCGTCAGGCGGCCGATGTCGCGCAGGCCCGGGTGGTCGCGCAGCACTTCCGGCAGGCGGTAATAGGGAATGCGGCTGCACAGATGATGCACATGGTGCATTCCGATATTGGCGGTGAACCAGCGCAGCACGCCGGGCAGGTCGTAATGCGAGCTGCCATGCAACGCCGCCTCGTGGAATTCCCAGTTCCCGTTGCCGGCCCAGTGCGTACCTTCGAATTGGTGCTGCACGTAGAACAGCCAGACGCCGGTCGCGGCGGCGGCGATCACGATTGACCTGCCTCCGGTTTCCTGGACCAGTCTTTGCTGGAAAATTCCAGTTCAGACCGGCCTAAATCGGCGGGAGCACGTCAACTGGCAACCGGCCGGTTCATTCCTGGCGGAGATCGGCGGCGGTCAGGGTGTAGTTGGTGCGACGCCCGCCCGAATAGATCTTGAACGCGGCAGCGTGGATGGAGGCGCGCGAGGCGTCAAAGGCGGAAAGCGACGTCGCCTCCAGAGTGTCCGACATGCGCAATTCGATGGCCGACGTCACCAGCGCGCCAATCTCGACGAAAAACGGCACCTCGAACATGCCGTCATAGCCGGTGAACCTGACGGCGTTACGCGTCCTGTCGAAGCTGCGGCTCGGGTTTGGAAAAGCCAGCATCATGAGGGCCACGTCACGGCCGCGCCGGCCATCCGTCCTGGTTCGGCTCCGCTGTCATTCATGGCGATGAGTCCCCGTATTGTCTGAGACGTTGACGAGCGTGCAGGAGTAGAGCCTTCTCCCCTGCGCGTCGGTGATCGTCAGGGCGTCCGGTCGCTGCGGCATGTCGAGGGTCCGCGCCAGCGCCAGGGCTCGCTCGATCGCCGCATCGAGATCAGCAGCGTCTTCCGTCTCGCGACCGACGACCGCATGCGCGTCGTCCTGCGGTCGGATGCGATAGAATTCGATGACGATCTTCATCGATGCTCTCCCCGGGCGCCTTCACTGCCAGGTGCCTGTTACTCTCGGCCTTTCATATCCAGCGGCTGCGCGCTTTCCGTTGAGTCATGCCGAACGTGCGCTCACGGAGCGCCTCGTCGTCGTCCGGTGCTGGCGCGAGGACCAGCTCCAGGCTGTCCTCCGTTGCAACCCGCTCGTGCAGTTCGCCGTCGTTGCGGATGCGATACTGCAGCAAATTCCCGCTCGGCGGCAGCATGCCGGTGATGCGATAGATGTCGCCGAACCGGGAGGTGAAGACGCCGTATCCACCTCGGAGTCGGACGACCTGCCCCATTGCAAAGAGATGCGTCGTGGCATCGCGCTGGATCGGGCGAGCACTGCGCTGAGGGGTGCTTGTAGCGGTCATGATGGCTTGTGGTCCTTTGAGATGTGGCGTTCGCCGATGTGATCGGCGATCTCCTGCGTCGGATGTCGGATGGTGGTCGATAGCCAAATCAGGCAATGGCGAAACACACGGCGCGAACCGATGTGGAAGAACCCGGCACGATCCCATACCGCCAGTCTATCCGTGGTCGGTAGAAGGCGTTCCAGATTCGAACAGGGCGCCGTACACGCCGGATCGGCGCCACGCATCCGTCGTTGGAACCTGGTGGTGATGGCGGGTCGAAGTCTCTGACACCGCGAAAGCCAACTCGGCCAAATCAACAGATTTATGAGTACGCCCTAATTTCATTTCATACAAGGCCGCATCACTACAACGTCAATATTCTGGCCGATAATTGGCGGCACCTTAAAAATAAAATCCCAACCGAGCGCATCGCAATTGCATCTATTTTTCTCGCGGATAGGTCCATTTTTCCAATGCAATATCGGAGATGATGCGCCAATATTTTCACAGTGTTGAATTATAATTCTGGAACTGCTATCGGCGGAGTGCCAAAGGCGCTATATTGCGGCTGCGGTCGCCCTATACGCCGGCCGCAGAAAGAACCCCGATGAAATTCCGGCCACTCCACGACCGCGTCGTCATCCGGCGCTCGGAAGGCGATCCCGTATCCGAGGACGGGATCATCATTCCCGACACTGCGAAGGAAAAGCCGCAGCAGGGCGAGGTCGTCGCCCACGGCCCCGGCCAGCGCGACGAAAGCGGGAAGCTGGTTCCGCTCGATGTGCAGACCGGCGACCTCGTCCTGTTCGGCAAATGGTCCGGCACCGAGGTGAAGATCGACGGCGAGGACCTCCTGATCATCAAGGAGGCCGACCTCCTGGGCGTCGTCGAGAGGACCGCAGCGACGGGCAAGCAAGCCGCCTGACGGCCGATTTCCAATCCCCGATTGCAAGAGCGAACTGGACAAGCGTTATGTCTGCCAAGGAAATCAGATTTTCCACCGACGCCCGCGACCGAATGCTGCGCGGCGTCGAGCTGCTCAACAATGCCGTCAAGGTGACGCTTGGCCCCAAAGGCCGCAACGTCATCATAGACAAGGCCTACGGCGCGCCGCGCATCACCAAAGACGGCGTGGCCGTCGCCAAGGAGATCGAGCTCGCCGACAAGTTCGAGAACATGGGCGCCCAGATGGTGCGCGAAGTGGCCTCGAAGACCAACGACCTCGCCGGCGACGGCACCACCACCGCCACCGTACTCGCCGCCTCCATCCTGCGCGAAGGCGCCAAGCTGGTCGCCGCCGGGATGAACCCAATGGACCTCAAGCGCGGCATCGACCTCGGCGTGGCCGCTGTGGTGAAGGAAATCCAGGCCCGCGCCCGGAAGGTCGAGTCCTCGGCCGAGATAGCACAGGTCGGCACGATCGCCGCCAATGGCGACGCCGCCGTCGGCGAGATGATCGCCAAGGCGATGGAGAAGGTCGGCAATGAGGGCGTCATCACGGTCGAGGAAGCCCGCACGGCCGAGACCGAGCTCGACGTGGTCGAGGGCATGCAGTTCGACCGCGGCTACCTCTCGCCCTACTTCATCACCAACACCGAGAAGATGCGCGCGGAGCTGGAGGACCCCTATGTCCTCATCCACGAGAAGAAGCTCGGCAATCTTCAGGGGCTGCTGCCGATCCTCGAAGCGGTGGTGCAGACCGGCCGGCCGCTGCTGATCATCTCCGAGGACGTCGAGGGTGAGGCGCTTGCCACCCTCGTCGTCAACAAGCTGCGCGGCGGTCTCAAGGTCGCGGCGGTGAAGGCGCCCGGCTTCGGCGACCGCCGCAAGGCCATGCTGGAAGACATCGCGGTCCTCACGGCCGGCCAGATGATCTCCGATGACCTCGGCATCAAGCTGGAGAATGTCACCATCGACATGCTGGGCCGGGCGAAGCGCGTTCTGATCGAGCAGGAAACGACGACGATCATCGACGGCGCCGGCAAGAAGAAAACCATCGGGGCCCGCATCGCCCAGCTCAAGGCGCAGATCGAGGAGACCACCTCGGACTACGACCGCGAGAAGCTGCAGGAGCGTCTGGCCAAGCTCGCGGGCGGCGTTGCCGTCATCCGCGTCGGCGGTGCCACAGAGATCGAGGTCAAGGAAAAGAAGGATCGCATCGACGATGCGCTGAACGCCACCCGCGCCGCCGTCGAGGAAGGCATCGTGCCCGGCGGCGGCGTCGCGCTGCTGCGCGCCAGGTCTGCCCTGCGCGCGCTGCCGGGCGGCAATGCCGACGTGACGGCCGGCATCCTGATCGTACTCCGCGCGCTTGAGGCGCCGATCCGACAGATTGCCGAGAACGCGGGGGTTGAAGGCTCGCTCGTGGTGGGCAGGCTCACCGACAGCAAGGACCATAATCAGGGCTTCGACGCGCAGACAGAAACCTATGTCGACATGATCAAGGCGGGTATCGTCGATCCCGCCAAGGTGGTGCGCACTGCCCTGCAGGACGCCTGCTCGATCGCGGCGTTGCTAATCACGGCAGAGGCGATGATCGCCGACATTCCCTTCAAGGAGACCGCCTCGCCGGCCGGCAATGGCGGCATGGGCTACTGAGCACCGTGCCTGAATCGTTCGGCCAGCATGGCCGGACGGCTGAATTCCACCATCGACCGACAGGGGAGACTTCCAATGGCCATGCAGGGCAGCACCAAGACATCACTCAGCCGGCGGATTGACGACTATCGGCCCTCCAAGATGATCCTCGTATGGGCCTGTGTCGCCACGGCGGCGGCCACGATGATCATAGGGTTCAACTGGGGCGGCTGGGTGACTGGCGGCACGTCACGCGCGGAGGCCGCAACCGCAGGCGATGTCGCGCGCGGGGAGCTGGCGTCGGCCATCTGCGTCGAGCGTTTCAACGCCGCGCCGGATGCGCCTGCGAGGCTCGCCGAGTTCAAGGCGATCCCCGACAATTACAGGAAGCGCCAGTTCGTCGAGGCCGGCGGCTGGGCTATCATGCCCGGCCGGACCACGCCTGACCGTCGGGGTGTCGAAGGCTGCGCAACGGCCCTCGCCACCTGATCTGTCTCGGGTCGAGCAGCATAACGTGGGGGGTAACTCCACCAACGCTCGCTGCTAGTCAGCCGACATCGCGTCAGCTCGAACGCGCGCGTTTCCTGCCCCCTTCAGCGAGAGGTGAGAGCGCATGCTCATCCGGTACGGCTATGAAATCTCGCTCACCTGCCAGCGGCCAACAGCACTGCTGTGCCTGTTGTCGGCGCATCCGGATCGCGCCGCCGATCTCAGGGCGCCCGAGACATTCCTGACCACGCCGCATGTGGCGAGCTCGACCTATCGGGATCTCTTCGGCAATGAATGCCGAAGGCTGATCGCGCCGGCGGGCGGGTTGACGATGTGGGGCGACGCCACGATCGAGGATGACGGCAAGCCCGACGAGGTGCTTCCCGGCGCCCGGGAAGTCCCGATCTCGGAACTGCCCGACGATTGCCTCGTCTTTCTCATGGGCAGCCGCTACTGCGAAACCGACCACCTAGGCGCATCGGCATGGGGCATGTTCGGCGGGCTCACTCCCGGCTGGAGCCGGGTGCAGGCCGTCTGCGATTTTGTCCATCAGCATATCCGCTTCGACTATATGCAGGCCCGCGCGACCCGGACGGCGTTCGAGGTCTTTCACGAGCGTGTCGGCGTCTGTCGCGACTACGCCCACCTTGCCGTGGCGCTCTGCCGCTGCCTCAACATTCCCGCGCGCTACGTCAACGGCCATCTCGGCGATATCGGCGTGCCGGCAGCAGAGCCCATGGACTTCAGCGCCTGGATAGAGGTCTTCCTCGATGGCAGATGGCACACTTTCGATCCGCGGAACAATACCCGTCGGATGGGCCGGGTTGTGGTGGCCCGCGGACGGGATGCCGCCGATGTGCCACTCGTCAATTCCTTCGGGCCGCATGTGCTGACATCATTCCGCGTATGGACCTACGAGGTCGAGGCGGCGCTCCAGGCTCGTCATGGGTGAAGCGGGGGAGAGCAGGAATGGCGGGTGGCCGCGGGCGGGCACGTCAAGGCCTCAATAGGCCCCCGGCCATAGGAACTTCATAGCTCATTCCACCACTATCACGCCGACGTGTGCCGTTCGGGATCGTGCACGTGATAGTATGGTGAATGGATGATGGCTTTCGCCTTCGATATCGCAGTCCCTCTGCTCTCACGCTTCCCTTATCGTCAGTTCGCTCCGGCGGCGAGCTGTGGCCGCTCCGCGCTAGGCACCGCCTCTGTCCGCGAATGTTCATGACTGGGAGCAGATGAAGTGTCGACCTATCGTTTCCGACGAACTGGCGAGGACAAGGATGCTCCGCTCGAGCTCGCCAACGACGATGCCGCCTGGGCGACTTTGGTGCGCCTGTGCTTCGATGAGCTTGGACGGGCGAATGCGCATCCGCCGAGCGGTTCAGACATCGAATTGTCGGCGATGGATCATCTCGGTCAGGATGTGGCGGTCATTCGTGTCACGGCAAGCCGCCGACTGCGAAGCTGACGATGAGCAACGCTCGCGACCCGAGCCCGTACACGTTGCCCCGAGACGAACGTCCGATACTGCGCGCGGTGGGAGCAATCGAACGTCGCGCTAGGGCGATATGCGAGATCGGGTTGCGGGCGAGCGACCTGTGCTCCGATCGCGAACTTGGAGACGCCGTCGACCGGTACTGGCCGGTATTTGCCGCCGAACTAAAGGTCGGCGTCATCAATCTGGCAGCTCGCCACTCGTTGGCCGGTCTGGAGATCGCCCTGGCTGCGTGTCGGCGGTGGCGGAACCGGAGCGCATAAGCACAGCTGTGTCTTGGCCCCCCTTGAGCGATTCTTCAACGGCCTCTGCCCGTAGGACACGGCGCCGTCAATTCCGACGCGTCGCTAGTCAGCAGCCGTGCTGCATGTGATCGGACACAACTTGCAGGTTCTCGTTCGCGACAACAATGTCGACCAGGCCTTGAGAGCTCTGAAGAAGAAGATGCAGCGCGAAGGCGTCTTCCGGGAAATGAAGGCCCGCCGCGCTTATGAGAAGCCGTCGGAGCGGCGCAAGCGCGAAGACGCCGAAGCCATCCGGCGCGCCAAGAAGCTGGCGCGAAAGCAGGCCGTGAGAGATGGCCTCATCGCCGCGCCGAAGAAGAAACCGATTATCGGTCGAGCCGGCGCCAAGCCCGTATCTCGACCAGCTGAACAAAAATAATTCAGGCCGCACTTGTAATATTAACTGGGTCCATGTACATTAGCGCATCGATCTGGCACGTTGAACTTTGTCTTGCGCATGATTGCGCCTTAGCGAACTTCCTCTCAAATCGATGTTCACATGACGCTCGCGAGGCTGCGAGCGCTCGAATTTCTATGTCGGCTGAAAGGATATCGTCATGGCGGCAGGTACTGTGAAATGGTTCAACGGACAGAAGGGCTTTGGCTTCATTCAGCCCGACAATGGCGGGCCGGATGTGTTCGTCCATATTTCCGCGGTGGAGCGGGCCGGCCTCGTCGGCCTCAATGAAGGGCAGAAAATCTCCTACGAGGTCGAGACGGACCGTCGAAGCGGCAAGAGCTCGGCCGGCAGCCTCCAGGCTGTGTGATTGTTGCCTCCGATCTTTGACCACGGATGTACTGGCACGGATCGTTGAGGCAATTGTGGGAAGGCCGGGGAGACCCGGCCTTTTTCATTTGCGAAGGGAGTTTGAGCATGATGGCGCCCGCGCGTGACCCGACTTTCAAGCCGAAGCTGTCCCAGACCGAGAGCAAGGCTGAAGCCGCTTCTCGGATCGCCAAATCCCTGATCAAGCAGGAAGCTGCGCTTCGTGAAGCCAAGACCGCACGTCTGCGGGAGGCCCGGCTCGCAAAGGAGGCCGCCGAGCACGCCGTCGATACAAGCGCGCCGAAGCCGCCGCGCACGCGCCGCAAGCCATAGCGCCCGCCTGTTGCCCCCTCATTGCCGAAGTAAGCGGATCCCATGACGTCCAAGCTTGAGACTCTCCGCAGCCGGCTGCTGGCCGTACAGCGCGAGCTGCTTGCCGCAGCGGCTGAAGTCAATGCCGTCCCGTCGGACAAGGCGCTTCAGAAAATCGCCAATCTCGAAATCGCCATTGGCGCCATCGAATCGATGATCGACGACGAGACGAAAGTACAGCAGGTCTCGACGATATAGGGCGGTGATGAAGAACATCGATAACTTCCAGGACCGACAGAAAACAGCCGTCGCTGCCAAGGCGCGCATGCTTGCGAAGCTTGCGGCTCGTCCCGGTGCCGATGATCCTGCGGTTATTGCGAGAGCTATGGAACGCCGGACCATAGACGAGGCGCGAAAAGCCCGGCAAGCCGAGCGGCAGAAAGCGGAAGCGGCGAAGGAAAAGGCTCGGCAGGAAGCCGATGCCCAGGAGGCCGCCGCAGATAAGGCCAGCGCCAAGGCGCGGCGCGATGCGCGTTACGCAGCAAGGAAACTGCGCGCCGAGCCATCTGCTGGGCGATCCAGCATACGATAGCGATCTGCAGCAGGGGCGTCGAAGAGCGTGCCCGGCGCCGGCGCAGCGCCCTGGCGGCATCTCGAATGAGGCCGGGCACGTGCGGCCTGTACGGTATACGCAATGTCCAGGGACGCGTTATGTCGTAGGAAAATCATGGGCTTTCGCCCGCTTCTCGGGCGATGGCTGACTGCGCAACGAAGAACACGCCCGCTGCAGGAAATTCGGAGGCGTCGCCGGATTGTCCGGACGTTACGATGATGTGCACGGGCGCCAGCGGTCGCGCACCGTTGCCTAGAGCTTCATGCGCGTAAACCTGAGCATTCGATGCTCCCAATGCGAACCGGCCAGCGGCGACGTCAGGACGCCGAGCGGCGATGGCGCGGATCCGGCTACTGAGACTGAAAGCACCAGGGTGGCACGGCTCGGCCAATCCGATTCCGACAGGACTTGATGACCTTGCACCTTAGCAAGCTTGCGACCGTGAAGGCGAGTCATGAGGATAATTCTCAGTCAAAAATGCCAGCCCAGGCTGAAGGTTGGGCCATGCATGACGGCATTGTAGCGAAAGGTGCCCGTGCCGAGGCCGGAGCCTTGATAGTCCTCAGGCTGGTAAAGGCCCCGCGGGCCTAAATGGGCAAAAGGCCGAGCTGCGAGAACCTGTTGCAGGCCCCCCGGCCGCGAGCCGTAAGCCGGTAAACGACGTGGCCGCTGAGATTTATTCCAGAGCCCTCCGCCAGCCCCATTGCAAGCAGGGTGTCGACCGTCGTCTGGCTGACGCCTGTCAGCGAAGAAAGCGCGCCGTCGCAGGCCCGAAGTCTCGCCAGCGCAAGGCGTTGTACCGCCGTAATCGGTTGGAAAGCCATTGTTGCCCCCTCCGTCCCGCAATTTGCGGTAACGTTAGGTTAATCTTGCATGCCATTAGGGCACTGTCACGCGCGGTAAGAGTGATGGTGTGCGAGTGCAATCTTTCGCGGTAAACTCCGCGAGAGTGGCGCGGGCGCCGGGTAAGGCTGCGGCTTAGCGCTCAATCAGGTTCACCGAAGTGGCGGGGAAGAGATCCTCATCCTTTTTCCACGGCGGCATGCGGTTGCAAACCAATGGCAGAACACGCTTATAATACCCTGGTAATCCTCGCACCATGCAACCGTCATCTTAGCGCCGCCAGACTTCAGTTGGACCACGTCTCCAGGATTGAACGGCTTCTCTTCCGTCTGCTCTGCTTCGCTCATCCCCCCGTTGGTAGCAACGTTACATGGTCGAAACGCCCGGTCTCAAGCTGCGCGCGGCGGGATCCGGGGCAATTCCCGCGCCACCAGATATGCTTCTCACAGCCCCGCGACGAACGTCCGCACGTCTTCGAGCGTGGCGTCATAGGGGCGTTGAGAGCATCCCAGGATCAGCATGTCGCCCTCATCGACCACCTCGTACCCGGTCCCAAACTCTGCGCGGGTCCAATGGTGCGCAGGCGTCTTCTGCAGGCGGAAGCCAACCTTGGCGAGGCGGCGGCGGATAGTGGATTCTGACATGTCGGCACGCATCGTCGATCTCCTATGGAGTTGATGACCGTTGCGTTGCCAGTTGAGGCGCGTGTGTCGGTTCACGCCGCTGGTGCCTCTGCCGACATGCTTGTCAGCGTCACGGGCGGGATATTGATGTTCGAAGAGGCCGTAGGCGTCAAGCGGGGCGCACGGCCACGCCGGCTGTTAGGCCAGCACCTTGGCTAACCGAATGAGCCTACGATGCGTGGCTAGCATCTGCTGCCACGACCGCTCGACGCGGTGTATCAGCTTTATGCATTCTGTCGGATCAGATGATCGTTCGGTCATGGCTAAGGCGGCAGATTGACCCTCCAAAGCCAATTCAAGATTGGATAGTGCGTTGCTGATGTTAGTCATACCGCCCTCCTAGGGTGCGGCATGGTTACATTCTAGGAGTTCGGTGTCAGTCGTGTCGCCCCGGCGACTTCGAGAACTCTGATAACCGCTGCGACGTTGTTGGGCATGCCGGGCGCCGGCCTCGTAACAAGACGCCAAAGCGTCGGGAGAAGGCGAAGTTGCGCGAGGACCGGACACAGGGCGACGCGCGGCAACGAGACCTGGACGATGGACTTCGTCCACGACCAGCTTGCCACCGGCAGCAGGCCAGACATCGATAGCCCCGGCGCGAAAGCCGCCCTCGCCACAGTTATTTCCGTTTCGCTGGAACTTATCAGACGTGCGGAGGCTTGGTGCGATGTCGATGCCGCGCCTAACCACCTGCAACGTGTGAGAAGGGCCGTGGAGTTTCCCCGAAGGCTGAATGGTATGGGCCTGCTGCGCCCTTCGGGAGGCAGGGCTGCGACGGCAGAATATTGGTTGAGCATATTCCGCCAAACGGTCGGTCCGCATACCGGAGAGTTCGAGGGTGTGGGCCGGGTTCAGGCAGATGCATCGGTGTTTCTGGCCGCCTCATCGGGCGAGGCTTCACTTACCCTTGACGACGGCACCGTTTGCCAAGTGCGGATGCACCGCCTCACCCCCACCACTGCGCAGATTCGCTTGGTGCCTCCGTTTGCCGCCCTCACAACATAATGTTGACTTGTGTACAGAGTTCCCCCGCTGGATCAGTTGTGTTCTACGCGAGCGAGGAGGCGAGAGCTATGCCGAGCAGGGCTCCAGAGAGCTCTGTCGCGTCCCAATCGTGCTGCAAGGCCACCCGCCGCGCACGCTCGACACGGTAGTTGCTGCAATTGAGTTTCTGGCCTCGAGCACCGAGAAGAGCGCTCCAGAGATCGAGGCAACTATCAATCAGCTCATTTGCGCGAGCCAGAGCGAGGATCCTGTCGCCCTCAATGATGTCACAGAACGGCTTGTGCGCTTGCTCCACCAGCGTGGGCAAGTCTGAGCTGCCCGCACGAGAATGCTGCTGACGGCGCGGCCAGTAGAGAGCATGCGTTGGATCTGGCGCAATGGATGGCGCGCGTTTGGGTTGCACGCCGGCGTCGCCGCATCGCGGAACGGCCGCATTCCCCGCGCTATTGTGCCGAATGAACAGCATGATCGAAGTCCGCGCTCGGGCCATATGCGAGCTCGATCGAATGGAAACTACCGATCTGCGACGGGCGGCCCTGGCTGCCGCCGTGGATCGCTATTGGCATGTCATTGCCGCGGAGATCGAAGCGGGGTTAACTGATGCCGCGGGCATTCGCATCGACTATGACCATGAAACCAGGATGAAGGCGCATCACGCATGGTGCGCGAGGCACCCCGTCGGCTAGAAGACGGCAAATGGCTATCTCGCCCCAAGCGTTCAACGCCACCGATCTTTTGCCTGTCACCTTGGCGCTGGCTCCTCGCGTCGGCTGGCGAAGGAATGCAGCCGTAACGACATAGAAATGCCTTGGCAACTATCGTTTGTGAACGATGGTGCGACCGACATGACATCCCCCCAGCATTGGAGAACGCAGTTTCCACGGCCGATCCATCTTCAGGATGGAACGACCCTGCGGACACTGCTCGACGGCTACACGAAATGCGTAGCCACCTTCACCCCAACGGACAGAGCCTCTTCGTCCTCTCGACGATCGACCACCTCTCCCGTGCCGCCCAGAGCGGCATTGCAGGGGACGTCCGGACGGCCGCCAGTCTCCTGGAGCGCTTCGCGGCCCAGGCACGATGACGTGATGTCGACACGTGTCGAGTTCAGGCTTGGCGCATGACCTCGACAATCACGACCGGACAACGTTAGGTCAGCACCATGGGTCGTCCGTCTATCCGCCGGTTCTCCGGCTCTGCCCGCGACACCGCCGAAGCGGCATTCAAATCTGCAACTGCCAAGCCGTTGGCGACCGACGAACCCCGGAAGGCGCCGGCATTGCCCGGTGCCAAGGAGATGGTGAGCATCCGGCTCGACCGGGATGTGCTTGATCATTTCCAAGAGGATGGACCTGGCTGGCAGGATCGCATCAATGCCGCGCTCCGGAAGGCGGCGGGTCTGTAGCAAGAAGGCCTGCGCCTAGGGCCACGGCGTGGCGCGCCGTTGATTGTCAACGTTCTCTGCGTTAATCCGCCGCCCATGATCGAAAAACTCGAAGTCCTTCGCGCCCGTCTTGTATCGGCGCAGCGCGAACTCATCGAGGTGCCGAGCTTGAAGACGAAGACCAGCTCGTGCTTCGAGCGGTAGAAGGTCCCCATGCCGCCATTGGTCTTGTTCCAGACGCACAGATTCTTCAGCTCCGTGAAGACGGCCTCGCCCGCATCCAGCACCTCGCGCATATGCCGCCAGTCCATGCATACGAAGGCGATGGCACCGTCCTTCGCCACCGAGGCGGCATTCTGAAGCGTCATCGTGAGGAAGCTCGTGAACTCGGCGCGCGTCATCTCGCCAGAAGCGAAAGCGAACTCACGGTGACGTACGGCACCGAGCCCACTGACGTGGCCATCGACCGGTACGTTATAGGGCGGGTCGGTGAAGATCAGATCGACCGGCGCGCTTCCGGTAAGACGGCGGACATCACCGTCGGAACGGGCATCACCACACAGCAGGCGATGGCGACCGAGGCACCACAAATCGCCCGACCGCGTCACCGCGACAGCCGGCCGCTCCGGAACCTCGTCGGCTTCATCCGGCCCCTCGGTGGCGGCCTCGCGCGTTTGGTCGAGGATCAGGTCGATCTCCGCCAGAGAGAAGCCTGTCACCGTCACATCGAATTCGAGGTCGATCAGCGCCTGCAGCTCGATCGCCAGGATGTCGCGGTCCCAGCCGGCATTGAGCGCCAGCTTGTTGTCCGCCAGCACATAGGCGCGCCGTTCATCCGCGCTGAGATGTGAGAGCCGCACCACCGGTACGCTTGGAAGGCGCAGCTCCCTGGCGGCGAGAACGCGTCCATGCCCGGCCACGATCTTGTCGTCGTCGCTGATCAGGACCGGATTGGTGAAGCCAACGCGGCGGATGCTCTCGGCAATCTGCGCGATCTGTTTGCGCGAATGGGTGCGGGCGTTGCCCGCATAGGGACGCAGCGACTCGATCGAGCGCATCTCGATCGTCGAGGCGGCGAAAGTTCTGTCGAGAGCCATGACGTTCTCCAGCCAGGCCGCCGGTTCAAGGTGACGGCATCGGAGGAAAGCTCATGTTTCGGCGCAGACGCAACTCGCCCCTACAGTAATAAAATACCCATAATCCACATTTCAAAAATGGCGATCTTTTGAAGGCCTCTTCAAAGCACCCTTCAAAGCTGACGGACCCATTTTTCAAAGGTCGGCCTCAAAAGCCGACCTTGCCCCCACCTTCACGAACGCGTGATATCTGCGGTCGGCCCCGTCGCCCCAGGTGCTCGAGAAGCACTTCCGCACGAATCAGCGGGTCGCGCGAGCGGGATGGCCCCGCATTCGAGCGGCCTGCTGGACTTCGTCAGATGACTGAGCATTGGTTCTCAAAGCCGTTCGGCGAGCGAGATCACCCACCATGGCCATTCTACGCAACGACCATTTGTCGCTTGAGATTTTGTATAGCTACTTCGATACCGGCTGGATCCACTATGACATCTCGTGTCGTTGGCGGGATGTACCGATCCTGAATCCGGCTCTCTTTTGGGACGACCACCTGGTTCCCCCGGATCGAAAGGGCATCATTAGCGCCTGTGACCTTGATCGGTGCAGCCTACTGCCGCTGCTGCACGAGGCTATCTACTTCGGTAAGTCGGGTGTTTGGTACTCTCTGCCTCCTGCCGTCGCCATCGCCGTCTACGCGAACGAGATTTCTCCGTTCGATCCTGAAGAGTTAGAGGAAAGCATCAGCTGGCACAGAAGCTCGTCATCGTCTGATCCAGATCCGAGGTCGACGAGAGAGCTGCGCAGCCTCAAGCGGCCAATCGAGATCCTCGTCGGCGTGGATACGGGTACGTTCAACCACTCGGATGGTTACAGCGAAGAAGGCGCGTGTTTCAGGCTGCGACTGACAACCGACCAACTGCGGACGTTTTACGAGGATCTTCGAGCTGAGTACGACACCTTCTGTCGAGAGCACGAGATCGACAACTATTTGCGCGATCGGCGCAACGCCGACGACTAATGAAGTGAAAGGTCCAACGACCAACTCATGGCCTTGTTCGGCGGGAGAGATCCGTCAGCACCGAACGCCTAAGCGCACCTCCATCGAGGCAAAGAACACCCGATGCTCGCCGCGCAGCACCTCGTAGCCGGCGAGCGTCGGCTTCCGGTCGCTTAGGTGCACCTCGCTGATAGCAGCTGACAATGCCGTCCCGGCAAATCACAATCCGATCCCGCCAAACAGCACTGTGATCCCACCTCGGATTCCGCTGCTCGAATGGCGCCCAGGCGGCAACTCATTCTCTGCAAACAGAAACCTCACCATTATCCCGCAAGAACGCCTGCGACGGACCGTATGGATGCCCCCTGTTTTCTCTCCAAACAGGGAATTGAGGAGAGACAGGTTCGCAGAGGACTAGCTCCTCCGCCAGCCAGTCAAGTAATTGATATCGCCGAACATTTGGCCTCTAGCGCACCGCGACAACCGCCGGAAAATGCGGCACTTTTCCGGTTCCCGGCCTTCTCCATGGCGTCAGATTTCACTCTGAAAAGGGCCGCTTGGTTGAGGCCATCGAGGATATTCTCTCGCGGGTGGCGACGCAGTCCGGTTTCGCAAGAAAAAAAGCGCACCGCGGGTTCGAACCGCGAATTCGCCGAGCAAGATTACCGAAACACCAATCGGCGTCCGGTATGGGAAGTCGCCTTGGTTTGGTGCTCGACTAGTTGCTTGGCGCTGTAGTCTTGCGGCTAAGGTGACACTTTCGCTTTTGACCCTTAGCTGACCCTCGACTGCCATTTCAGCGACGTCCGCTTTGCGCCCTCATCTCGGCCGTAGAGATCGGATTAGCGATTTCCCGAATGCAGACGTGCCGTTCACGGCTCCCGAGCTCATGGTTTCGCCAGAAGCGGACGTTGAATGACAGTTCGAAAAGCGGAAATTGCGCAGCCGATCGTCCCGAACAGCCGGCCCTTCAGTCATCGATATATGACGAGGCGGTTCGGGACGATGGGTTGGAAGGGGGGCGTTAGCTCACTGGCCGTTGGCTGCCGTGAACAGGCGGGTGTCGAGATAGGCTTCAATGGCTTCGGAGCCGCCCTCGGAGCCATAGCCGGAATCCATGATGCCGCCGAAGGGCAGTTCGGGGCTGCCGAGACCGAGATGGTTCACCGACATCATCCCAGCCCTGACCGACTTCAGCGCCTCCTGATGTGCGGCGGAGCGCGTGTAGGCGTAGGAGGCGAGCCCGAAAGGCAGGCGGTTGGCCTCGGTTATGATCTCGTCGCGCGAGCCGTAGCGGTTGATGATCGCGATGGGCCCGAACGGCTCGTCATTCATGATTGCCGCATCGGTCGGCACCTCGGTCAGCACGGTAGGCTGGAAGAAGTAGCCCATACTGCCGATCCGCCTTCCTCCCAGAGCGACTTTGGCGCCGCGATCGACGGCATCGGCGATCATCGCTTCCAAAGCGAAGATCCGGCGATCATTGGCCAGCGGGCCCATCTCAACGCCCGGCTCGGATCCGTCGCCGACCACGACTTTTCCGGCAGCCTCGACAAAGCCCTCCATGAATTTATCGGCGACGCTCTCCGCGACAAGGAAGCGCGTGGGCGAGACACAAACCTGACCGGCGTTCCGCAACTTGTGTGTCACAAGCTGCGGGATGGCGAGGTCGAGATCGGCGTCCTCCATCACGATGGCCGGCGCATGACCTCCCAGCTCCATCGTCGCGCGCTTCATATGCGCACCTGCCAGCGCCGCCAGATGCTTGCCGACCGGCGTCGAACCGGTGAAGGAAATCTTGCGGATCGTCGGGTGCGCGATCAGGTACTCGGAAATCTCGGCGGGATTGCCATAGACGAGGCCGACCACGCCAGCCGGCAGGCCCGCATCGAGGAAGCAGCGGACGAGTTCGGCCGGAGAGGCCGGCGTTTCCTCCGGCGCCTTGACGATGATCGAGCATCCCGCCGCCAGCGCAGCCGAAAGCTTGCGCACGATCTGGTTGATCGGGAAGTTCCAGGGCGTGAAAGCCGCGACCGGTCCGACCGGCGTCTTGAGCGCGAGCTGAGTGATCCCCGCAGCGCGGGCGGGAATAACCTGTCCGTAGGTGCGTCGCGCCTCTTCGGCAAACCAGTCGATCGTGTCGGCCGCGCCAAGGGTCTCGGCCTTTGATTGGGCGAGCGGCTTGCCCTGTTCCAGGGTCATGATTGCGGCGATCTGATCCGCGCGCTCGCGCAACAGTTCCGCAGCCTTGCGCATGATCTTCGACCGTTCGAAGGCCGAAGTCGTCGACCAGACGGCGAAGCCGCGCTCGGTGGCGGCCAATGCCCGATCGAGATCATCCCGGCTGGCATGGGCGACCTGGCCAATGACCGCCTCGGTCGCGGGGTTTACGACCCCGACTGTCTTGCCCGTTGCGCCTTCGGACCAGGAACCGTCAATCAGGAGTTTCGTGTCGGGGTATTCGAACATGGCCGGTGCTGCTCCGTTGATAGGCAGGTCGATCAAAATGTTTCCACTCTGCGGAATCTGATTTTCGTAGAGAGGAAATCGATTGACAAGACATAGGTGAGGCTCTTAGCGTTAAAAATGAAAATAGGTTTTCGCCACATGGAAAATGAAGACAAGTCGGGCAGTGAAGACAAGTCGGGCGTGCGCTCCGTAGCTCGGGCGCTGGCCCTGCTTTCCGCGCTGGATCGGAAGGGGAAAAATCTTTCTGAGATGGCAGCCGCGGCGAATATCAGTGTGAGCACCGCGTCCCGGTTGCTCGGAACGCTGGTGACCCATGGCTTCGCGGCTCAGGGAAGCAATAACCGCTATGTCGCAGGGTTGGCCCTGACGACCCTGCTGCACCAGACGGATCGCTGGGCGCCGCTGCGGATGCTGGCGGCGGAGTCGACCAGCGCTCTCTGCTCAGAGTTGGACGAGACATCCGCTTTCTTCGTGCAAATGGGCGATGAGCGCCTTTGCATCGATTCCGCCGAATCCAGCCAGTTGGTGCGGCGTGTCCGCCTTACTGGCGAGAAGGGAAAGATTTACCGCGGTGCGGCGGGAAAGGCGTTGCTGGCGTTTAGTGACGAGGCCGTCGACGACATTCTCGGTGATCTCAATAGCTTCGAGATTCCCGGCCAGCGGGACCGGACTGTCGAGGAGCTGAAGGCGGAGTTGGCGCTGACCCGGACGCAGGGCTACGGCTTCAGCCATCATGAATCCACCGGCGGCTCATGGTCGGTCGCGGCTCCCGTTTTCATCCGGGGCAAGCTGGTCGGCGCCCTCGCCGCCGTCATCCCCGATCACCGTTTCGATCAGGATCGCCTGACCGCTGTGATCGAGGCGACCAAGCGCGTCGCCGCCGAGTTTTCCGAAGCCTCCTAGAATGTACGGAAGTAATGACATGGCCCGCATTGCCGAGATCGACCGGACCGATATCACCGACATCCTCCACAAGGTCGCCTACATCCTCGATTCCAAGGAATATGACCGGATGGGCGAGTTGTTTGCAGAGGACATCCAGTTCAGCAATCCGGGACGACTGGCCGCGAATGGGCTGGAAGAACTGAAGACTGCGTTCAGGAGCTTTCCGGCTCCCTCGCTCAGCCACCACATTACCAATCTTCTGCTGTCCAGCCGCGAGGATGGCACCGTTGAGGCCCTGTGCAAGGCGCTGTCGCAACGGGCGGACAAGTCGATGGCCGCGGCCGAGTACACCGACATCCTGAAGAAGACCCCTGAGGGCTGGCGGATCGCGTCCCGCACCATCAAGCCGCTGTAATCGATCGAAATTTCGCGCGTTCCGACAGAAGGCTGCTCCGGCGGCATTCCTGAGATTGAGACGAACAAAATGTCGAAATATGACGTGATTATCGTTGGTGCCGGCCATAGCGGGCTGGTCGCGGGTTTCTATCTCGCGCGTGCGGGGCTGAAGGTGCTGATGCTGGAGCGCAGCCATCAGGTCGGCGGCACCTGCATCACCGAGGAAGTGTTTCCGGGGTATCGTGGCAGCAGCATCGCCAATTCCTGCCACAGCCTCGATCCGCGTATTGCCGGCGACATGGAGTTGGAAAAGCACGGACTGAGGCTGACCCATCCCGACCTCAACTCGCTGACGCTGTTTTCCAATGGCGATGCGCTGGTCATGTGGCCCGAGCGTGAGCGCCGTCGCGCCGAGATGGAGCGGCTGGCGGAGCCGGGCGACATGCAAGGCTTCTCCGACGTTATGCAGTTCTATCAGAACGTGGCGAAGAAGATGGGCGTGTCGTTCTACGACCCCGCCCCCTCGCTTGAAGAGGTTGCGGCCCGCTTCGTCGAGCCCGCCGACAAGGAAGCGTTCAACCTCGTCATGTTCGGCAGCGTCGCCGACGTGCTGGACCGCCATCTGAAGTCGCCGTGGCTGAAGTCCTTCCTTGCCGGCACCGCGATGGCCACCAATCTCGTCGGTCCGCGTACGCCCGGTAGCGGCTACATCCTGCTGCAGCGTCCGCTGCAGGAAGAGTCGATGCGCCGCAGCGGCGTGGTCTTCGAGAGCAACGAACTCATGATGAAGAACGCGTCGCCGATCGGCGGCGTGGGCGCCGTCACGCAGGCGATGGCGCGGGCCAATGAGAGCCTCGGCGTCGAAATCCGTCTAGAAGCGCCGGTGCGCGAACTGCTTTGCGACAACGGCAAGGTGAAGGGCGTCGTGCTGGAAAGCGGCGAGGAAATCGAAGCCGCGCGCGTGCTGGCGAACATCAACCCCAAGACGGTGTTGACCAAGCTGGTGCCTGCGAACCAGTTGCCGCCCGAGATCGAGGAGCGGGCCCGGAAGCTGACGATGCATGGCTCGTCGTCCAAGGTGCACCTCGCCCTCAAGGGCACGCCGCGCTTCAACCGCGCCGGGAATGACGAGGAAAACACCCAGTTCCTCGGCACCAATTTCCGCGTGGTGCCGAGCATCGACGTGCTGCAGGAGAGCTACAACGAGGCCGCTATGGGCCGCTGGTCGCCGCATGTGACGATCTCGGGCGTAGTGTCGTCGGCGGCCGACCCCAACATGACGCCGCCCGGCTGCCACTTCATGAGTCTGAGCGTGCGCGGCACGCCCTATCATCTGTCCAACGGCAGTTGGGATGACCAGCGCGAGGCGCTAGGCAACGCCGTCGTCGAAACGCTCAGCCGGAACATCGGCAACATCAAGGACATCATCGAGGGCATCAGCGTCTACACGCCGGTCGATCTCGAGCGGAACTACGGCATGACCGAGGGCAATGGCGCCCATGGCGACATCGTGCCCGGACGCATCTTCGACGCGCGCCCCATGCCGGGCTGCGCGAATTACACCACCCCGATCGAGGGGCTCTTCATGTGCGGCGTCGGCAACTGGCCCGGCAACTTCATGAGCGGTCTAACCGGCTACAACGCCAGCCGGAAGATGCTCGGCGACTTCCGCCCGACGCACTAGTTCGGCTGTCCGCAGGGCCTGACCCTCCGGGGCGAAAATTGAAAAGGAATCAAACATGTACCATGGGAAAGCCATTCGGAACGGTGAGCCGTCCGGTCTTCGCTCGGCGACCAATACCGGCGATGTCTGGTCCGACATCCTGCTCAACGCCGGCAATGCGCGGGCAATCAACATCATGTTCCCGCCGGGCGCGCGCACCCACTGGCACACCCATGAGGGCGGGCAGTTCATCTACACGGTTTCCGGCGAGGGCTGGATCCAGGAACGCGGCGGCGAGCGCGTCATCCTCAATCCCGGCGATGTCGTCTGGACCGAACCGGGCGTCGAACACTGGCATGGCGCCAGCGAGACCGGCCTGGTCACCCAGATCGCCCTACATTTCGGCAACGTCGATTGGCAGAGCCCCGTGACCGACGAGGAGTACGTCACCAAGTAACACCGTGCGCAAGCACCAGCAGGGGAACGGAATACTTCAATGAACGACAAAAAACCTTCTTCCTATCTTTCGAAGACGAGGCTGCACCTGCGCGGGCTTTCGGTGGTGCTGATGCTTGGCACCACCTATGGTGCGCTGGCGCAGGAAGCGGGCGATATTCGTCGCTTCGCGGGTCAGAGCATCTCCTTCGCGGGATACTCAAGTGCGTTCAATGACAAATGGGCCGCGAACTTCGGGAAATACTTCACCGATCGCACCGGAATAACCATCAACTGGATTCCGTCCAGCCCGTCCAAGAACATCACCAGCATCCGCGCCTCCGGCGGCAATCCGGATATCGACGTGATGCTGATGGATTCCGCAAACCTTGCGCGTGGCATTCAGGAAGGGGTCGTCGGCACGGTCGATCCGGCCAAGATCCCCAACATGAAGAAGGTGCCGGAAAGCCTGCAGATCAAGGCGGGCATTCCCAGCATGGCGTATCGCTATGGCAACTGCTACCGGACCGACAAGTTCGCGGAGCTGAAGCTGGATACGCCCCACGACATCAAGGTCTGGTCGAATCCGGCGCTGGCGGGACGCGTGATGTTTCCCTCGACCACGGCGGCCCAATGGCTGATCAACGCCCCGGCCATCGCGCTGTCGGCGGGCGGCAGCTACAGCGACGTGTCCGGCAGCATCGAGAAGCTGTCGTCGCAGGTGAAGGCCTATGGCTTTTTCAACTCGTCCGGCGACATGGATGCGGCGATGTCGGCGGGCGACGTGTGGCTGACGGTCGGAAATAATCAGGGCCGCTGCCTCGCGCTGAAGAAGCAGGGCATCCCGGTGGCCTACGCTCACTGGACCATCAACGCCGACGGCAAGGAATATTCCGACCTGATCAACCCGGACAATCTCGTTCTTGTGGCCAACTCGCCCAAGAGGGAGCTGGTCGAGCTGATGATGAACGAGTTTCTGTCGGACGAAGCTGGCAAGGCGTCGGTTCCGCTGTTCATGTTTATCGCGGGCACGCCGCCGACCGCCGCCGCGATCGACGCCGTGATGGCCGCCGATGCCTCGGCTTCCGAGTGGATCATCAAGGACCCCTCGAAGCTGTTCCTGCCCGACTACCCGGCCTTCCTCGCCAACCTGCGCGAGTGGACCACGCAGTGGGCGAACATCCTTCGCTGATGATCCGCTGAGCGGCAACGGGCAGCCTGACATCGCTGTCCGTTGCCGGCTCAGACCCTGAAGACCCGTAAACGTACGCCACCCGAACGTTTTGGCGACCCTGAGCAACAAGCGCATCCGACGAGGGCGTGGCAATGAGCAGACTTGAGATCGATTCCCTGAAGATCGCCTATGGCGGCTGGGTTGCGATCGACGACCTCAACCTGACGATCGAGAAGGGTGAACTGGTGTCGCTGCTTGGCCCGTCCGGGTCCGGCAAGACCTCTCTTCTACGCGCCATTGGCGGCTATCTGAAGCCGGCCGGTGGATCGCTGCGGATCGACGGCAAGGACATCACCTCCATTCCTCCGCAGTTCCGGGACATCGGCATGGTGTTCCAGAATTTCGTGCTGTTTCCCCATCTGACCACGGTCGAGAACGTCGAGTTCGGGCTGCGCACGAGAGGCGTCGCCAAGACGGAACGCCGTAAGCGTGCCATCGAAGCGCTCACCATGGTGCAGATGGACACCTATCTCGAACGCTACCCGTTCGAGCTCAGCGGCGGCCAGCAGCAGCGCGTGGCGCTGGCACGCGCCATCGTCATCCGTCCGACCATGCTGCTGCTCGACGAGCCGATGGGCGCGCTCGACACCAAGCTGCGCGAACGGGCGCAGGAAGAGATCCGCGCACTTCAGCAGGAATTGCAGCTCACCACGGTTCTGGTGACTCATGACCAACGTGAGGCCATGGCGATGTCCGACCGGATCATCGTCATGCGCGGCGGCGCGATCGTGGATGCCGGCGATCCCTGGCGGCTCTACCACTCTCCGAAGACCGCCTTCACCGCCGAGTTCCTTGGCACGACCAACCTGCTGCCGGTTGAGGTGCTGATGCGCGACGGCAACCGGGCGCGGGTGCGCGTGACCAATACCGGCCACGAGTTCGAGGCGGAGGGCAATCTCGCCGGCGCGAATGCTGGCTTTGTGTCGCTGCGCCCGGAAGACATCACCTGCACATCGCGATCCGAGCCGGGTGCACTGCCGGCCAAGGTGATGAAGCGCATGTTCTACGGCGTGAACACCCATCTGCGGCTGGAAGCCCCGGGTCTGGGTTCCCTGCTCGCGGTCCAGCACCGCCATGCCGTATTCGAGGAAGGTGCAGACGTTTTCGTCAGCTTCCAGCCGCAGGATGCACGCCTGCTGCCGGCGGATCTGCCGGGGGGCAAGCGATGAGTTCCTCCTCGTCCTCGCTTTACCGGCTCGGGATACTCCCGCTCGCTTTGTTCTTTGTCGTGTTCTTCGCCTACCCGGTGCTGCATTTCCTCTGGGGCAGTCTCACCGCCAATGCGGGTGGTGCTTCCTCGCTGTCGCTTCGCAACTTCAGCGACGCCTTGCAGTCGGCCTCTGTTCTCCGGTCGCTGTCGACCACGCTGCTCTTGAGCATTCTGACGGGCGTCGTCTCGCTCGTCCTTGGCTATATGCTCGCCTTTCAGGTCGTGCGCCGGCGCCCCATCATCGGCAAGATCATCTTTGTCGCGGCCATCGCCTCGCTGTTCACCAGCACCATCGCCCGCGCTCTTGGCTGGCGCGTTCTGCTGGGGTTCGAAGGACCGATCAACAAAGTGCTGATCGGCTTGGGGATCGTCTCGGAGCCGTTGCAGCTCATCAATAATTTCACCGCGGTCGCAATCGGGATGATCCACATCCAGGTTCCGGTGGTGATGGTTGGGCTCATTCCGGTGATCGAGGCTCTGCCGCGTGACTTCGAGCGGGCCGCCATCGGGCTCGGTGCCTCGCGTTGGAAGACATTCCTGACCGTTCACCTGCCGATGACATGGATGAACGCGGTTCCTGTCGGCCTTATCGCGATCATGGCCACCGCCGCGTATTTCACCACGCCGGTCCTGCTCGGCGGCGGGCGGGTCAACGTCATCGCCATCCAGATCCAGCAGGCCTCTCAGGTGCTGTTCGACTTCGGCTACGCCGCGACGCTGTCGGTCATGCTGGTGGCGATGATCAGCGCCGTCGCGATCGGCATTCTTCTGCTGACCCACTGGCGCCGCAGCATCCGAGCGAGGGGTTCGTCATCATGAAAAACATGATCTCACGCGTCGTGGACACGTTGCTCTGCGGTGCAATGCATGCGCTGACCGTGCTGGCCGTCGCTTTTCTGGTGCTGCCGCTCTTCGTGGTGGTGATCGTCTCGTTCAACTCGACAACGGTAATCTTTCCGCCGCGGGACTGGTCGCTTGCCTCCTACATGCAGATCCCGCAGGTCGCGGTCGATACCTTCCTGCGGAGCCTGGTGCTTGGCCTCTGCTGTGCGACCCTGTCGGCGTTGCTCTGTGTGCCGGCGGCAATCGCGATGGTGAAGAGCAATCTGCGCGGCAAGGCGTTCATCGAGGCGGCGCTGCGCAGCCCGTTGCAGTTCCCCGCGATCATTCTCGGCGTCGCGATCCTCCAGTACTTCTATTTCTGGCAGGGTATGCTCGCTCTTCCGCTGGTCGGCACCTTCTACGGATTGCTGATCGCCCATACGATCTACACCTTTCCCTTCGTGCTGGTTCCGACCATCGCGCGGCTCTCCGCATTGAGCGGCCAGTATGACGAGGCAGCGGCAGGTCTTGGAGCGGGCTCGCTGACCACGCTGATCCGGGTGATCATTCCGCTGATGCGGCCGGGCATCGTCGCCGGGATGTTCATGAGCTTCATCATGTCCTTCGAGGATGTCGCGGTGACGATGTTCCTCGCCGGCTCAAAGATGACGACCTTCCCGGTCTATCTGTTCGGCAGCGCCGAGGTTTCCAACACGCCGGGCCTTTATGCCGTGGCCAGTCTCGGTTCGCTCACCGCTCTCTGCCTCGTGCTGCTGGTGGAGCGCTTCATCGGCATCAGGACCGTTCTCAGCAAAGGCTGACGCGACTTAAGCGCGGACAATCGGGCGCCCGCGCACATCCATCCAAATCAGGCCACTGCACCGGAGTTTCTCCGGCAGATCTGGTCCAAGGAGAACTGACTCATGAGCAACCCAGATATCGCCAAGCTGACCACCGCAGAGGCGAAGGGCGTGTCGGCCGGCAAGATCCTTGTCACCAACGCGACGATCCTGACCATGGACGATGCCGAGACCACGGCGAGTTCACTGCTGATCGACGGCGGCCGCGTTGTGGCGGTCGATCCTTCCGAGGAGCAGGCGAAGGGCGCAGCGATCGTCGACATGGGTGGCAAGACGGTCGTTCCCGGCCTGATCGACGCCCACACCCATATGGAGATGATCGCCTATGGCTGGAGCATCGCCGTCGACGTCAAGCCGCCGCTGGTGAAGTCGATTGACGACATGGTCGAGCGCCTCGCCGAGAAGGCGGCAACCCTCGCCTCGGGCCAGTGGGTTCTCGGCCAGGGCATGCACTATCAGAACCAGCATATTGCCGAGGGGCGCTATCCCAATCGTTGGGATCTCGATCGCGTCAGCACCGAGCATCCGGTGGTGGTCCGTTTCAGCTTCCACATCAATGTCTTCAACTCCAAGGCCCTCGAAGTTCTAGGCGTTGACAAGAACACCCCCGACTCCGATGGCGGCTATCTGGAGCGCGACGCCGACGGCGTCCCGAACGGCGTCTCCAACGACATGTGGCACGCGCTAAACGCGCCGGACTGGCCCTATGAGGAAGTCGGCCCGGCCCTCGTCAATGCTCAGGCGAGCTTCCTCGAGAACGGCGTCACCGCGATCACCGAGTTCACGCTGTTTCGCGGCGGCGTCGACGCCTATCTCGAAATGGAGCGGCGCAAGGATCTGAAGATCCGCGTCGCGCTGTATCCCAAGGTGCCGTCGGTCTGTCCGATCGAGGACGCCCTCTCCGGCAAGATGAGCGCGCGCTTCGCCGACGCCGACCCGAGCCGGCTGAAGCTCGGAGGCATGAAGATGTTTATCGATGGCGGCCTGACCTCCCGCGCGGCGGCAATGTACGAGCCCTATTGGGACAGCGACCTGAAGGGCGACCTGTCCTTCGAGCCGAAAGTGTTCTCTGAGATCGTCGGCAAGCTGCATGGTGCGGGCTATCAGATTTGCGTCCACGCCATCGGTGATCTGGCGCAGGACGTGGTGCTTGACGCCTTTGCCGCTCTGCCCGAGCGCAAGGCTGCGAACGGTGCAACCCACCGGATCGAACACGCTGGCAATTGCCTCTGGACCGATGAACGCGCCCAGCGCTTTGCGGATCTGGGTGTGCTGCCGGTACCGCAGCCGCCATTCATCTTCACCACGGCCGCCGGCTATCGCAAGAATCTTGGCCCGGTACGCGGCGCCGACGTCTTCCCGATGCGCCGCATGGTGATGGACCAGAAGTTTGCCGTCCCCGGCAACTCCGACGCGATCGGCATTCACCCCAAGCAGCATGTTCCGATGTTCGGAATCTGGGCGATGGTGACGCGCGAGATGAACGATGGCGAGACGCTGACCGACGGCGAGAACCTCGACGTCATGACCTCGCTGCGGATGTACACGCGCTTTGCCGCGCGCTCGATCGGGCGTGAGCATGAGATCGGCTCGCTCGAGCCGGGCAAGTTCGCCGATTTCGTGGTGTTCGACGATAACCCGCTGACCGTTCCTGCCGACATGCTGCGCGACATGATGCCGAACCAGACATGGATCGGCGGCGAGCAGGTGTTCGCGCGTGACGCCACCAAGGCCAGCCAGACGAAGGAAGTCTACATTCCCGCGTGACGACATCTGGTCCTGCCGTGTCGCGCGACGCGGCCGCCGAGAGCCATGGCCGGGTCGAGCTGACTGGGCCTGGCGGTGCGCCATCTGCCGCGCGCCCGTAAAGCGCCGCATGGCATCGGCAAACATCGGCGATGCCATGCACCTCTACCAAGCACCATCTGGTCTACAGTCTGAGAGCCTGAAATGACGCACTTTGTGCAGGTCTCGCCCCACCCGGCATGTCATTCCAACGCGCAGCCGCGCGACTGGCTGTGCACGGCCATCCAGCGCATCGAGGCGGACATCAACCGCTCCGCCGATACGCATCTCATCCACGTGCCGCTGCCCGCGCTACCCGGGATCACGTTGTATCTGAAGGACGAGTCGAGCCACCCGACCGGCAGCCTCAAGCACCGGCTGGCGCGTTCGCTGTTTCTCTATGCGCTGTGCAATGGCTGGATCGGGCCGCAAACCCTGATCGTCGAGGCGTCCAGCGGCTCGACCGCAGTATCGGAAGCCTATTTCGCGCGCCTGATCGGCCTCGATTTCGTGGCTGTGATGCCTCGCACCACTTCGCCGGAGAAGATCGCGGCCATCGAGTTTCAGGGCGGGCGCTGCCATCTCGTCGACAATCCCAAGACGGTCTATGGTGAGGCTGCCGAACTCGCCCGTAAGTCAGGTGGCTTCTATATCGACCAGTTCACCTTCGCCGAGCGCGCGACCGACTGGCGCGGCAACAACAACATCGCGGAATCGATCTTTGCCCAGATGTCGCACGAGCCCGATCCGGTGCCGAGCTGGGTCGTGACCGGCGCGGGCACCGGCGGCACTTCGGCGACAATCGGCCGCTATATCCGCTATCAGCGCCACAACACCCGGCTCTGCGTGGCCGACCCTACGGAATCGGTGTTCCATCGGCACTATGAGGATCGTTCGATACTGGAGGTCGACCATTGCCGATCCGTGATCGAGGGCATTGGCCGCCCGCGTGTCGAGCCCTCGTTCATTCCCGATGTGGTCGACCGGATGATGACGGTCCCCGACACGTTCTCAGTAGCCACCATGCGCGTGATCAGCGGCATGCTCGGCCGCCGCTGCGGCGGCTCGACGGGAACCAACGTCTATGCGGCGCTCAAGCTCGCCGAGGAGATGGCGGCTTCCGGCGAAACCGGGTCGATCGTCTCCATCCTGTGTGACTCGGGAGAGCGTTACGCTTCCACGCTCTACAATGACGCCTGGCTTGCAGCCCGCGGTATCGAGATCACGACGCCGATGGTGCAATTGGAGAGCTTCCTGAGCGGCAAAGGCGGCCTTTGCTCGTAGATTTACCCAGCGTTATGTCAATTTCGCGAGAAGGTTGTTTCAGTCTCCTCCATAATGACTGACATTGAACGATGGACGAGCGCTTGAGTACCATCCCATCGCGGAGTTGATGCTCCAGAACCGGACATGGCAGGCGTCTCCTTTGGGTCAACTCCGGCCCTCGGACATCCATCTGCGATATGTCCGCTTCTCGCTAGACCTCTCAGATAGCAGACCATCTGCTACCGGCCCCATTGCCGCCGTTCCAGGCGAGGCCCAGGTCCGCCAAAAGCGGTCGTTTGCAGTGGCTGAGGTAGCCGCCCTCACCCACGCGACGTTGTCCTTGACGCGCGCGCTGGACCATTCGCGCCATCGTCGATGTGACCTGCTGCCGGGAAAGGAACCGCCGCCACCCGATGGTTGGCGGATGACACCATCCGCGATAGGCTTATTGTGGGCAAAGGGGGACGACTTGGACGAGCCAGCACCACCGCACCTTTATGGCTTTCCGGATGACTGGTTCTACTATTTGCCAACAGGAGACGGTTCCGGCTACGGCGGCATCAGGGCGTTCCCGCTGCCAAACCCGTCCAAACTCCCCACTGAGCGCCTGAAAGACTACGCGCTCTTCCAGCGGCTGCTTCTGTCTCTCAGGGACTTCGCCCATGCCCGAAGCGCTATCACCTTCGTGCGCGAGGACGTGGACTTCAAGGCGACATATAACCTCGCGGAACTGCGCCGCTTCCAGTGCTATGAAACGACCCTGATCGTCTCGTATTGTCGGCCGTTCTCCGAGTCATCCGGCGGCATCCCCAGGCTTTCATACAAGACGTTGGGTGTGAAGCTCTCGCCGTTCGTCAGGGCGCTGCACGAGAACCTAATCGACAAGCGGAACAGGATTTTCGCACACAGCGATGTCTCCCACGTCGAATACTCAATGCCCGTGGTGATGCACTCGAACGATCAGCAGGGTCAGCCTTTCACTGTCCTTTTCCCGCCGCGCTTTCGCGAAGGCACACTGCTTACTGAAGCTGAGTTCGAGCAAGTGAGCGTTCTGGTCAACGACGTGTCCAACGCTGTGATGCACACGGTGCAGGCCATGCACGGCTACTTCGCCGATCGCCTGCCCTCCACGAAACTCGACTTCGGCTAAGCGCGTCGGCCGCCCCTAGTCGCTCGCAAGCTCCGAACCTGACGTCCGCCCATCGGGCTAGGACGTCATAGCCGGGCAGATCAGGCGGTACATCGACCACCGCTCCGACGGCTGTAGCCTGACGATCCGAGCGTAGCTGACAGTCCGGAGACGGCCCCAAACCGGCCATTCGTCGTCGTCGCAGCGAACTTCTGCTTCTGGCGCAAAGCGGCCGTGGCTGAAAAGCGCAGCATAGGGGCAGGTATGGGTCAACTCTAGCTATCTTCACCCTTCTCAGGTGGCGCAGCATCTTGCGCAATTTCCTGTTGCAGGAGCGGCCCTTTTGCGAGCCGCCGGCCGAGCGCGCGAGTGTAGGCTGCGTAGCGCTCGGAGAGCTTGGCCCGTGCGGCCTGGGCGGCAGGTTCTGGCAGCGCGGGGGTGGTTGCGAGCCAATAGCGGATGAAGGTGGCGAAGGCCTCGGTCGAGATGCCGAGGTCGCGCTCCAGCCGGGCGAGGCGGCGATCGATCTGGCCGAGGCGCCGGGCAAGAGCAGCCTCCTGGCGCTCGGCGCTGTCGGGGGACAGGAAGGAGGCGATCGCGGCCTGGGCGATCAGGGACATGGACTGGTCGCGCTGGGCGGCGTAGTGGGCCAGCATGTCCATGATGTCGGGCTCAAGATAGACGGAGATCTGCGCTTTCTTCGTGCGACCTGCCATGGCGATCACAGCTCCATGCCGTCGTTGGGAGTGAGGCTGACCTGTCGGGCGACGCCTTGCATCAGTCCGGTCATGCGCCGGTTCCGGGTGGCGACATTATCCATCTCGTCGTCGCGATCTGTGTCGAACTCGAACTCGTTCTCAATCGGCTGCAATTGCTCGACCGACTCGACGCGGCTGAGCTCGGGCTGATGCCGGTGCTCTGACCCGGTCGGGTCATCGTCTCGACCTTCGTCCATAGTGCCCCCGCCGGTGCCCTCCTGCGGTCTGGGCAACGGCAGCGCAGTCCAGTCATCCTGTTGGACGGTCGGGCCACGAGAGGGTATTGGCGGCGGCAGGAGCCGGTCCCGGAAGCGCGCATCATCGTAGTAGCGGGCCTTCTTCGCCCGGATAGGAGGCGTGCCGGCGACCATGACGATCTCGTCCGCGGGCGGCAGCTGCATGACCTCGCCGGGGGTGAGTAAAGGGCGGGCGGTTTCCGAGCGCGACACCATGAGATGACCCAGCCACGGCGAGAGCCGATGGCCGGCATAGTTTTTCATCGCCTTCATCTCCGTGGCGGTGCCGAGCGCATCCGACACGCGCTTGGCGGTACGCTCATCGTTCGTGGCGAAGCTCACGCGGACATGGCAGTTGTCGAGGATCGAGTTGTTCGGGCCGTAGGCCTTCTCGATCTGGTTCAGAGACTGAGCGATGAGGAAGGCTTTCAGGCCATAGCCGGCCATGAAGGCGAGCGCGCTCTCGAAGAAGTCGAGCCGGCCCAGCGCGGGAAACTCGTCCAGCATGAGCAGCAGCCGATGGCGCCCACCCTTCGCCTGCAGGTCTTCGGTGAGGCGTCGGCCGATCTGATTGAGGAGCAGGCGGATCAGTGGCTTGGTGCGATTGATGTCGGAGGGCGGCACCACGAGGTAGAGAGTCGCGGGTGCCTTGCCGCCGACAATATCGGCGATGCGCCAGTCGCAGCGCCGCGTCACCTCGGCAATGACCGGATCACGATAGAGGCCGAGGAAGGACATGGCGGTGGAGAGCACACCGGATCGCTCATTGTCGGATTTGTTCAGCAGTTCGCGGGCGGCGCTGGCGATGACGGGGTGTGGACCTGTCTCGCCGAGGTGGGCGGTCTTCATCATGACGTCCAGCGTGGTCTCGATCGGGCGTTTTGGATCGGACAGGAAGGCGGCGACGCCGGCGAGCGTCTTGTCCGTCTCGGCATAGAGGACGTGAAGAATGGCACCGACGAGCAGCGCGTGGCTGGTCTTCTCCCAATGGTTCCGCTTTTCCAGCGAGCCTTCGGGGTCGACAAGAATGTCGGCGATGTTCTGGACGTCGCGGACTTCCCATTCGCCGCGGCGCACCTCCAGCAGGGGATTATAGGCGGCGGACTTGGCGTTGGTCGGATCGAACAGAAGAATGCGGCCATGCCGGGCGCGGAAGCCGGCGGTGAGCTGCCAGTTCTCGCCCTTGATGTCATGGACGATGGCCGATCCCGGCCAGGTCAGCAGCGAGGGCACGACCAGGCCGACGCCCTTGCCGGACCGGGTCGGCGCGAAGCACAGCACGTGCTCGGGCCGGTCATGGCGTAGATAATCGCGTTCATACCGGCCGAGCACGACGCCATCCGTGCCGAGGAGCCCGGCTGCCCGGACTTCCTCCCTTTCGGCCCAGCGCGCTGAACCATAGGTCTCGACCCTGGAGGCCTCGCGGGCCCGCCAGATCGACAGGGCGATGGCGACCGCGATGGAGAGGAAGCCGCCGGAGGCCGCGATCAGCGCGCCCCGGAAAAACACCTCCGGCGCATAAGCGTCGAAAAAGTACCACCACCAGAAGAAGGCCGGCGGATAGTAGATGGGCAGCCCGAGAAGCGCGAACCACGGCGCGCCCAACTGCGCCTGAAAGCCGAGGCTCCAGGCCACATATTGTGTGGCGCCCCAGATGGCCGCCAGCACGATCAGCAGGACGGTGAGGATCTGCCCCCAGAGGATTTTCGTCGCCGACATGGTGGTAATCCCTCTCGCGGGTCAGAGGCTAAGGCCGCGCTTGCGACCGAAGCTCCAGTCAACGCCCCCATCGTCACGGGCGACGCCGGAGACATGCTTGCCGAGCTGGCGTTCCAACGAGGGCGACCAGGGCACGAGCTGGAAGCCGAGGCCGTCATCGAGCATGGCGAAGCGACCGGACGCGAGCACAAGGCGCTGGCGATACGTGCCGGCGACATACTCGCCGGTGCCGGCCTTTTTGAACGGCAGGCCGCTCTCGGCGGCGAGCGTCTCTCCCACGGCCTCCAGTTCCCGGCGGCGGAGCGTTTCTATGAGGTTGCGGGCGAAGACGACGCGCCGTCCCTGCCGCTCGGCCAAGCCCTCGTGGATAAGATGCTCGGCGCGTCGGTCGAGTGCCTGGCTCACCTCCGCTCCGAAGCCGCCGTCGGAGAGAGCGACGGGGTCATGCGCCATGGCCTGCCGGTCGAGCCAGGTGGCACCGGTGGCCGTGACCTGATGGGCTAGGTCGAGATCGGATCGCACGGCGAGCGCGACGCGCCGTTTGCCGTGCGCATCGTCGAAGGTCCGGAGTTCGACGATGGAGCCCGGCGCGCCGTCACCAGCGGCATCGAGATCGGGCAACCGGATGTGATGGGAGCGGCCATCCACGCCATCGACGATGGCATAGGCAGAGCCGTGGAGTTCGTCATCGAGACCGCGCGCGACCAGCCGGCCGATCACTGGCACGTCGAGACTCTCGGCGGCGAGGACGTAGCTGGCCGTGCCGCGCTCGATCCCGCGTTCGGTCAGGGCGCGGTGCATGCGCTTGATGATGTCGCCGCGTTCACCGAGCGCGCGCAGGGGGGCTTCCGCGTCCGGCTCCATCACCCATTGCGCGTTGCCGATCTCCTTGGCGAGGCCGAGCGCCTCGAGTTTGCGGAGGCGCCCCATCTTCAGCGCATAGTGTTCGTCCGGCTGTCGGCGGGGAACCGGCGCCATGTCGATGGTGCCGCTCTCGCGGATCTCGCGGGCAAGCTGGCGGTCGAGCTCGGTCCAGCGCTCGGCCTCGATCTGGCGTTCCAAACTTCGGCGGATATCGAGCTCTGTGCGTGGACCGAGTTCCTGGGTGATCAGGTCGCGGGCGCGGTCGCGCATGCCTTCCTTGATGTAGTCGCGGGAGATTACGAGGTCCTGGTCATCGTCGCGGCGGCCGCGCACGATCAGATGTACATGGGGATGCTCGGTGTTCCAGTGATCGACGGCGACCCAATCGAGCCCGGTGCCAAGGTCCTTTTCCATCTGCCGTGTGAGGTCTCGGGTGAAGGCCCGCAGGTCCTCCATCTCCAACGCGTCGTCAGGCGAGATGATGAAGCGAAAATGGTGACGGTCCTCGCGGCAGCGCTCAGCGAAGGCGTCGACATCCACGCTGTCACTCTCGGGACCGAACAGCCGCGCCTTCTCGCCGTCGCGGGTCACGCCCTCGCGGCGGAGATAGGTGAGGTGCTGTCCGAGCGAGCCGGTGCGGGCAGTCTGTCGGACGACGCGCGCCTTTACCACGGCGCCGCGTGAGCGCGGCGTGATCCGGCGGCTGGCCTGAAGACTGGCGACCTGTCCGCTGCCGAAGCGCGAGCGGTTGTCGGAGGTGATCTTGCCGGAGCGAGAGACCCCGCCGCCGGCCTTCCGGGCCGCGGCGAGCGCCTGAGCGACGAAGGGGCGGGAGTGCTGGGCGCGGGTCGAGCGGATGCGGCCGGGACGGACGCGAAACTCGCGGTCATCGCTCATGGCGAAACCTCGCAATGTGCGGGAAATCATTGATGCGGCGCCATTTGCGGCACGCGCAAACCTTGTGGTTCGGCGCCGCAAGGTGCCGAGGGCGCGGAAAACACGTGGTGAAGCAACACCCCGACCGTCGCGCAATGTGCGCCCTTTTATCCTGCCCTCGTGCGGTCGTGATCCCTGTCCCACGCCTCCTCACCCTCCATGGAGCGCCAGAGCCCGACAGGACGCGAAAGCGGGCCCGCCTGCTCATGGCGCCCTCCGCGATGGCAAAGGAGCAACGAAAAGCGCGCCCGAACGCGGCGCGAGGAACCCGGCATCGACTGGATTGCTACGCTCGGTCGGCGCAGCGAATAGCGGAGCCTCGCGCCAGCTTTGCGCCATTGGCCGCACCAATTCGGTCGCGCCGGCTGCAGACTCTTTGTTGATGATCGGCGCCAAGGCCGCGATGTAAGTGCGCGTCTCCGGCGGCAGCGGTTTTCCGGTAAGCGACGCCTCATAGCGCGCAGGCCCGGCATTATAGGCCGCGAGCACGGCGTGGATGCTGCTATAGCGGTCATGGAGCTGCCGCAGATGGGCGGCGCCCGCGAGGATGCTATCGCGCGGGTCGAACGGATCGGCACCGAGAGCGTGATGGGCGCGAAGCTGGTCCCAGGTCGCGGGCGTGATCTGCATCAGTCCCATGGCGCCGGCCGGTGAGACGGCGCGCGGATCGCCGCCGCTCTCGGCCTGCAGGACGGCACGGATCCAGCTGGCCGGAAGCTGGAAGCGCTGCGCAGCCTCGTCGATAAAGGCGGCGTAGGATGTGACGGAATACGCCACGGTCGGCGACACGGTCTGCGCGGTGGCACAGCCAGGCGATGCTCCGCCGATTAACAATCCGCCTGCGAGGAAGAGCACAGGGCGATGCATGTCAGCGCACCGCCGCGCGCCAGATGAAGTCACGGTTGCCGGCTTCATCCGTGAGCACTGGCATCGTCCGGCCGATGATGGCCGTAGCCGAGATTGGGCCGAAATAACGTCCGTCGAGACTGTCGCCGACGTCCCGGTTCATCAGGAACAGATGGCCGGGCTCGACACGCCGGCAGCCCTGCCAGACCGGCAGATCACGCCCCATGCGGTCGCGCGGCAGCGCTTCGCCCAGCGGCACGCCATCGACCGTAATCGCCTCACCGAGGCGGCAGACCACTTGCCCCGGGAGCCCCATCACACGCTTCAACAGCGGCGTGCCTCCGCCGAGATAGCCACGCGCGATGAGGAACGCGGCGAGCGGGGGTGGCGGCATCACCGCGACCAGATCGGTGATCTCGAGAGCATCAGCCGGCTCGACCGAGTAGAGCCCGACAGGAACGCTCGCCGAGACGTTCCAGATGAGCTTGAGCGGCGTCGGCATGGTGGCGGCGAGTGCCACACCGACGCTGGCGACCGTCGTCATCAGCACATAAGCGGCGCGGTTCATAGTCCGCACTCCTGCCGCTTCAACCACGCCTGATGGCGCTCCAGAGTATAGGCGCGAGGCTCGAAGCCGACGCTCATGCGGTGGGCGACATGACCCCAGTGGTCGGGGGCGACGGTTGCCGCATCAATGCCGATCGCCTCGATGGCGTCGATGTGCTGCAGAATTTTCTCGACCTTCGGCCAGCCATTCACCCGCAACAGGATCTCGCCGCCGGGCCGCACGAAGGGCAGCGTCTGGAAGCCTTCGCCCAGCGCCCCGCAGCGCACGATATCGAGGCGGGAAGCAACGGTGCCGAAGTCGTTCGACGCCCATCGGACAAAGGCGAAGATGCAGCCGGGAGGGAAAGACAGGATGCGCCGACGGCGATCCAGAAGCTGCTCATGTGCGTGATGGCCGAAGCGGATCCAGTTCTCGATGCGCTTCTCGATATGGGTCAGCTCGACGTGGGTCATCGCATCGGACGGGGGACTGGACGCGGATGCCGTGCTTGCCGCACGGGGTGCAAACGCCGCGCTCATGGATGATCTCCTGATGTGGGAGGGAATTCACGCGCGAGGAGGTCGCGCAGCATTTCGGCGACGGTGACGCCACGCCGGAAGGCGGCGACCTTGATCCGCCCGCGCAGGTCTGGCGTCACATCGATGGTGAGGCGCGCGGTGAACGCGGCTCCGGGGCGGCGTTCGGTCGAGACATCGGTTGCCTTGATCCAGTGCTCGGGATCGGCAGGCCGAGAGGCGAAGTCGCGGCGGATCGGGCGTTCGCTCATCGCGCGGGCCTCCCGAGGTCGAGACCATTGATCTCGGCGGTGAGCGCAGCAATTTCGCGCGTGGCTGGCCCGGCATCGTCGCGCTCGAAGACGAGACGCCCGGATTGCGCGGCCGCCGCAAAGGCGGTGCGCTGACCGACGGTGCTGGCGAGCACCGGAGGATCGTGATCGGCCAGTGTCCGCGCAGTCTCGCGGGCGATTACCGTGCGCGCGCCGCAGCGGTTCAGGACGAACCGGACCAACAGCGCCGGGCGGTAGATCCGCGCCTCCCGGATCAACGCCAACATCTCGGCCGAGGCCCATCCATCGAAGGGCGAGGGCTGAACCGGGATCAGCACCAGATCGGCGGCGAGCAGCGCCGAGCGCATCAGGCCGGCGACCCGGGGCGGTCCATCGATAACGATATGATCGGCGTCACGGGCGAGCTCGGAGCCCTCCCGGTGCAGCGTGTCGCGGGCGAGCCCGACGACACCGAACAGCCGCGGCACGCCCTCGCGGCTGCGCTGCTGCGACCAGTCGAGGCTGGAGCCCTGCGGATCGGCGTCGATCAGCGGGATCCGCTGCCCCTGCCGGGCCCATTGCCCCGCGAGATGCAGCGCCAGCGTCGTCTTGCCGACTCCGCCCTTCTGGTTGAGGAGCGCGACGATCATCGGTGCCCCCTCGAGCGAGGGGGCGTCTGCAAGACGCTGTCAGGCGGGGTTTTCCCAGGCCACTTTGCCTCCTGCCGGTGCTGATCCGGGGAGCCCTCAAAAGCGCTCGCGCGCCTCTCAATGTTAGATTCTGGGTTAGACTCTAAGTTAAGGGCGCGATTTTCTGATGCAGAACAGTGAGTTAAGGTCTGTTTGGGTTCCTGATGGCACGAGGCGCCGGTTCCCGATGGCACGATAGTCGGGGTTCCCGATAGCACGAGGCTATGCACAGGCTGCCCACAGGGCGCGACAGGAGCGAAGGCCAGCAGCAGCCGGCCGCTGACCTCGACCTCCACGAACAGCCTGTAGCCGGGAAGCGGCTGGCGCCGGATCACATCCCTGAGCTCGAAGGCGAAGCGCTTGAATGGCGACAGGCTGCCCGACTTCTGGTGCAGGTGCCGGAAATCGAACCGCCACCCATCCTGCTGACGGCCGCCATGCTTGCGCACCAGCCGGTAGAGCCAGCGCTCCAGCCCGCCGGTCAGCCCGAAATAGGCCCGGTCGATGGTGAGCACGAGCGCGTCGTCGAGCACGGCGCGGTAGAACCAGTCCGGCAGGATGAGGTCGACGCCATCGGGCCGTCCGTTGCGGTCCGCGCGCTCCTGCCATTCATTGATCCAGGAGAAGCGGTGCCGGCGCCCCTCCGCCGGCTGGCGGATCGTGGTCGAGACGGTCGTCGATTGGAGACGGTCGAGCGCGGCCTTGAGGCGCTGATAGTCGCGCAGGGAGGTGCCGCGCCCGACAAAGGTGAGGATCTCATAGGGCGTCGCGGCCATCAGGCGCGAGGTGCGAATCCCCGCGTCACGGGCTTCGACGATCTGGCTGGCGGCCCAGATGAGAATGTCGGCGTCCCAGATGGTGGCCATGCCGTGATTGGGCACGGCCTCGACCCGGATGGCGATGCTGCCGGTTCTGAAATCGATGGGCGCGACGCGCGGCGTCTTGGAAAGGGAGAAGAAGGGATAGGCCATGAGATCCTGCGCATCTCGTGGCGCGAAGTCCCCCGGCAGGGCGCGGAACAGATCGAGCTGTCCGCGCTCCGAGAGGCTGTGATGCCGCGCCGCCATGGGTGGTGCGTTCAGCGCGTGGCGCGGCCGGCGAACGAAGCGGCGGCAAACGCATGGCGCTTGGCCGGCAGGACGGTGCCGCGCGGATCGGCGGTCGAGGTGACTGCGCCGCGCTCGGTCCAGGCCTGCAGGTCGTCGACGGAATAGACGACGCGCCCGCCCAGCTTGCGATAGGCGGGACCGGTGCCATAGGTGCGGTGCTTCTCCAGCGTGCGGGCCGACAGGCTGAGAAGCGCGGCGGCTTCCTTGGTGCGCAGATAGCGCGGCGGGAGGGTGGCGAGATCGGGTCGCATGGAGCGGGCCTCCGTGGGTGTGGCGGGTGCCGCCGGAGTGCGGCGGCGGACGGTGACCACGGTGGCGGAGGGAGAATGTCGGGAGGGATGGGGAAGATTGAGAGCTAACTTCCCCACCCTAGCGGGGCGAGGTGCAGCGGCGGCGCCGATACAACAGCTTGCGGTAATCGCCTTCGACCATCAGGCGCGCATCCTCCACCAGCGCGATGACCGTGTCGCGCAGGGAGGACGTCTTCCAAGGTGCCGCCGCGACACGAACGGCACCGAACAGGCTGGTCGCGATCTCACGATAGGTCGCGCCCGCGCGCCGAGCGTCCCCCGCCTGAAGCATGTGGCGCAGGCGCCGGCGCTGCTGGAGCGTGATCCTCCGATCCGGCGGCATTGACGCAGTCCGCATGTGGGCTGACAGCCGCATCAGAGCTTCGATCCGATCGGTTAGGTGTGCGTCCATCAGCACCAGAGCACACAGGGATGGATCGAGGCGATGGCCTTTCGGCAGTAGGACGGCGATCGCGTCGCGGCCCGCGCCGACGATCACACAACCTGATGCATGCTGGTGATCGTCCATGCCCTGAGGCGTATCACCAGCGGTCGGGGGGCCACAGGCAGTGTCGCACGGCGCGACAAGCGCGATCAGGCCGGGGTCGGTTTCCAGGTCCCAGATAACGGCAGCGTCTCGCGCATCACGTGTGGGGTCGATCGGGAAATCGCAGACCCCAGCGGGCTCGCATGAGCGCCGCGAGGGTCTCCTCCTCGGCTCCGGCGGCCGCACGGAGTATGGCAAAGTCTTGCCGATACGCCTCGTTGCGCCGAAGCCATTCCCAGGCGAGCTGTGCAGGCGAGAGAGCATCTACGAAGGCATAGGCCTCTGATGACTGCCAAGCCGATTCCAGGACCATCCGGATCCCTCTCGAGCGGACTGCGATACGCCCGACGATCTCGTCTGGAGGAAGCTTCGGGAAGAAACGTCAAAGACATGACCTGATGCCCAGTAGGCATCACTCGATCACTTGTCGGGTCGGCGCAGGAGTTCCTGATACCCTCGCGTCGACATCCAGCGGGCCCGGGCCAGATGGGCCGCGTGGACACGCCGGGCACGCTCCGGCGCCGTGAGCGGATCGAGACCGAACAGTAGCGCTACAACTTCCTTCCAGTCGGCGCCCGCTGCTTCGGCATCAAGCAGCCGCAGATACAGCACGGCATGACCGCGGTCATAGTCGGTAACGGTCGGCGCATCGGGCGGTGCATCGAGGAAGGCGCGGGTCATGGCAAGCGTCGTGTTTCATCGCGATGAGCGCGAAACTAGGACGACAATGCAGTGAAGTGGCAGATCGTGGAGCGGCATCACGTGATGAGGCGCGGGCATCGCGGCAGAGGCAGCATATAAGCGACGACGTCCGACTCGTTGTACCGTGCGCCGAAGTCCGCCGGCATCAAGTTCATTCGCGAGAATGGCGGCGGGGCTGGCGTTCGTTTCCATACGCCAGCGCGCAAAGTAGATTAGCTGCTACATATTATAGTTGATAAACTTGATCGTCGAAATCCGCGACCGCTTGCGCCATGGACATGCGCAAGCTGGTCGGCCGCAATCTCGCGCGCCTGCGTCAGGCTCAAAAGCTGACGCAAGAAGAGCTTGCTATGCGTTCGGGCTTCAGCCAGCAATATTTGTCCGACATGGAGCGCGGACTCAAGAATCCGACGATCATCACGCTGTATGAGATCGCGCTGGCGCTCCGCGTAAGCCATGTGGCGCTCGTCGAGCCGGACGGCATGGCGGATGGTGCGGTGGCGCAGCCTAAACGAAGGCGCGCGGCAGGCTCGAGCCGATCGGGCTGACGCCACGACATCTGCAGAATCACGCTCCGGCGGAGTCGTTGTCCGCCGTTTTCCTCCTTTCGCGCGCGACGGACAGGAGCCGCATCAGAGCCGGGTTAGGATTGGAGCGTGACCAGATCGCACGAAGCGGCAATCCCTGTCCTTTGAGAGGGCGGCAGGTGACGGGTGCATGAGGAGACACGGGTACGGTGGTCAACGTCAGGCCCCGTCCAAGCGCGACCAGTTGCAGAAGATTTGTCTCCCGGCCGAGCGGTTCAACGTCAAGGCGAAGGGTAGGGGCATCGGGCAGGAGGTCTCGGAAAATGGGCAGAGCCGGGTCACCCGCCATGAAAATGAAACGCCGCCCGATCAGTTTATCGGGGTCAATCGCGGGCGACGCGGCCAGAATATCCCGCTCAGCCATCACGATGAGCACAACTTCGTTCCACAGATCGAGTCCGGCCTCGCCCTTCACCGGTGGTGTCCCTGCTTGAATCACGACATCAAGTTCATGCCGTCGGGCCGCCTGATGCTGCGACGCCGGATCCGTGTCGACGAGTTCGACCCGGACGTGCGGACAGATCTGCAGGAAGCGATGAAGCAGCTGTGTGAGGCGGACCCCCGGCGTGATCGGGGGCAGACCGATGCGAAGCACGCCATCCTGCGCGGTTCCGGCGCGCTCCACCGCCAGTGCGGCCTGCGATGCTTGTGCCAGTATCTCTCGGGCGGGTTCGAGCAGACGACGGCCGGCGAAAGTGGGTCGTACGCCGGTATGGGCGCGGGCAAACAGGGTGGCGCCCATGGCGTCCTCAATGTCGCGAATACGCCGGCTCAACGTCGATTGCTGCACTCCCAGCCGGTCGGCGGCCCGCCGGAAGCTGCCTTCTTCGGCCGCGGCGAGAATGAAACGCCAATGTTTCAGCAGAAAAGGATCGAGGCGCTGCGCAATGGCGGCGATATCCGGCTTCGCCTTCATGCATCGTCCTCGCGAGGCGTCGACAGATGAAAGGCGGCGTAGATATAGCCGGTGGCACGTTCCAGCCGATCATCCATTCCACGCTCCGCCATCAGGGAGAGGATCGAGGACCGTTCTTGCTCGGTGGAGAAGCGCCGCTGGCGCTGCCGGAGGTCTGGCTTCTCTATGGTGGCAAGGCCGAACCCTGCCAGCACCGCAGCGATATCCCCGTAGCCGAACGGATGCATGGCAAAACTCGCCACCCAAGGGCGGGAGGCGGCGGTCGCCGCATAGACCCGTTGGAATGTCCGCGCGGTGGCGTAGCCGACGCAGCCGGTGCTGATAATCAGATCCGCATCACGAAGAACTTCACGGTCCGTAGGGGAGAGTTCCTCGGTCTCCAGATTGGCTGTCGCTGCTGCTCTGATCAGGCCGACGTTGCGAGCGTAGCGCAACGCGTGACGGCTGGGGTCCAGACCCACGACGTCTAGGTCTTCTCGCCGCTGCTGGCGCGTGAAGAAGGCCTGGTGATCCTCAAGGCGTTGGGACGCCAGCGGCCCATCCTTGAGGGTGTACGCCGCGTAGAGTTCGTCCAAGGTGAGCCGGGAGCGCAGCAGGGCCGCGTTGAGCCCGTAGGACGCGCCCACATCCACGATCTTGAGAGGTCGATGCGGTCGCTGGCGGCGCATGCGCGCGATGATGTCCTCGAATACCGGCTTGGCACGATCGCAGATCATGTAGTCGAGCGCGAGATGGGCCGAATAATAGGCGTGCGGCCAGGGCTGGTCATAGGTCGGCGTGAAATCGTGCTTGGCCGCGCGCATTCCCGCTTCAGATCCGCTCATCGACATATCCGCTTTCGCATTTTCTCGTGTAACAGCGAGAATTTTCGCGGCGGGTGCCGTCGATAGCAAACTACATTCGCGAATGTACTAGATATTTCATCGTCTTAACCCACATGTCATAAACCGGTATACTGGTTAGCTAATACGGGACTCCGTTGTTGACGATACATATTTTAAGATGTACCAATTTTGCATCAGGAGACCGCCATGACCGCAACTGTTGAGAGTCGACCCACGCCGAGGGAGCGGTTTTCCGCCATCCACCACGCCCTGCGCGACCGGATCTGTCTGCTCATCTACCCTCCCGGTACGGCGTTGAGCGAAGCCGAACTCGCGCGTGAATTCGGCGTCAGCCGTACGCCCATGCGGCGGGTGATGCAGGCGCTGGAGAATGAAGGGCTGATCGAGACCACGCCGAATGTTGGCTCGATGGTGACGTCAGTGGAACTCAAATCCCTGCGCGACGCCTATGCGCTGCGCATGAAGCTTGCCGAATTGCTGGGCGATCTCAACCCGGCGTCCATGCTCGACTCCATCACCGCGACGCTCCGCGAGCTTCTGGCCGAATGCCAACCGCTCGGCGGTCAGGTCGATGTGCGCGCCTTGGCCCAGATCAGCCACCGGCTTCAAGACGAGATCCTGCATCTGTCCGGCAATGCCGAATACCGGCATGTGTCCGAGGTTCTCTACTACAAGACCATCCGCGCCTATCTCGAAATCCTGCCCGAACTCAACTGGCCGGCCGAAGTCGCGGCGCAAGGCGACGAGATCACCGAGATCCTGGCCTCGCTCGCCGCTGGTGACATCCGCGCGGTGGGGTTCATCCGGCGCAACCACATCGCCCGCACCCTCAACCGCATCACCAGCTTCATGCTGGGTGATCACGATTGAGGGCGCCAATGCTGATGAAGGTCACGGGCGCGCTGGCGCCATCAGGCAACGGCGCCGAGGCGGAAGCTCTGGTGCTGCGCCGCGTCGACAAGAGTTATGACGGCGTCAACAAGGTGGTGGATGCGCTTGATCTCGACGTTCACCCGGGCGAATTCCTGACCATTCTCGGTCCCTCCGGTTCCGGCAAGACGAGTCTCTTGATGATGCTCGCCGGCTTCGAGCCGCCCAGCGGGGGGATAATCGAGATCGGCGGGCGCGACGTGTCCAGGTTACCGCCGTACAAGCGGAATATCGGTATGGTGTTCCAGCACTATGCGCTGTTTCCGCATCTGACCGTCGGTGAGAACCTCGCCTATCCGCTCAAGGCGCGTGGCTGGCGTAAGTCCGAGATCGCCGAGCGGGTCGCCTGGGCTCTGCGGCTCATCCGGCTCGAGGGAATGCGGGACCGACGTCCGGCGCAGCTGTCCGGCGGGCAGCAGCAGCGCATCGCCGTTGCCCGGGCGCTAATCTACAAGCCCCAGCTCGTACTGATGGACGAGCCGCTCGGCGCGCTCGACAAGCAGCTGCGCGAGCAGATGCAGGACGAGATCGTCCGGCTCCATCGCGAACTGCGGCCAACCATCGTCTATGTCACCCACGACCAGAGCGAAGCCTTGTCGCTCTCGGATCGCGTCGCGGTGTTTGAGGCCGGGCGGATTGCCCAGATCGGCGCACCCTCGGAACTCTACGAGCAGCCGCGCACCGCCTTCGTCGCGGGCTTCATCGGCGAGAATAACCGCATCGCGGGCACGGTCATCGCCTCTGGCGGCGAATTCTGCCGGGTCAGTTGTGCTGATGGCGCCGGCCTTGAAGCGCGCAACATCGCCGACGCGCGCATCGGCGACCGCGTGAGCCTTGCGGTCCGGCCCGAGCGTCTTCGACCAGCACAGGTCGCGGATGAATTCCGGGTCGAGGTGGACGTTGCTGACATCACCTATCTCGGTGAGGTTTCTCGTGTGCGCTGCCGGATGCGCGATGGTGCCGAGATCATCTGGAAATTGCCCAATTGCGGCCAGAGCGCCCGCCCCGAGCGCGGCGCGCGCATCGCTCTCAGCTTCTGCCGAGAGGACGCCCGGGCCTTCCCGGCCTGAGCGCACCCTTCCCATCTCGAGGAGGTTCACCATGGTTATCGCGTGCCCGAAAGTGCAGTCCGCAGCTGTTCTTTGCCTTCTGTTCGCTTCTGGTGACGCGCGCGCGGCGGACGCACTGACCATCGCCTCCTTCGGCGGACAGTACACGGCAAGCCAGAGCAAGTCGCAGTATGACCCGTTCACCGCCAGCACCGGCGTAACGATCAAGTCGGTCGATTACAATGGTGGACTCGCCGAACTGACTGCCCAGGTCCGTTCGGGAACGGTGAGTTGGGATGTCATTGATGTCGAGTTGCAGGATCTGGACCGTGGCTGCGCCGACGGTCTGTTCGAGAAGATCGATCCGGCGCGCCTGCCCGCAGGGTCCGATGGTGTTCGGGCCATCCAGGACTTCGTTTCCGGGTCGCTGCATGAGTGCGGTGTCGGCACCGTCATCTGGTCCAACGTGCTCGCCTTCAGCGATCCGGCCTTTCCGGGTGCCAAGCCGAGCCGGATCGAGGACTTCTTCGATCTGGAGAGGTTTCCGGGTCGCCGTGGGCTGCCCAAGCGTCCTCACGCCATACTTGAATGGGCGTTGATGGCCGATGGCGTAGCCCCCTCTGAGGTCTATCGGGTGCTGGCAATGTCGGAAGGTCTCGACCGTGCCTTTGCCAAGCTCGACACGGTCAAGGATCACGCCGTCTTCTGGGAGACCGGAGCGCAGATGATCCAGCTTCTCGCTGATGGCGAGGTGGTGCTGTCCGCCGCCTATAACGGACGGGTGCAATCGGCGATCTCGGACGACGCCAAGCCGCTCAAAATCGTCTGGGACCGGCAGATCTGGAACGCGGATTACTATGCCATTGTCGCCGGTACCGGAGCCAAGGACCGGGCGCTCGATTTCGTGCGTTTTGCCACGGGCACCGTGCCACTAGCCGAGCAGACTAAATATATCGCTTATGGTCCGGTCCGCCGATCCTCCCAGGCGCTGATCGAGCCTGCGATCGCCGCCACGCTTCCGACGGCACCGGCCAATTTCGAGAATGCCTTAGCCTTCGACGCCGCCTGGTGGACGGCCCATGGCGACGCGATCAATGAACGCTATGCGGCATGGCTGGCGCAATGAACGCGGCCTCGCCCTCCCGCGCCGGCTGGGCGCTCGTGCTACCCCTTGTCGCTTTCATCGCCATCGCCTTCCTGGCGCCAATCGCGACCATGCTGCTGCGCGCCGTCTATGATCCGGAGATGGCCGAGCTCATGCCGCGTACGCGACAGGCTCTCACTCAATGGGACGGGGCTGGCGTTCCGCAAATGGCCGCTGAAGCGGTCACCGCGGATTTGCGGGAGGCGAACGCGACCAATGAGATCGGCCGGCTTGCGCAGCGTCTCAACCGCGAGCGAAATGGACTTCGCGCGCTGATCGACGTCACGGCTCGACATCTGGAGCGGGCGCCTGACACGGAGCTTACGCGGATCGACGCAGGCTGGAGCGATCCCAACCTCTGGCGGATTCTGGCGCGCGTGACCTCGCCTTGGACGGGGCAATATCTACTCAACGCCCTGGATGTGAGCGTGACGGCCGATGGAACAATGCTCCGGCAGGAGGAGGCGCGGCGACTTTATGTCGATCTCTTCGTGCGGACTGCCTGGGTCGCTGCGCTGGTGACCATCATCTGTGCGCTGCTCGGCTATCCCTATGCCTATGCCATGGCAGCGGCCGGCCCCTTATTGCGTGCGCTGCTGCTCTTCCTAGTGCTGCTGCCGTTCTGGACCTCATTGCTGGTGCGCGCCACCGCCTGGATCGTTCTGCTGCAACGGCGCGGCGTCATCAATGAAGGGCTGCTCGCGATGGGCCTCATCAGCGAGACCGGCCGTCTGGATCTGATCTACAACATGACGGGCACCATCATCGTCATGGTTCACGTGCTGCTGCCCTTCTTCGTGCTTCCGCTCTATTCGGTGATGGCGGGACTACCGACGTCCTATGTGCGCGCCTCTGCAAGCCTCGGAGCGCATCCGCTGCGGACCTTCGCGCGTGTTTATCTTCCGCTGACCTATCCCGGCGTCGCGGCTGGCGGTCTGCTCGTCTTCATCCTGTCGCTTGGCTATTACGTCACCCCGGCCTTGGTGGGAGGACGAACCGGCCAGCTCATCAGCAATCAGATCGCTTTTCACATGCAACGGAGCCTTAACTGGGGCTTGGCGGCCGCTCTTGGGACGTTGCTCCTGCTCGCGGTCCTGCTCCTCGCTTTGACGCTGCCGCGCCTCGCCGAACGCGGAGGATTGCGCGCATGAACCGGTTCGCTCATGTCGGGATCTATCTCCTATGCGGTCTGATCGCGGCTTTCCTTGTGCTGCCACTCCTTGTGATCGTGCCGCTGTCCTTTAATCCGGAGCCGTATTTTTCCTTCACGCCGGCCATGCTCCGGCTTGACCCGTCGGGCTGGTCATTGCGCTGGTACCGCGAGATTGCGGAAAGCGCGCAGTGGCGGCTGGCGCTTCGAAACAGCCTGAGCATCGCGGCGGTCGTCACGCCGCTAGCAGCCCTTCTAGGCACGATGGCGGCGCTTGGATTGCGGCGGCTGCCGACACGGCCGCGCAAGATGCTTGCGGTTATCATCGCGTCGCCGCTGGTGGTGCCAGTTATCCTGTTCGCAACCGGCATCTATTTCTTCCTGGCGCCACTGGGGCTTACCCAATCTTTCGCCGGGATCATTCTCGCCCATACCGCATTGGCTGCGCCCTATGTGGTGGTGACGGTGGCCAGCACGCTCACCACCTTTGACGACCGTCTGCTCCGCGCCGCGTCCGTCCTGGGTTCGCCGCCCTTGTCCGCCTTTTTCAAGGTGACCTTGCCGCTGATCGCGCCCGGCATCGCCTCAGGTGCGTTGTTCGCCTTTGTCACATCCTTCGATGAGGCCGTCATCGCACTGTTCCTGGCCGGCTATGACCAGCGCACCATTCCGTTGCAGATGTGGTCGGGCGTGCGGGACCAGTTGAGTCCCGCCGTGCTTGCCGCAGCGACAGTCATGGTGCTTCTCGTCACCATCGTCATGCTCATCGCGATGCTGATCGCTCGCTCGGCGCGATCGGCAGGAGCACGCGGATGAGCAGTCTGGAGCGGTTCGAGGTCGAATTCCTGGCCGACGTCGCTGCGCGGCTAGCCAGGCGTGACTGGCCCGCGGCGACGTTGGCGCCGCTGGTACAGGGGGCGGGGCATGGCCTCGTCAGTGGCCTGGGAGATTTGCTGGCCGGCTTGCAGAGGCTCGCCGATCAGGATCTTGCCGACTTCGGACCGGCAATCCCTCCTTTCCGGGAAATGGGTCAATGAGCGACCTCACGCGTCTGTCCCTGCGCACGCTCCGGCGGCTTATGATCTCCGGGGAGGTCCGGCCGGAAGACGTGGTCGCGGCGTTTCTGGTCCGGGCCGAAGCGCGCAATAGTCGCGATCTCAGCTATATCTCAATCGGGGCGGAAGAGGCTCTGGCGTGCGCTGGCCGGGTGGAACAGGCTGGCACGTCCGGGCGCCTCGCCGGCATTCCCTTCTCCTGCAAGGACGTGTTCGACACGGTGACCCTGCCGACCACGGCCGGCTCGCGCGCCATGCAGGACTATCGGCCCGCGCGGGACGCGCAAGCCCTGGCGCGCCTCCGGGTTTCTGGCGCCATACTGCTGGGAAAGAACAATCTGCACGAGTTCTGCTACGGCATCACCGGCGCCAATCCGACCTTCGGCACGCCGGCCAACCCGCATGACCGGCATCGCCTGGCGGGCGGGTCCTCCAGCGGCTCCGCCGTTGCGGTCACCAACCGCACGGCGATGTTCGCCCTCGGCACCGATACCGGTGGCTCAGTGCGCGTTCCTGCGAGCCTCTGTGGCCTTGTCGGCTTCAAGCCGACGCGCGGGCAGATCAGTCTAAAGGGCGTGGTGCCGTTCTGCTGGTCGTTGGATCACGCCGGGATTCTCACGCGAAGCTGCGGGGACGCAGCCGACGTGTTCCTGGCCGTTCGCGAGGCGCAGCAGGCTGTCTCGGGAGCGAACGCTGATCATTCCGAGCGTGGCAACTCGCTGCATGGTCTACGCATCGGCGTACCCAGAGGGGCCTATCTTGATAATGCGGCGTCCGACATTGCTGCGAGCGTGCATCACCTCATCGCGGAATGCCGCCGGCTCGGGGCCCAGATCGTCGATGTGGTGATGCCGGACGACACCCATGTGCGCACGGCATCGCTGGCCGTCCAGCTCGTCGAGGCCTTTGCCTGGCACCGGACAAATCTCCAGCGCCGGTTCGATCTGTATGGCGAGGATGTGCGCGAAGGACTGCTTCAGGGCCAGTTTATCCTGGCCGAGCATTATGTGCAGGCGCTCCGCCTCATCGCTGTCAAACAGGCAGAGGTCAGTGAGTTGCTTAAAGACGTTGATGTACTCATGACGCCGACGACTCCCGTCGTTGCGCCGCCTCTGGATCAGAAGCAGGTCACGCTTGCAGGCGTTGTGGTCCCGATCGGCAATGCACTCTCCCACTTCACCTGCCTGTTCAACCTGACCGGTCATCCGGCGCTCACCGTTCCCATCGGCCGGAACGGTGACGGCTTGCCGATGGGGATGCAACTGATTGGAAAGCACTATCGGGACATGAAGCTTCTGGCGATCGGCGCCGCGCTGGAACGGGTCGGTCTGGCCGGCTGGATCGAGCCGAACGATGAGATGGACGACAGCCCCGGCATGCCGCCTCCGCTGGCGGAACGGCGAGAGCTCTACGCGCACTAGGGCTACGGACGCAACGGAACTGTCCAACTCCGAGTGACGCCTCCTGTGAGGATGACGTTTCCCAATCTGGGAAAATATCTTGTTCCCAGTTTGGGAATTCGCTATAAGCTCCTATGCAGATCATCGCGCGTCGGACGCTCAAGCTCTTCTGGGAGCGCTATCCGCAAGCTGAGACGCCACTCGTGCTTTGGTATGCCCGCGTGGCGAAGGCCACGTGGACCGGCCCTCAGGACGTGAAGGCGACCTTCGGGACTACCGTGGATTTCATAGGTGATAACCGTCTGATCTTCGATGTCGGTGGCAACAAGTTCCGCCTCATCGTCCACGTCGCCTATCCATTCCACCGGGTGTTGATCAAGTTCGTGGGCACTCACGCTGAATATGACGCCATAGATCCGGAGACCGTTTGATGGACATTCGACCGATCAAGACTGACGCGGACTATGAATGGGCGCTGGCCGAGGTGACACGCTATTTCGAGCAACAGCCTGAGCCGGGCTCAATGGAAGGGGACCGCTTCGACGTGCTCTCGGACCTCATCGCGGCCTATGAGGAGCGGCACTTTCCGCTGCCAGATGCCGATCCTGTCGAAGCACTGCGCGCTTTCCTTGAAGCGACCGGGCGAACGCAGCAGGATCTTGCGGCGTTGCTCGGCTCCGCACCGCGCGCATCGGAAGTTCTGCGCCGCAAGCGAGCCCTGACCGTCGATATGATCGGCAAGTTGAGCAAGGAGTGGGGTATTCCGGCGGATGTCCTGGTGCGGCCTTACAGGCTGGCGGCGTAAGACGTCATCGAGAAAGCTTTCATCGCGCCGCGGAATGGTGCTGGCACGATCAAGCTCGATTTGCGAAGGCGGACCGATGAATGGGGACAGCGAGATCAACAGTGCCTGACCTTCAGGACCTCCATCGCGGTGATTTGTTTACCGATCACAGCCCGTTAGTCGTGCATCATGGACGTGACGAGCGCGCGCATCACCAGATCCGGCAGTGCCGCCTCAAGCAGCCGAAAATGATCATTCAGAGCTAGCGCCGCCGCCCCCATTTTTCCATCGGCGAGTGCACAGGTCAGGGCCGCGAGGGAGGCATATAGCGGCCCCGTCAGATCGGATGATCGATAGGAGCAGCGGCGGACGTGATGGGTTCGCTCGCACAGGTCGGCCACGTTGCGCTCAATTACATCACTGCCCGTCCATCGACTCATGCGGATGAATAGGGCCTCCGTTCGGCGGGCCAACGCAATGGCCGTCCTTGGGTCGCACGGGGTCAAAGGCGGGGCTCCCAGGTCGGGCAAGAGCCGAGATGATGCCGGAGGAACGACCACGTCGAGGCTGTGCCGGAGGAGGATCTGCAGGAGGTCGTGGATTTCCTGCATGTCGCGCAGACGCAGTTCGCGAGCGAAGAAACCTCGCGCGGGAACGGCGGCAATATGACCTTCGGCATGCAGCCGGATGAGCGCCTCGCGCACCGGCGTGTTACTGACCTTCAGCTGGTCCGACAGTTCGACGATGGCCAGATGCTGGCCAGGACGGAACCTGTAGAGGAGCGCCCGTGTCTTCAAGGCACGGTAAACCTGATGCCGCCGGTCCCCGCCGAGACATCCTGATGGTCGCGATCCAGGGTGAAAGCGGTCCTCGTCACGTTTCATCCTCGGGTCCACGGCTCCCTGCATCAAAGAGCCTTCAGGTCGCGGGGGTAGGGCGTGAGATAGTCGAAACCGTCCTCAGTCACGACAATGGAGTCGCCGATGCGTCCACCGCCCTTTCCCGACACGGTGATGCCGCCGTCGACGGCAAAGGTCATGCCGGCTCGCAGCTCCCGTGTTTCGCCGCGCTTGAGTTCCGGCGCCTCCAGCAGCGACATGCCGATCGACCGGCCGGTTCGGTAGCCGGGCGAAAAGCCGGCCGCAGCATAGGCCTCTTCCGCCGCTGCGTTGACCGCCTCGCAGCGTATGCCGGGACGAATTGTGGCGAGTGCCGCGCGCTGTGCGGCCAGGGCGGCCTCTTGGAGGCGCGCCTGTTCGTCAGTCACGGCCCCTACAAAGAACTGGCGGTCGAAGCCGAGCTTGTAGTTGCGGAAGCTCACCATGCCGCAGAAGCACAGATAGACCGGATCACCGGGTTCCAGCGGGCGCGTGGCGGCACGGCGATGGACCATGCAGGTGTCCGTGCCTGACTGGAGTATCTGCAGATTGTGGATCAGCGGCGAGACATAGCGGTCCTGCGGATCGCGCAGCAGGGAGGCGGCCCGGTGCGTGCCGGCCTGCATGGCGGCGAGCGCGATCTCATATTCGGGCACGCCGGGACCGATTGCGTTCGCAGCCGCATCCATCATGGCGATAGCAACCTCGCCCGCCTGACGCATAATGGCGACCTCGTCCGGGGACTTGATCATGCGCTGCTCGGCGATCAGTGGAGCAATGTCAGCCAACATGTGATCGGGAAGTCGCTCCTGGATCTCTGCGGCGATCACATTCGGCAGCCGGGCCAGTTCAATTCCGATGCAAGTCCCCGCTGGGTTGCTGTCCAGCAGGCCGATCAGCAGGTTCCGCCATTCCCAGCCGCCATCGGTCCAGGGCCGGATATCCCCGATCCAGCTCATGGCGGCGCACATTTCCGATTCCATCAGCGGTGTGAGGATCACCGGCGGTTGACCAGGACGCACGATCATCAGCGTCGGGCGCCCGAACTCCATGCCTAGATAATTCCAATAGCCCCCGTAATAGGCGATCGAATCAGGATCACTGAGAAGGGCCAGTCCGATGCCGGCGCTCTCGAGAGACTGGGCGAGGAGATGCGTGCGCATCTCAAAGGGGCTTGTCATTTGCCAACCTGTATGCAGCTATAATGTGTCTCACGATAGTTAGGCTGGAAATGTGTTGTCAACATTAGAACTATGGCTGTATCGGTAGGGAACTTTTCCAAAGCTGCATACATCAAGGAGACGGGGCATGCGTGAGATCAAGAGCGATGCTGGTCGCCATAACCGGGCAAAGATCGGCTTCGTGCTGTTGGCGATGGAACAGACCATCGAGGACGACATGTTCACGCTCCGTCCAAAGGGCGTGGGTATTCACTTCACGCGCGCACCCATGGCGAACCACATCAGCGTCGACACGCTGGCGGCCATGGCCTCGGGCATTGGCGATGCCGCCAGCCTGCTCCTGCCGGAGGAGCCGCTCGATGTCGTCTGTTATGCCTGCACCTCGGGCAGCGTCGTCATCGGCGAGGATCGGGTGTTTGCCGAGCTGAACCGGGGCAAGCCCAACGCCCGGACCACTTCGTTGATCACCTCGGTTATGCGGGCACTGGACGCGCTGAAGGTTCGCCGCATTGCTATTGCCACGCCCTATCTTGCTGAGGTCGATGCCATCGAGCGCAGTTATATGGCGGCGCACGGCTTCGAGATCGTTCACATGCAGGGATTGGGCATCGAAAATGACGCCGATATGGTGAGGGTCACGCCGGAAGCCATTCTGGATTTTGCCCTCAGCGTCGATCGTCCCGAAGCCGAGGCGCTGTTCATCAGCTGTGGCGCCCTGCGCTCTCTCGACGTGATCGAGGAGCTCGAGCACCGGCTCGGCAAGCCGGTCGTGACCAGCAATCAAGCGATGATGTGGGACTGCCTGCGACTTGCCGGGATCACCGACCAGCGGAATGATTATGGCATTCTGCTTCGGGAGCATTGAGTGAACGAGAGCGCGACGAGCGAAGCCGCAAGGACACGAGCCCCGCGCGGCCAGGTGACGGACATTTACCGGACCTTGCGCGACCGGATCTGTCTGTTGCGCTACCCACCTGGGATGCTGCTCGGCGAGCACGAACTCGCTGAAGAGTTCACGGTCAGTCGCACGCCGGTGCGTCAGGCGCTGCAGCGGCTGGAATATGACGGTCTCACCGAGACCCGCAATGGCGTGGGAACCATGGTGACGGGCGTCGATCCGAACGCCTTCCGCGATATTTATGCGTTCCGGCTGCGCCTGAGCGAAATGATGGGCGAGTTTCCCGCGGAAGACGAGGCGCCGCGCGCCCTCTCAATCATCCTGTTGCTTCAGGACCGATTGGGGTCTTTGAGAGGCCAGCGGGACATGGAGGCGTTCTGGCAGCTCAATCATGAGCTCCATCATGCCACGAACCGGCTCATCGCTAATCACGCATTGCGTGAGACCCACGAGCGCTATTACTTCCAGGCCTCGCGTATTTGGTACAGTGTAATTGAGGCATTCTTCGAGGAACAGCTCGCTGATCTGGCCAGTGAACTCAACGAAATAGTGGGAGCACTGCAGGCCGGCGACATAAGGGCGGTCGGCTATATCCAGCGCAACCATATTGCCTTTGGGCTGCATCGCGTCGCGAGCGTCCACAACGTCGATTAGTCCATCATCTGGCGAAGCTTCAGAGCGGCAAGCGAGTCCGCCTCTTCATCACATATTATAGTTGATAAACTCGAGGCGGCGGAATTGCGATCGGTCTGCGCATGGATATGCGCAAGCTGGTCGGACGAAATTTCGCCCGCCTGCGTCAGGCAAAGGACCTGACGCAGGAACAGGTTGCCGAGCGCTCGGGTCTGAGCCAGCAATATCTGAGCGGCCTCGAGCGGGGCCGTCGCAACCCGACGATCATCACGCTTTATGAGCTGGCACGTGCTCTGGATGTGAGCCATGTCGAACTGGTTCTGCCGCCTGACGAGAAATAACGACCGCCCGTGTGACCCCGGCCGGTAAGGCCGGGGTCCTGATCCGGGCGAGGTACTAGTCACTGCGGCGCCCGTTGGGGCGCGACCAGATCAGCGAGAAGCTATCGCTGTCCTCGTCGTCGAACAGGTTGGCGTAGATCGGTGCGGTGAAGCTCGGATCATCGAGCTTGAGGCCGAGATAGTCGCGGCCCTCGGTGGAGCGCTTGGACCAGGCGGCCCCGATCTCGGCGCGGCCGACCAGGACCCGATGGCTGGGGGCGTTGTCGCCGGTGGCGCGGGTCTCGGGGATGATGCGCACGCCCCGGGCCTGCACGCCGAGGGTGACGATGTCGCCGGTGAACTCGTTGGTGCCGGTCTTCTTGAAGGTGCCGATGTTGGCCATGTTCCGTCTCCGTCCTGTCTTCTGAGCCCGCACTATTGCGGCCTCGATGGCGATCGACCGGCCGAAGGCGAGCGACGACACATCGCCTCGGGGTCCCCGTCGCGCGCGATGGGGTGAGGCTTGCGACCGCAGCGCAGCGGAGGACGGCGCAGGTCCGACTTTGTTGCCGTGCGAGGAATGACGGCGATCCGTGACCCCGCGCAGCGCGCGGGTTGGACGTCGGCAGGGGAAGAAAGTCGGGATCAGCCGTTGTGGCACAGGCGCTCGAGGCGCAGCCATCCTTCGCCCAGATCAGTCCATCGAAGAGGCCGTCTGGAGCGGGCACGGGTGGATAGATGACGCAGAGGTGGTGGCCGCCCACCGATCATGGAGACCTGAACGGCCCGCACCGGCATATGATGCCTTGAGCTTGCCCGAAATGCGTACTTCCCGCCCGCCAACGACGACGAAACGCTTTGGCTCACGGGGTTCTTTCGCATGGGACGCATGCCGCCGTCCTTCGCGCGCCAGCACGGCCATACCACAGCACAAAGCCGACGCTCCGGATCTCCGCCCGCTTCCGGCCCACCAGATGACACGGACGATGCTTCCATTCGCCGTCGGGTTCGACGAACCGATATTGCGGTGTCAGGGAAGGGAGGAGCTATGACACGCCCAGATCGAGCGGAAGACTGAGAACAGAAATCGGCTGAGGCCGTAAGTCAGTCAGCACGACCCATCCGGCGCCATTGCCGTAGGCTATGTGTGCGCAACAATGGCCGTAAAGAATGGCAATGCGAATATATCGGCCATGAAGAGCAGCCAGCCGAGAAGTCTCGATGGCCGCGATGCTGAGGAGACTCCCGATGAAGATCGTGGTGGTGGCGCGGGAACATCAGATGGATGCTTCGCCTCCATCACGAAGCGCGCGGTCGATGAGCAGACTTGGCGACGGCCACCATTTATGTCCGACTGTTCGTCTCTTAGGGGGCGAAGGGGTCGATCTCGCGGACGATGGCAGTTTCGTCGCCGTCATAATCGGCGGCTGGTGTGACGGAGAGCGTGCCGTCGCCGGCGCGGAAGATCACGACAGTGACCATCAGGGTGGCGGCGAGGCTGAAGGCAAAGGCATGAGCGATCTCGGCGGACATCGACCTGGCTCCTGCTCGAGCGGAGGTCCATCCCCCGCTGACAGGCGCCCGAAGAGGCCGGCCGTTGGCCGCAATCACCGCGGCAGGCGCAGCCGGGGGCGGCGGCACGCGCAGCGTAGTCCGACCCTTCATGGGTTGATGGCGTCAGGCCATCGGCTGGACACAAGGATCAGCGTCGTGATGTGGGGGGCGTCCGGCCAGGAGATCGCGATGTCGCGTTGCAAGGTCCAACACCTGTCGCTCGTGGCAGTTTGTCAGCTGTCCACGTTCCACGGATTGATGACCGCCACATCGGCGGAGTTGAACGCGCTTATATCGCGCGTGGCCACAGTGAAGCCGCGGGAGGCCGCAATCGCAGCGATGTAGCCGTTGGGCGTCGGAAGGCCGTTCCCAACCGCGCGTGCCTTGACCGCGAGGTCGGCATGGTGTCGTGCGGCAGCAACATCGAACGTCAGGATGCGATCGGCAGATAGTTCCATCACCCCATCCAGAGCCTCGGTGAGCCTGTCCTTGCGCTTGCCTCCGCACCGATGCCGTACAACAGTTCGGCAATCGGGATGCTGAAGAGATAGAGAGTATCGGCCACCTGCTCATCGAGCCACGCCTGGAGTGAGTCGTCGGGCGACGGCTTCATCGCTTCCGATAAGACGTTGGTGTCGAGAAGGATCATTCGAAGCTCATGGGCTCGGCAGGCGCCCTGTCACGCGCCGGACTGAGGGCGTTGATGTCCTCACTGGTCAGGCCGAGGCGGCGGTTGCGCTCCGCGAGCGCCGTGCCGAGGCGCAGGCGCGTGTCAGGGCGAAGGGCGGTCTCAAGAATGTCGCGCATCTCGGCTTCGGTACTGCGACCATGCTGTGCCGCGCTCACCTTGAGCGCGCGGTGCGTCGCCTCGGAGAGGTTGCGGATCACTGCGGGCATGATGGCGCCTCCAGTAAGTCTGATAGCGCTGATAGCAAAATGGCGAATTTGCTATCATGTTCAAGATGGTGGAGTCTGGCGACGCTTATGCGCCGCCAGACCCGAACCGATAGACCGGAATGCCCATCTTGCGCGCCTTGTCGGCTAGATTGTCCTGAATGCCCGTGCCGGGAAAGATAACAACCCCGATCGGCACGATGTTCAGCATCTGGTCGTTGCGCTTGAAGGGCGCAGCCTTGGCGTGCTTAGTCCAGTCGGGTTTGAAGGCCACCTGCGGCACCTTGCGGCTGTCGGCCCAGAGGGACGCGATCTTTTCGGCGCCTTTGGGCGAGCCGCCATGCAGCAGCACCATGTCCGGGTGCTTGGCGTGGATCTGATCGAGCTTGGCCCAGATCTGCCTGTGATCGGCGGTGTCGCCACCCGAGAAGGCGATCTTTGGCCCGGCGGGCACGAGCACCTCGCTATCCGCGCGCCGCCTTGCGGCGAGGAAATCCCGGCTATCGATCAGCGATGCGGTGAGATTGCGATGGTTGACCCGTGATCCGGCGCGTGGCGTCCATAGCGAGCCGGTGGCGATGCGGTAGCGGTCGGCAGCGGCCTGTCGGAAGGCTTCCATGCCGTCGCGCCGGCCGATCAGGTTCATGCCGATGTCGATCAGGCGCTCGAGCTCGAGTGACTTCACCTCCGAGCCGTCCTGTTCGCGCTGAAGCTGCTTCTGGGCCTGCTCATTATCGTCAAGCTTCTGTTCGATCCGGTCCACGGCGCGGTGGAACATGTTGACGGTCGACCAGAGGAGATCGGGAAGCTGAGCATCGAGGCTGGTGTCGGTGATCGTTGCGACCAGGGCGTCGAAGATGTCGGCAATGGCGCCTTCGATGAGGCGGTCCTCCGGTGGCGGGCGCTGGTCGCGTTCGTCCTCGGAAGGACGGTAACCGTGGAGATGCAATTCCTGGATCAGTTGGTCGGTCGGGGATGACACATGGTGCGGCTGGTGGTCGTCATGCACGCTCATGGGATGCTCCGTCGGTTTGGACCGCGACCTTCGCGGCCTTCATGGCGACGAAGCCGTCGGGCGGGACGGACCTGCACCCGGAGCGAAGCGAGAGGGCCGAAGCGCAGCGGAGGATGGCGACAAGCCGGCGATTTTGCTTCGCGATGGAAAGCGGCCCGAAGGCCGCAACGGAAAATCGTCGGCGGCAGCGATTGCCGATCCGGCCCGGCTGATGGCCGATCGCCCTCTCGAAGGCGCAAGGCGCGGTCCTCTTGCGATGACTGACGCATCCTTGCGGGCATGGCGGCCACGTCTCGCGGTTCAGCCCGTTCCGGCTATGGGTTCAGCCTCAGGAAGCGCGCCACGTCCTCCGGGGCGAGTTGCACCCGAACACCAGTCCGGAGGACATCCATACCGAGCCGCTGGAGATCCTCGTTGAAGTCCCCGAGCGCTGGCGACAGGCAAATAGCCTCGATCCCCTCGGCGTTCGCCCGTTCGATCAGCGTGTCCCGCGCGGCGTCACCGGCAGGATCGTTGTCGCGGACGATATAGAGCCGCCTCAAGGCAGGCGGGAACAGGATGGCGGCCAGATGTGCTGCCGAGAGCGCCGGCGTCATTGCCATGTCAGGTAGGACCTGCCGGAGCGACAGCATGGTCTCGATACCTTCGCCCGCCGCCATCACGTTCTCGGGCACACCGATGCGGACGGCAGACCCAAGCAGATCACCCATCGCCTTGCGCGGCGTGTCGACAGGAGCCTTGGCCGAGCCGTCTAGTGCGAGCCAGGTGCGGTGTACGCCGGTGATCCTGCCGGTGAGGTCGGTGACGGCGGCGATCATCGCGGGCCACTCCTTTGTCGGGCCGTCGTCACGCTTGTAGTAGCAGCGCGGATGAAAACGCAGGTTTCCGGTTCCGTGCAAAAACGTAATGCAGCGTCGGCGCAAATACGTTTCTACAATGGTCCCGGTGATGGGCCGCGACATGGCGAATAGCCGGCGTGCCGCTTCGACCGACCCTGATGGAGCCGGCAGGACACGGCGAGGTGGTGCTGTAGGCTCCGGTTCGGGATGCGGCAGGCTGAGAAAGGTCCGCGCTTCGTTGGCAACGTCAGCGAAGTCGATGAGGCCCAGCGATCCGCGGATGACGTCGAGGAGATCGCCATGCTCGCCGGTGGCGGCGTCGGTCCATTTGCCCGCCGGCCGCTTCGCGGATGCTTGCAGCCGGACAAAGAGCGAGCGGCCCGGCGTGTTCCTGATATCGCCGACGAGCCAGTAGCGGCCCTCGCGGCGTCCGTTGGAGAGATAGTGACGGCAGACCGCCTCTGCGCGATCGGCGAGCCGGCGCGACAGATTTTGAGCAATCCCGGACATGGCGAGCTTCTCAAAAACAAAGGCCCGCCGACAGAGCCGGCGGGCCGAGGTTCAGGATCGTGTTGAGGGTTATTCCGCCGCCACGGCAGGGGGGATATCCGTGGTGCCCTCAGTATCCTCAAGGCATTCGTCTTCGCCCATGGCCGTTGTGCAGTCTCGCGCCGCCGTTTCTTCGCCCGCCGCTGGCTCGGCTCCGCGCAGCGGTTCCGGCAGCCAGCCGGTATCCGCCAGCAGCGCTTCGGCCTCGCGGGCCATGTCGCCCTTCTTGAGATGCGCGATATGTTCCGCTGCACGCGGCCCCTTCGCCTCGCTCACCGCCAGCAGAATGCGGGCCTTGGTGACCCGGCCGAGGAAATTGTCCACGGTCGCCTTCCACCCGGCGGCCGCCATGTCGAGGTCGACGGCGTGGGCCAGCTGATCGGCATGGCTCAGCGCGCGCGGGCGGCGGTTCCAGGCCTCATGAACAGCATTCACTGACAGGCTCACGACATGGGCGAAAAGGCCGGAGCGGGTGTCGCTGTCCCAATCTTGCAGAGCCTCCCAGAGATCGGCCGAGTCCTTCGGCAGAACCTTGGCCCAGCCCTCATGCCGGGCGTGGATCGCCGCTGCCGAGGCGCTGTCGTTCAGCCCCGGCGCTTGCGCGATGAACGCCACGCTCTTCAGGTCGAGTTCGAGGCAGCTATCCGAGCCATAGCGATAGAAGCTCTTCAACGTCAGGGCATGCAGGGCGGCCAGGAAGGCGACATCGGGCCGCTCGCCCAACGCCTGGCGAAGGCCGAGCGTACGATGCGAGGTCAGCTCGGCCATCAGTCGCTCTGAGATGGCGGACAGCCCGTCGTCCTCCTCGGGCTCGGGCGTCGGCGCGTCTGCCATGACGGCCTCGCCGGTACGCATAGCCGCAGCCGCGACGAGGTGCAGCCCGGCGTCTTGCGCGGCGACTTCAGGCTCCACCGGCAGTTCGTCCTCGGGCCGGACATAACCACGTTCGATGCGAACCGCACCATCATGGGCGATGCTGACGAAGGCGCCGGCGCGCGCCACCTCCTGCGGATCGAAGGTGATCGGACGCGCCTCGAAGGCTTCGATCACCGTCTCGATCTCGCCGAGCCGCGCGTCGACCTCGTCCGGCAATTCGTCCGCCTCGGCATAGGTCTCCGACAGGCGATCATATTCCGCCTGCAGGGCGTCGCGGCTGGCTTCCTCCTCGACGGTGAATGGAACGGACTCGCCGCGCAACTGCCGCAGGCCGTAGGTGTGGCCATAGGCGAAATCAGGGGCCATCTCGACCCACTTCCAGCCCTCGGCGGCAACAGCGTCGGCCTCGGCCTTGAGCTTCTCGGCCACCAGCTGGTCGACGAGCGCGACGTCCTGCAGCCAGCCGCCATCATCGCCCTGAAACAGGTCGCGCAGGATGGTGCCACCGGCCTCGACAAAGGCCTCGAGGCCTATGAACTGGACGCGTTTGTCGCAGGCGCGGACCGAGCCTTCGGTCAGCATGCGGCGGATGGCATAGGGCTGCTTGTCATAGGAGGTCTTCAGCCGCTCGAAGACCTGTTCCTGGCGCGCATGGTCGCCAGAGACGGTGAAGGCCATGAGCTGGTCGAGCGTCATGCCATCCTCGGCATAGACCTCCAGCAGCACCGGCGAAACCGAGGCGAGCTTGAGGCGCTGCTTGACCACGCCAACGGACACGAAGAAGGCGGCGGCGATCTCCTCCTCGGACTGGCCCTTCTCGCGCAGCGCCAGAAAGGCGCGGAACTGGTCGAGCGGGTGCAAGGGCGCGCGTTGGACGTTCTCGGCGAGCGAATCCTCCTCGGCGATGCCACCCTCCCGGACGACGCAGGGGACCGGCGCAGTCTTGGCGAGCCGCTTCTGCTTAACCAGCACTTCCGGCGCCCGATAGCGCCGCCCGCCCGCCGGAATCTCGAACATGCCGGTCTCGACGCCGGTGTCGTCAACGACAGGCCGGACGCTGAGGCCCTGCAGCAGGCCACGGCGGGCGATGTCCTCGGCCAGTTCCTCAATCGAGACCCCGGCCTTGATGCGCCGGACGTTCGACTGGCTGAGCAGGAGCTTGTTGAAGGGGATGTCGCGCGAGGGCGAGAGCGTGATCCTCTGAACATTGGTCGCCATGGAAGGCACCTCCGCGACGGGCAGCCGGGAGCCTCTCTCTCGGCCTCCAACCCGTCACGAAGTGCAGCGCCGCCCTCTCACTCTGGAAGGGCGACGCCGCAGAACCGCAGATCTGTACACGCGGAAAGCCACAACGCCGGAGACACGGATGTCCGCATCTCCGGCCTTCCGGAATTCAGGCTGCCCGATCGAGCAGCTTCTTGGCCCGGCACTCAAGGTCGAGCCGCGCATCCTGGTGCGGCTTGTCGCGCGCGACCGCGGTGATGCCCTGCACGAAGTCGAAGATGCTCTCGGGCTTACGCCCTTCCTCGGCAAGAACCGTATCGACGATCTTGGCGGTCTCGGCCCTGGAGAAGCCCCTGTTGCGCAGGAAGTCGCTGCGGTCCTCGTCGGTACGCGCGACGATCTTCTCCCGTGCCGCCTTGATGCCGTTGACGAAGGGCATGGGCGATGAATTGGCGAAACGGGTCAGGGCTGGGGCTGCCTCGTGCGCAAAGCGCGAGGCAGCGTATTTGGAGTGGCGGATGGTGATTTCCTGGAGATCCTCGACGCCCCAGAGATTGCGGTTCTGGCACACGGCACGCAGATAGAAACTCGCCATGCCGAGCGTCTTGGCCCCCACTTCCGAGTTCCAGCAGTAGAAGCCCCGAAAATAAAGATCCGGCGCGCCGTCGGGCAAACGCCCGGCCTCGATCGGGTTCCGGTCATCGACGAGGAACAGGAAGACGTCGCGGTCGGAGGCGTAGAGCGTCGTCGTATCTTTGGTGATGTCGACACGCGGATTGTAGACGCCCGTCGACCAGTCGAGCACGCCCGGCACCTTCCAGCGTGTGTCGCCGGTGCCGTTGCCCGCGATGCGTTGCACCGCCTCGACCAGTTCGTGATCATAGATGCGGCCATAGTCCGGGCCGGTGACTGCGCGCAATTCGACGCGACCATTGTCCGTTTCGAACGCCTTGATCTGCTCGGCGCGGTGGGAAGTCAGGCCATATTGCAGATTGATGCCGGCCAACGCGGCGGGAAGCTGGCGCAGATAGGCGGCCGGTGCGCCGATCTGCGCCGCGAGCTGGCCGAAGGACCAATGGTTGGGCTCAACGGGTTTGTCCCCGCCTGGCAGGACCAAGGCTAGCCGTTCGGCATTGAAGCGGCTCGCCTCCACATGGATGCGGGACGTCTCCACCAGGCGCGACCGGCTGTGATCGGCCCGGCCCCGCACCATCGCGGCCAGATCGCCGAGCGACAGGAACCGCTCGTCATCCGGCCGGGAGAACCACTCCGATGACACCCGGCCGATCCGCTCGCCGCGCGTGACATCCACCTTGTAGCCGCCGCCGGCGTCCCAGCCGGCATCCAGAACATGCATGTTCATGGGGATCAGACTCCATGACGGGCGCCGGAAGACTCTCTCCCGGCCCTCAACCCGTCACGGAAATGCCAGCCAGCCTCTAACTCTCAGATATGACGGTCATAGCCTCCACGGTGGCCCTGGGCAGTTGGCGACAGCGCGTGTAACCCTGCGACCTGTTTAAGGTCTGGAAAGTTGCAATGATCTGCACGCTGAGCACTGCATATCCCACTTAAATATCCCAATTGACCATCAATTCTCATATAAACATTGTTTTGGTTATACTTAATCAAAGTAGACGTGTGTTCCATAACCATCCGAGCGGCGACCCGACACCGTCCAATGCCGACATCCAGATGACCCGCACCATCATCGAGGTGGCGAAGCCGCTGGGCATCGAAGTGCACGACCACATCATCGTTGGCAAGGACGGCCACGCGAGCCTGCGCGGGCTGCGGCTGATCTGAGCGCCCCGGTCAGGGCCGCGTCAGCATGAGCGGCTCGCCGTCGCCCGGCGGCACCTTCTCCCAGCCGCCGTCCTCCTGCCGCGCGAAGCGCAGGCCCTCGCCCTTGGCGGTCAGCAGCCAGAGGTCGCCGCCGTCGAGCCGCCAGCGATCCGGTGCCAGCGCGATGACGGAGGCGGCACAGACATTGCCGAGCGTCAGCTTGAAGGTGTCGCTGCCGGCCGGCTGATCGGTCAGCTCGACGCGGCAGATCGGCGTGCCGGCGGTCTCCGCCAGATCCCAGGCGCCGGCGAGGTCGGCCGGGCGGATGGCGGGATCGGCGAGGCGCGGATTGACCAGGAAATAGACCCCATCCCCCTCGCGTAGCGCTTCCCAGGTGCCACCGATGCCCTCGGTGAACTCGGCAACCAGCCGACCGTCCGGACTGCTGAAGCGGATGGAATCGCCCGGTCCCGGCGCCCAGGCGGTGATGTCGGCGCTGAACAGGATGGTCGCGGCGCAGGCGGCCTTGTCGAAGCTGACCTCGAAGGTGGCGCCGCCCTTGCGCGGCTTGGCGCCGATCACGATGGGGCAGACGTGGTCGCCGTCGGCATTGGTGAGCTGGTAGCTGTCGGCCAAGGCGGCGGCGCGCTCGGCCGGCGTCGGCTCGCGCGGCGCTTCCTCGGCCGTCTCCTGCGCCCAGGCCGGGGCGGCGAGTGCTGCGAGCAGCGCCAGGACGCAGGGCAGAAAACGCGGCATGCGCGGCTCCCTCAGACCGTGGCCCTGACCGGCGTCTCCGGCACCGGGGTCAGCGGCGGCTCGCCGGCGAACCAGGCGAGCAGATTGTCGACGACGAGCTGGCCCATGGCGTCGCGGGTGACCTGGGTGGCGGAGGCGACATGCGGCAGCAGCACCACATTGTCGAGGCCGATCAGCGCCTCCGGCACGTTCGGTTCGTCGGCGAAGACGTCGAGGCCGGCGCTGGCGATGGTGCCGTCCTGCAGCGCCTTGATCAGCGCCGGCTCGTCGACCACCGAGCCGCGAGCGACGTTGATCAGCACGCCCTTCGGGCCGAGCGCCTCGAGCACCTCGGCATTGATCATATTGTTGGTCTCCGGCCCACCGGGGACGATGACGATCAGCGCGTCGACGTCGCGCGCCAGCGCGATCAGGTCGGGATAATGGGCATAGGGCACGCCCTCGGCCGGGCGGCGGCTATGATAGGCGATGGGCCGGCCGAAGCCTGCCAGCCGCCGGCCGATGGCCTTGCCGATTCGGCCCATGCCGACGATGCCGACGGTGCGGTCGCGCAGGGTCGGGCTCAGCGGGAAGCCGCCGGAAGGCCATTTGCCGGCGCGCAGATGCCGATCGGCCTGCGGCAGCCGGCGGATGGTGGCGAGCAGCAGCGCGATGGTGAGATCCGCCACCTCGTCGTCGAGCACGCCGGGCGTGTTGGTGACGACGACGCCGCGCCGGCCGGCCTCCTCGGCGTCGACCGCATCGTAGCCGACGCCAAAATTCGAGACGATCTCCAGCGCCGGGAGTTTGTCCATGAGCGCCGCCGTCACCCGGCGCACGCCGCCGCCCGTCGAGCCGACGCCGGTGGCGACGGCCCGGATGCGCGGCCCGGCCTCGGCGAGGACCTGCTCGGCGTCGGGCGCATCGAGGCGGTGCACGGTGAAGTGCTGCTTCAACTGCGCTTCGACCATCGCCATCATCGGGCCGGTCTGCAGAAGTTCGGGGCGGTCAGGCGCGGACATGCGAGGCTCCTCGTCGAAGGGGCCGGTATTCCTCACCAAAGCCCGAACGGTTGCAAGCCCCGCCTGCCCGGCGGCGGCACTGCGGCGCGCGAAGGCTCCGGTCTCAGACCGATTCCTCTTCCGCGCCCTCGGCATCCGCCTCCTCGTCCGCCTCGCTCGCCACGGTGCCGAGCTGGGCGGAGAGGTTCTTCTCGATCTTGCGCAGCAGCTTGCGCAGCCGCTTGCGTTCCTTGCCGTCGAGGCCCGCCGTCATGGTCTCTTCCAGCGAGTCCCATATGCTGTCGATGGCGCCCGCGCGCGAACGCCCCTCGTCGGTGAGATGCACCCGCACGAGGCGCGCGTCGCCCTCCGAGGCGCGACGCACCAGCAGGCCCTGGGCCGAGAGCCGGCCGACCGTCTTGGAAGCGGTGGGCGGGCGGACCTTCAGCGCGCCCGCCAACTCCGTCATGGTGCGCCCGTCCGATTCGGCGAGCAGCTTCAGCACCGTTTCCTGCCCGGGAAACAGGCCGATCTCCTGTAGCCGGCGTGCCGCAAGGGCGCGCTGGAGGCGCGCCACATGATGCAATCGCTGGCCAATCTTCTTCTCGAAGCCGTCCTTCATTGGCCGCCCCCGCAGTCCGTCGCGCCAAGGCAACAACTATTTGTTGCGATAAGAGCGCGTAGCCGTGACACGAACATGGCTGCAATCGATAAATTCGTCAAAGCTCTACGAAATTCGTAAAGGGCTCAGCTCTGCGCGAAGCGGCTCTCCACCTTTGCGAGAAAGGCGGCACGCTTCTCCGCGGTCACCGAATCCATGCTGTGCAAGGCAAGCCACAACTTCCGGGCGCGCGGATGCACGATGCCGCCGACGCCGTCGAGCAGGATGCGCCGGCCCGGCTGGCCGACCCAGCGCCACCAGAACCAGGGCGAGCCCAGCGTGGTGACGGCGGCGATGAATCTTATGTTCGTCAGCCCGCGCTCCAGTGGCCGGAAGGGCCTGGGCAGGCCGAAGGTCTCGTGCGGCACCAGCACGCGGTCGAGCCAGCCCTTGAGCATGGCCGGGTGGCCGTACCACCAGGTGGGATAGACGAAGATCAGCGCCTCGGCTTCCTTCACCCGCGCCAATTGGTCGGCGATGGGCCGCACATTGATGCCGAGCTGGTGGTAGTTCAGCCGTTCCTCGCGGGCCATGGTCGGGTCGAAGCCCTCGGCATAGAGGTCCATCAGGTCGACCTCATGGCCCGCCGCCTTCAGCCCGCGGATCACCGCGTCGCGCAGGGCGGCGTTGTAGCTCTCCGGCACCGGGTGGCAGTAGACAACCAAAGCGCGCATCAGACCCCGCTCCCCGCCGCATGGCGTTCCAAGCCGGCAAAGAGATAGGTGCGCCCGGTGTCGAAGTCGAAATCGGCCTGCTCCCAGGCGATCATCTTGCCGGGATTGAGCAGGCCGGCCGGGTCCGCCTCGCGCTTGAAGGCAAGCTGGACGGCGTCGGTCTGCTTCATGCCGCCTTCCTCCAGCGTGTAGCGGTGCGGGTTGAACACCGGGATGCCCATCGCCTCATGCCGGGCGATGATCTCCTCAAGGCGTTGCTCGCTGGTGAATCGCACCAGCGGCAGGCCGAAGCAGGTGACCTTGCCATCGAAGCGCACGAATTCGAGATGCGCCGGCGCCTCGTCGCCGAGCTCGGCATGGATGCGCTCGACCAGCGCGAGCTGGTCCGGGAAGGGATAGAGCGTCTGCAGATAGGTGATGCTCGGATCGACCCGCAGCGCGCGCAGCGTGGTGTGGTTCCAGGCGAGCTCATAGAGCGGCGGCAGGCCCTTCGCCTCCTCGGGACCGAGAAGGTCGGAGCGGAACAGCATCTGCCCGCCCCAGCGATTGGTGAAGCTTTCGAAGGCTGCGCCGGCGACCGGCGCCACCATGGCCAGCACGACATGCATGCCGTCCGGCAAATATTTCCGGTGGCGCAGGAAATAATCCTGCGGGATGGGCGCGGCGATGACGGAGATGAGCTTCTTCAGGATCGCGTCCTGCTCGCCCAGCGCATTGGCATAGGCGGCAGCCTCACCGAAATCGGCAAAGCCGATGATGGCCTCGATCCAGCCATAGGCGGGGGCGAGCGGCATCTCGACTTCCAGGATGATGCCGTTGGTGCCGTAGGCGTGCGAGGCCTTCTGCACCTCCTCGCCGGTGAGGTGAAGCATGCGCGGGTTCGCTTCCATGGTGGCGATGCGCAGCGACACGATGTTGCCGAGGTCGCGCAGCCCGCCCCAGGTGATCGAGCCGACCCCACCGGAGCCGCCGGCGATGAAGCCGCCGATGGAGGCGGTGCGGTAGGTGGAGGGGTGCAGGCGCAGTTCCTGTCCGCTCGCCGCGCAGGCCTCGTCGATGTCGGCGAGAATGGCGCCGGCCTGCGCCCGCACGCGGCCGGGGGCGATCTCCAGCACCTTGTCGAGGCCGGAGAGGTCGAGCACCAGCCCGCCGGCGAGCGGCATGGCCTGGCCGTAATTGCCGGTGCCGGCGCCGCGCGGCGTGACGGGGATGGAAAGCGCGAAGCAGGCGGCGAGGATGGAAAGCACCTCCTCCTCGCTGGTCGGGAAGGCGACGATGTCGCCGTTCACCGCGTCGAGCTGGCGCTTCAGCGTCGGCGAGTACCAGTAGAAGTCGCGGCTCTTCTGACGGACGAGCGCCGGATTGTCCTCGGTGCGGATGCCGCCGAGCCGGGCCTTGAGCGCGGCGAGATCATAATTTTCATGCGCCATGGCCGCGCTCCATCAGGTCGTCGAGCTCGGCATAATCCGGCGGCGTGGCGTCGATGGCCTTGCCATGGCGCAACACGATGCGCTCCGCCTGAGGCCGAGCGAGGAACTCGTTGAGGCTGCGGGCGGCGAACAGCGACAGGTCGGCGGGGCGGCCGGGGGTGAGGATGCCGGCGTTGACGCCCATCCAGCCCGCCGGGGCGCCGCCGATGGCCGCCGGCCAGTCGCCGGGCGGATGGTCGAGATGGGCGATGCGGCTCGCCTCCCGATAGACCTCGACGAGGTCGAGATCGCCGTACGCGTAGAAGGGGTCTCTCGCATTGTCGCTGGCGACCATGACGGTAATGCCACGGGCCTTCATCTCCTGCAGAAGCGTAACGCCGCGCCAGCGCGGCGTGCGGCCGGCCACGCGATCCTGCAGGTAGAGATTGCACATGGGAAGTGAGACGACGCCGATGCCGGCTTGCGCGACGATGTCCAGCGTGCGGTCGATCTCGTCCGCCTCCTTCACCGCCAGCGCACAGCAATGGCCGGCGAGGATCGGTCCCTCGAAGCGGCGCTCCAATGCCATTTCTGCAAGCGTCGCGAGGCCGCGGCCGGCGGTGTGGCGCTCGTCGACATGCAGGTCGAGGGCGAGGCCGTGGCGCTCGGCGGCGTCGAACAGGCGCGCGAGGCCGACGTGGAGGTTCGGCGTCACATAGGTGTAGCTGCCGAGCAGGCCGCCATTCGCGCGCGCCAGCTCGACCAGAGGCACGAACAGCGTGTCGTCCAGCACGCTGTCGATGGGGATGAGGCCGACGGCCTGAAGCTCGATGCGGCCGCGCCATTCCTCGCGCAACCGGGCGAACACTTTCCATGTGGTCGCCGCGCGCGGGCCTTCCGAATCCAGATGAGTGCGAATGGCGACGGTGCCGTGAGCATAGGCGCAGCGAAGGGCGAAATCGAAGCGACGATAGATGTCGTCTTCGCTCCAATTGGCGGCGCGGTCGGCATTCACCGCCGTCATCGCGCCCTCGAAGGAGCCGTCGGGGTTAGGCGCGCGCTTCCAGATGAAGCCCTTGTCGAGATGGGTGTGGATGTCGACGAGGCCGGGCAGGACGAGGCGGCCGGCAAGGTCGTGCCGGAGCGTATCCGCCATCGCGCCGGAGGGGGCGATGCGGTCGATCCGGCCGTCGGCAATGGCGATGTCGAACGCCACCAGCCCTTCGGCGTCGACCGGGCCGGGCACGGTTGGCAGCAGGGCTGCCGGCGCGCGCACGCTGCCGAGCACATAGGCGGCGGGGAGTTTTCCGAAATCCAGCATCACGCGGGGCCGCCGATTTCGCTCTCGTGCCAGCGGCGCAGCACGAACCAGGAGAGCAGGCTCAGCGCGGCATAGATCAGGATGCCGGCGAGCGAGATCAGCAGCAGCGCCGCGAACAGGCGCGGGATGTTGAGCCGGTAGGCGGATTCGACGATGCGGAAGGCGAGGCCCGAGCCCTGTCCGGCCGAGCCCGCGGCGATCTCGCCCACCACCGAGCCGATCAGCGCCAGGCCGCCGGCGATGCGCAGGCCGCCGAGGAAATAGGGCAGGGCGGTGGGCAGCTTCAGCTGTGCCAGCGTCTGCCAGCGCGAGGCGCCGGCGAGGCGGAACAGGTCGCGCAGGTTCGGGTCGACCGAATTCAGCCCCAGCGTGGTGTTGGACAGCACCGGGAAGAAGGCGACGATCCAGGCGCAGACCAGCACCGCCGTATCGGTGGAGAGATAGATCAGCATCAACGGCGCCACCGCGATCACCGGCGTCACCTGCAGGATGACGGCGATCGGGAACAGCGAGAACTCGACGATGCGGGCGCTGGCGAAGATCAGCGCCAGCCCGACGCCACCGATGACGGCGAAGAGCAGGGCCAGCACCGTCGTCTCCAGCGTCACCAGCATGGACTGGAACAGCACCACGCGGTCCTTGATCAACGTCTCCATCACCGCGAGCGGGCTCGGCAGCACATAGGGCGGCAGGTTGTTGAGATCGACCGCTGCTTCCCAGGCGACGACGAGCGCGGCGAGCACGGCGATGGGCAGGAGCCAGCGGAAGGGGGAGTGCTCCATCATCGCCATCCGCCGGCTCCTCAGCGCGCTTCCATCGCGCGGGCCAGCGCCAGCGAGGTCTCGCGGCAGAGCCCGGCATATTCCGGCGAGGTGCGGAAGGCGTCGTCGCGCGGCTGGTTCGGGTCGATGGAAAGCTCCGCCGAGACCCGCCCCGGCCGGGCGCGGAAGACCAGGATGCGCGAGGACAGGAACACCGATTCGAACACCGAGTGGGTCACGAAGATTATCGTGCAACCAAGTTGCCGCCAGACCTGCAAAAGATCGTTGTTCAGCTTGAAGCGGGTGATCTCGTCGAGTGCCGCGAAGGGCTCGTCCATCAGCAGCAGGCGCGGCTTGGTGACCAGCGCCCGGGCGATGGAGACGCGCATCTTCATGCCGCCGGAGAGCTCGCGCGGATAGGCATCGCGAAAACCTTCCAGCCCGACCAGTTCCAGCGCCTCGGCGATGGCGGGCTCGGCCTTGCCGCGGGAGACCCCGGCGAGCTTGAGCGGCAGGTGGACGTTGGCGAAGACGCTGGCCCAGGGCATCAGCGTCGGCTCCTGGAACACGAAGCCGATGGAGCGGCGGCCATCAGCGTCGCGCGCGGCTTCCGCGCCGTTCCAGTCGATGCGGCCGGCGGTCGGCTCGGTCAGGCCGGCGATGAGCCGCAGCGCCGTCGACTTGCCGCAGCCGGAGGGGCCGAGCAGGGAGAGGAACTCGCCCTGCCGGACCTCCATGTCGAGGCCTTCCAGCGCCGTCGTGGAATTGGGAAAGCGCTTGCCGACGCCTTCGAGGCGGAGGAGCGGGGAGGCCATGTCCGGCACTACTTCGCCAGCTCCTTGCCCACGCCCTTGTCGACGAATTTCAGCGTGTAGGCCTTCCTGTAATCGATGTCCGGCTTGACCACCTTCGCCTGCACCATCTTGTCGTAGAAGCTCTTCACCCGCGCATCGGTCATGGCGCCGATGCCCATCGTCTTGGTGTCGCCGGAATCGACGATGCCGTACGCCTTCATCTTCTCGATGGAGAAGGCGATCATCGCATCCGTCATCTCCGGATTATCCTGCTTGATCAGCGCGTTGGCCTTGGCGTTGTCGCCATAGAGATAATTGTACCAGCCGATGATCGAGGCATCGACGAAGCGCTGCACGAGATCCGGGTTCTGCTCCACCAGCTGGGTGCGGGTCTCGATGGTGGTGGCGTAGGTGTCGAAGCCGTAATCCGCCAGCAGGAACAGCTTCGGCTTGAAGCCGCCCTGCTGCTCGACCGCATAGGGCTCGGAGGTGATGTAGCCCTGCATGGCGCTGTTCTTGTCGACCAGGAACGGCGCGGCGTTGAAGGTGTAGGGCTTCACCTGGTTCTCGCTGAAGCCGTAATCGGCGACGAGCCACTGGTAGTAGCTCGCCAGCCCTTCCTTGGAGATGAACAGCGTCCGCGTCTTCAGATCCTCGAACTTCTCGACGTCGGGATGGGCGATCAGCACCTGCGGGTCCTTCTGGAACATCGCGGCGACGATCACCGTCGGGATGCCCTCCACCACCGAGGAGAAGGCCTGCAGCATGTTGGCGCCCATGTAGAAGTCGATCTTGCCCACCGGCAGCAGCAGCCGGTTGTTGGCCTGCGGGCCACCCGGCACGATGGTGACGTTGAGCCCGTATTTCTCATAGGTGCCGTCGACCACCGCCTGGTAGAAGCCGCCATGCTCGGCCTGCGCCACCCAGTTGGTGCCGAAGGTCACCTTGTCGGCGGCGTCCGCGGGAGCGCTGATGACGAGGGCGGCAACAATGGCGGCAAGCGGGGCGAGGAAACGCAGGTTCTGGAAACGCAGGTGCTGGGAACGCAAGCGCGGGAAACGCAGGCGCATCGAAGTCTCCATCCGGGTGCGAAGGGCAGTGCGTTACGGATCACATGCCGACATGATAGGCGAGCTTAATCGCGATGCACATACGCCGGCGACGGCCTGTGCATCAACATCCCGCCGCCCCATTCCACCTCAATTCTCCGAGCCCGCCATGCTGCGTCATCTCGTCCCCGCCGCCATCCGCCGCCCCTTCGCCCGCTACAGCCACGCCGTCGAGGTGCCGGCCGGGGCGCGGCTGCTGCTGGTCTCCGGCCAGCTCGGCATCTCGGTCGACGACGCCATCCCCGAGGAGGCGGAGGCGCAGGCGGGGCTCTGCTTTGCCGCCATCGCCGCCTGCCTCGCGGAGGCCGGCATGGGTCCGGACGACATCGTGCGGCTCAACGCCTATGTCACCGACCGCGCGCATATGGCCGGCTACATGGCGGCGCGCGACCGCTTCATCGCCGATCCGCCGCCGGCCTCGACGCTGATGATCGTCTCCGGCTTCACCCGGCCGGAGTTCAAGGTGGAGATCGAGGCGCTGGCGGCGCGGGTCGACTGAGCCTAGAACGCTAGTCTCCCTCGTGCCGGACACATCGCCATGCCCCCCAAACGCTTCTGGACCGAACTTACCTGGCCGGACTTCGCCAATGGCGACCCCGAGAACTGGATCGCCGTGCTTCCCGTCGCGGCGGTGGAGCAGCACGGGCCGCATCTGCCGGTCGGCGTCGATACCTTCATCGGCGAGGGCTACCTGAAGGAGGTGATGCAGCGGCTGCCGAACGACATCCCGGCGGTGTTCCTGCCGCTTCAGGCCATCGGCAAGTCGAACGAGCACATTCATTTCCCCGGCACGCTGACCCTCTCCGCCGAGACGGTGATCCGCGCCTGGACGGAGATCGGCGAGAGCGTGCACCGCGCCGGGGTGCGCAAGCTGGTCATCGTCAACTCGCATGGCGGCAACGTGCCGATCCTCGACATCGTGACGCGCGATCTGCGCGCCCGGCTCGGCATGCTGGCCGTGACCATTTCCTGGCACCGCTTCGGCTATCCCGAGGGGCTGTTCTCGGCGCAGGAGCGCCAGCACGGCATTCATGCCGGCGGGGTGGAGACTTCGCTGATGCAGGCCTTCCGCCCGGACACGGTGAAGCAAGGCGAGATCCGCGATTTCCCGCCGGTGACGCTCGCCATGGAGCAGGAGTTCGACTATCTGCGCGCCGGCTCGCCGGCCGGCTTCGGCTGGATGGCGCAGGACATCCAGCCCGCCGGCGCGATGGGCGATGCCACCGAAGCCTCGAAGGAGAAGGGCGAGGCCTGCGCGCTCTATGGCGCGCGCGCCTTCATCGCGCTGCTGGCCGATGTGCACCGCTTCGGCCTGTCGCGCCTGCCGGACGGGCCGCTCGGCGGTGGGGCCGCCTGATCCAGAATGCAAAAGGCCCGGGCGAGCCCGGGCCTTTCCATATCGCTTACGATCGGCTCACTTCTTGTAGGCGGCGAGACCCTGCAGGATGACCTCGCGGGCGCCGGCGGCATCCTTCCAGCCGGCGATGGAGACGGACTTGCCCTTCTCCAGATCCTTGTAGTGCTTGAAGAAGTGCTCGACCTGCTGGACGATGAGCTCCGGCAGGTCCACGTAGTTCGCGACCTTCGAATGGTACGGGTAGACCGAGTTGGCCGGCACGGCGAGGATCTTCTCGTCGCCGCCCTTCTCGTCGGTCATCATCAGCACGCCGATCGGGCGGGCCGTGATCACCGAGCCGGCGAGCAGCGGAAACGGCGAGATCACGACCACGTCGAGCGGATCGCCGTCGTCGCCCAGCGTCTGCGGGATGAAGCCGTAATTGCCCGGATAGACCATCGGCGTGTGCAGGAAGCGGTCGACGAACAGCGCCCCCGATTCCTTGTCGAGCTCGTACTTCACCGGCGAACCGCCGGCCGGAATCTCGATGATGACGTGGATTTCGTCAGGCGGGTTCGGTCCGGCCGAAATGCGGGAAATGTCCATGAACGGGCTCCAGGGCGAACGGGCCGGCAGCGCCGGCAAGAAAGGCGCCCTCTCATAAGGCCCAGCGGGCGCGCCGTCGAGACGCAGGAGCGCATGACGGCCCCATCAATTGGACGCAGCGGCGGGGTCGTGTGTCTTGGAAGTCCAGCCCTGAGGTAGTTCTAACCGCCCGATCCACAATGCGCCGTCATCCTGAGGTGCGACCCCGGACTTGGCCCGGGGGAGCCTCGAAGGATGGTCAGTGAAGCGCACCCGGACGAGCATCCTTCGAGGCTGGCCTGCGGCCAGCACCTCAGGATGACGGCCATTCGGGAGGAAATGGAAACTGCGGCTCAGGCGTCGGCATAAGCCGGCTTGGCGTCGATACAATGTATCTTTCAGCTGGACAGGGTGGATCGATACACTGTATCACTTTGGTCGAGACGGAGACCGACATGCCCGCCGCGCCTGCCCACGCCGACCCGCATCGCCACCCGCATCCGCACGACCATGCGCACGACCACGCACATGTTCACGCGCATCATCATTCCCATGCCGAGGGCGAGCGGCACCCGGCGGCGCGGCCGGGCTTCTCGCTGCTGCGGCTCTCGGCGGCGCAGCGCCTCGCCATCGCCGTGCCGCTGGCGGCGCTGCTCTGGGCGGCCGCGCTCGCGGTGATCTGGGGCGGCGCGTGATGGGCAACGTGATCTCCTTCCGCGACCTGACGCTCGGCTATGACCGGCACCCGGCCGTGCATCACCTCGATGGCGACGTGCCGGAGGGGGCGCTGCTCGCGGTGTGCGGGCCGAACGGCGCCGGCAAGTCGACGCTGCTCAAGGGCATCGCCGGGGTGCTCTCGCCGTTGGCCGGGCACATAGACGGCCATGTGCCGGCGCGCGAGATCGCCTATCTGCCGCAGGCGGCCGAGGTCGACCGCTCCTTCCCCATCGACGTCTACGACCTCGTCGCCATGGGGCTGTGGCGCCGCTCCGGCCTGTTCGGCGGCATCGGCCGTGCCGACCGCGACCGGATCGAACACGCCATCGCCGCCGTGGGGCTGGAAGGCTTCGAGGCGCGGCCCATCGGCACGCTGTCCGGCGGGCAGATGCAGCGCACGCTGTTCGCCCGCCTGCTGCTGCAGGATGCGCGCCTCATCCTGCTCGACGAGCCCTTCACCGCGCTCGACGCCGGCACCGTCGCCGACCTCACCGCGCTCGTCGAGCGCTGGAACGGCGAGGGCCGCACGGTGATCGCCGTGCTGCACGACCTCGAACTGGTGCGGGTCCATTTCCCGCAGACCCTGCTGCTGGCGCGTATGCCGGTGGCCTGGGGCGCCACGCGCGAGGTGCTCACCTCCACCAACCTCAATGAGGCGCGTCGCATGTGCGAGGCGTGGGACGACCGCGCTCCTGCCTGCGCGCCGGGGGAAGCAGCGTGATGTACGACCTTCTCCTTTCCCCCTTCGTCGAGTTCGACTTCATGCGCCGCGCGCTGGTCGGTGTGCTGGCGCTCGGCGTCGGCGCCGGGCCGGTCGGCGTCCTGATGATGCTGCGGCGCATGAGCCTTGCCGGCGACGCCATGGCGCACGCCATATTGCCCGGCGCGGCGGTCGGCTTCCTTGCCGCCGGGCTCAACCTCTTCGCCATGACCGTCGGCGGGCTGGTCGCCGGCTTCGCGGTGGCGCTCGGCGCCGGTGCGGTGGCCCGCGCCACCGACATGAAGGAGGACGCGGCGCTTGCCGCCTTCTACCTCGTCTCGCTGGCGCTCGGCGTGCTGCTGGTCTCGTTGCGCGGCTCCAATGTCGACCTGCTGCATGTGCTGTTCGGCACGGTGCTGGCGCTCGACGACGCGACGCTCCTGCTGATCGTCGGGATCTCGTCCCTGACCCTCGTCGTGCTCGCGCTGTTCTGGCGGCCCATGGTGCTGGAAAGCGTCGATCCCGGCTTCCTGCGCTCGGTGAGCCGGGCGGGGGCGCCCTCGCACCTCGTCTTCCTGGCGCTGGTCGTCACCAACCTCGTCGGCGGCTTCCATGCGCTCGGCACGCTGCTGGCGGTCGGCATGATGATGCTGCCCGCTGCTGCGGCGCGGTTCTGGACCCGCGAGCTGACCGCGCTGGTCGGCGTGTCGGTGCTGATCGCCTGCGGCTCCGGCGTGATCGGGCTGCTGGTCTCCTACCATTCCGGCGCGCCCTCCGGGCCCGCCATCATCCTCGTCGCCGGCGCCGCCTATGCGCTGTCGGTGCTGTTCGGGCCGGTGGGCGGGCTGCTGCCCCGCCTGATGCCGCGCCGCCATCTCGAAGCCTGAGGAGAAGCCTTATGCTGACCCGCCGCCACTGGCTCGCCGCTGCGCTCGCGCTCGGCCTCACGACCCCTGCCTTTGCGCAGGACGCCCCGGCCAAGATCCCGGTCGTCGCGACCTTCTCGATCCTCGGCGACTTCGTGAAGGAGGTCGGCGGCGACCGCGTGAGCGTGTCCACCCTGGTCGGGCCGAACGGCGACGCGCACGTCTTCCAGCCTTCCCCGGCTGACGCCAAGAAGGTCGCCGCCGCCAGGCTGGTCTTCGTCAACGGCCTCGGCTTCGAAGGCTGGATCGACCGGCTGGTCAAGGCCTCCGGCACCAAGGCCGAGGTCGTCGTCGCCACCACCGGCATCACCCCGCGCGAGATGGCCGAGGAGGAGGACGATCACGACCATGATCACAAGAAGCACGCGGATGCGCACGACCATGGCGGCACCGATCCGCATGCGTGGCAGTCGGTCGACAATGCCGAGGTCTATGTCGCCAACATCCGCGACGCGCTGATCGCTGCCGACCCCGCGGGCAAGGCGACCTATGAGGCCAACGCCGCCGCCTATACGGCCAAGCTCGACGCGCTGGACGCGCAGGTGAAGGCGGCCATCGCCGCCATTCCCGCCGAGCGGCGGCGCATCATCACCTCGCACGACGCCTTCGGCTATTTCGGCGCCGCCTATGGCATGGACTTCGTCGCGCCGCAGGGCGTGTCGACCGAGAGCGAAGCGTCCGCCAAGGACGTCGCCCGCATCATCCGCCAGATCAAGGCCGAGAAGATCCCGGCCGTGTTCATGGAGAACATTTCCGATCCGCGCCTCGTCAAGCGCATCGCGGCCGAGACCGACGCCAAGATCGGCGGCGAGCTCTATTCCGACGCGCTGTCCGATGACAAAGGCCCGGCGAGCACCTACATCGACATGATGCAGAACAACATCCGCCAGTTCTCCGCGGCGCTGTCGAGCTGAGTTCGCGGTTCACCACACCGTCATGGCCGGGCTTCGTCCCGGCCATCCACGACTTTCCGCCGCAAGGCGTGGATGCCCGGGCCAAGCCCGGGCATGACGTTCTGAAATATCGAGGTCGACAATGCCCGACACTGAGACCAACAAGATCCCCGTCACCGTGCTGACCGGCTATCTCGGCGCCGGCAAGACCACGCTGCTCAACCGCATCCTCTCCGAGCCGCACGGCAAGAAATTCGCCGTCGTCGTCAACGAGTTCGGCGAGATCGGCATCGACAACGACCTCGTCGTGGGCGCCGACGAGGAAGTGTTCGAGATGAACAACGGCTGCATCTGCTGCACCGTGCGCGGCGACCTGATCCGCATCATCGACGGCCTGCTGCGCCGCAAGGGCGATTTCGACGGCATCATCGTCGAGACCACCGGCCTTGCCGATCCGGCCCCAGTTGCCCAGACCTTCTTCGTCGACGAGACCGTCGGCGCCAAGACCGCGCTCGACGCGGTGGTGACGGTCGCCGACGCCAAATGGCTGAAGGACCGGCTGAAGGACGCGCCCGAGGCGAAGAACCAGATCGCCTTCGCCGACGTCATCCTGCTCAACAAGACCGACCTCGTCTCGGAGACCGAGCTGAAGGACGTCGAGATGCGCATCCGCGCCATCAACCCCTTCGCCCGCATCCACCGCACGCAGAAGTCCGACATCGCCATCGACAAGGTGCTGGGGCAGGGCGCGTTCGACCTCGACCGCATCACCGCCATCGACCCCGACTTCCTCGAGGGCGGCCACAAGCACTTCCACGACGAGGACATGCAGTCCTTCTCCTTCTCGTCCGACAAGCCGCTGGACCCGGACAAGTTCTTCCCCTGGATCCAGGAGCTGACCCAGAAGGAGGGACCGAATATCCTGCGCTCCAAGGGCATTCTGGCCTTCAAGGACGACCCGGACCGCTTCGTGTTCCAGGGCGTGCACATGATCCTCGACGGCGACCACCAGCGCCCCTGGCGCGACGACGAGGCGAAGCTGAGCCGCATCGTCTTCATCGGCCGCCATCTCGACCAGAAGGCGCTGGAAGCCGGTTTCCGCGCCTGCGTGGCGTGAGGCTGCCTGCCTGGACATCCTTCGAGGCTCGGGCTTTGCCCGAGCACCTCAGGATGAGGTTGCTACCAGAACGACCTCATCCTGAGGTGCGAGCGCAGCGAGCCTCGAAGGACGATGAAGCCGGGCAGTTTCCGCGCGACGCATGACACCCGGCCGAAATTCCGCTAACCCCGGCGTCGTCACCGAACGACGCCGGAATCCCATGGCCGCCCTGTCCTCCTCTCCGTCCTCCCTCACCTCGAAGCTGCGCCCCGTCGATGTCGGCGGCGCGGTTGCCGGCGTGCGCTTCCTCGGCCCCACGGCCGCCTTCGCGCTGGAGGGCGGCGCTGTCGTGCTGGTCGGCGAGGAGGAGCAGCGGGTCGAGGCGCACAAGGGCGCCATCCTCTCCGTCTCCGGCGATGCGAAGCGCCTTGTCACCGGCGGCGATGACGGGCGGGTGGTCGCCACCAAGGGCGACGGCTCGGTCGAGGCGGTCTTCGAGCAGAAGGGTCGCTGGATCGACCAGGTGGCGGTTGCCGGCGACGGCGCTGTCGCCTTCTCCGTCGGCAAGACCGCCTATTTCCAGCCGGTGAAGGGCGAGAGGAAGTCGCATGACTTCCCGTCCACCGTCGGCGGCCTCGCCTTCGCGCCGAAGGGCACGCGGCTTGCCGTCGCCCATTATGGCGGGGCGAGCCTGTGGTTCCCGAATGCGGTGGCCAAACCCGAAGTGCTGGAGTGGAAGGGCTCGCATCGCGGCGTGCTCTGGCACCCGGAAGGACGCTTCCTCGTCACCACCATGCAGGAGCCGGCGCTACATGGCTGGCGCCTGCCGGACGGGGCGCATATGCGCATGTCCGGCTATCCCTCGCGGGTGCGCTCGATGGCCTTCACGGTGGGCGGACGTTATCTCGCGACCTCCGGCTCGGGCGAGGCGATCCTCTGGCCCTTCGGCTCGAAGGAAGGGCCGATGGGCAAGCAGCCCACCATGCTCGCCCCGCGCGACGTGCGCGTCTCGGCGGTGGCCACCCACCCCAAGGACGAGGTCATCGCCTGCGGCTATGAGGACGGGCTGGTGCTGATGGTGCGCATCTCCGACGGCGCCGAGATCCTGCTGCGCGCACCGGACGGCAAGCCGGTCAGCGCCATGGCCTGGCGGGCGGATGGTGGGGCGCTCGCCATCGGTACAGAAGGCGAGACGGCGGGCCTTCTCGCCTTCTGATTGGTCCTTTGTGAATCAGCGGCTTGGCAGGCTGTGGCCGTGAGGCAACGCAGCGTCGGCTGAGGAGGCGCGCTGCCGGAAATCCGGCTGCGGTCGTGGCGGCGTCACCCCGCTGTCATAAGCCGCCGGTAGCGGGGGACGACCCGAAGATCGTCCAGGATCCCGCCCCATGAACCGCCTCTTCTCGTCGGCCAGCTGCTCCGCTCTGCTGGCCGCCAGCGCTCTGCTGTTCGTGCCGCTGGCCGCCGGCCTTGCTCCGGCGCATGCCGATCCCGCGCCGAGCGGCTCGTTCATCGTTCCCACCGGCACGACCGAGACCGCGCCGCAGAGTGTCTCCGGCACGGATACGGGCGTGATCGAAGAGGGCGGCACGCTGGAGACCGACGGCGACGACGCCATCGTCTGGGACGGTCCGGCGACCGGAGCCGGCGTCGTCATCACCAATGACGGGACGATCTCCACCACCGACCGGGCGATCGACACGGACGGCGAGGTGAGCGGCACTTTCACGCTCCAGAACAACGGCGTCATCGAATCCGGCGACGACACGGTGCGCATCAACGATGCCTTCGCCGGCGGCTACCTGCATGTGATCAACACCGGCGAGATGACCTCGGGCGAGGGGCAGGTGTTCGATCTCAACAAGGCGACCGATGCGAGCGCCGTAGTGGTGATCGAGAACAGCGGCAGCATCACCGCGCAGGAGAACGACGCCATCCGCTTCGGCAGCGGCGCCATCACCCTGATCAATTCCGGCACGATCCAGACCCTCAACGAAGACGACCGCGCGCTGAAATTCGACGACGAAGGCAATATCGAGAACGTCTCGACCTTCACCCTCGTAAATGAGGAAGGCGGCAAGATCATCGGCGGCGACGATGCCTTCAAGATCGCCGCCGACGCCGACAACAACGCCTCCAGCGCGGTCATCACCATCGAGAACCATGGGCTGATCGACGGCGGCGCCGGCCAGGCGCTCGACTTCGCCGACCTCACCTCGGCGACCAACACGATCACCATCATCAACCACGCCACCGGCGTCCTGCAGTCCTCGGAAGCCGACGGCATCCGTCCCGGCGCCTTCGCCAGCGTGATCAATTACGGCGTCATCCAGTCGACGGACCTCACCAGCGACGGCGACGGCGTCGACTTCCAGGGCGCCGGCGGCTCGGTTCTGAACAAGACCGGTGGCGAGATCCTCGGGGCGAAACATGGTGTCACCGGCGATGGCGCTGTCACCGTGACAAACGAGGCTGGTGGCATGATCCTCGGCCGCAACGGCTCGGGCATCAACGTCGACAGCACCGGCGACACCATCGTCACCATCACCAATTACGGCACCATCCAGGGCGCCGTGACCGGCCTGCTCGACGACGACGAGGACACGGCCGACGGCACGCCGGACGGCGACGGCGACGGCGTGGACGTCGACGGGCAGGTGATTCTGCACAATTACGGCCTGATCCAGGGCACCGGCGCCACCGGCACCAATGACGGCGATCCGAACACGGCGGACGGCATCGCCGCCGGCGGCGGCCTCATCCACAACCATGCCGGCGCCACCATCCAGGCCTTCGACAACTACGCCAATGAAGGCCAGGACGACGTTGGCCGCGCCATCCTGATCGATGACAGCTCGCAGGGCCCGGCGCCCTTCGCCACCACGCTAATCAACGAGGGCACGGTCGTTTCGGACGGTGTCGCGGTGACCTTCATCGGTGACAATGACGACGTCATCGTCAACGCCGGTGTCATCAGCAGCGACAACGCCAAGGCGGTCGACATGGGCGGTGGCGACGACCTGTTCGTCTACCGCTCGGGGAGCCAGGTCACCGGCTACGTCACCGGCGGCGACGGCGACAACACCTTCGAGCTCGGCGGCAGCGGCAGCTTCAATCTCGGCCTGCTCGGCGACGAGGCGCAGTATCGCGACTTTGGCACGCTGCTGATCGGCGAGGGTTCGAGTTTCACCGGCACCGGCAGCAGCGACTTCGCCGGCGCCGTGGTGGTGGACGGCAGCTTCGTGCTCAACGGCGCGCTGCCCTCGGTGGCGCTGACCATCGCCAACGGGGCGACGCTGGGCGGCAACGCCACGCTCGGCTCGCTGACCGTCGGCAATGGCGGCACGGTTACCCCGGGCAACTCGATCGGCACCGTCACGGTGAACGGCACGGCGACCTTCGACACGGGCTCGACCTATGTCGTCGAGTTCAACCAGACGAGCTCCGACCGGATCGTCGCCGACACCTCGGCGATCAATGGCGGCACGGTGATGCTCTCCAGCGAGGGTGGGCCGCTCAATGTCGGCGCCGTCTACACCATCGTCTCGGCCGATGCGACGACCACGCCGGACGGCAAGTTCGACGGCATCACGATGGCGCAGGACTTCCTGTTCATCGACCCGACGCTCGGCCGCGACGGTGCGTCGGTGACGCTGACGCTGGAGCGCAATGGCACCTCCTTCGCCAGCCTCGCCCAGACCGCCAACCAGCGCGCGGTGGCGAACGCCATCGAGTTCGCCAATGGCGGGCTGCTGCAGTCGACCGTCTTCGCCGCCACGGCGGGCGACCAGGCGGCGATCGCCGAGGGCTTCGACCTGCTCTCCGGCGAGGTGCATGCCTCGGTCGGCACCACGCTGTTCTACCAGTCGAACCTGGTCGCCGACACGCTGGTCGGCCGCCTGCGCCAGGCATCCGCCGCCGGGGACTCGCCGGCCATGGCGGCGCTCGCCGCCGGCGGCCCGGTGACCGCCTATGCCGCCAGGGCGCCGGAGCCGGCGAGCCCGTTCCCGGTGAAGGCCGCGCCGCTCGAGCCGGCCGGCCCGGTCTACGCCACCTGGGCGCAGGGCTTCGGCCAGTGGAACAGCACCGACGGCAACGGCAATGCCGCCGATATCGATAGCTCGCTCGGCGGCTTCCTCGCCGGCGCCGATGTCACCAGTGGCAACGCCACCTTCGGCCTAGCCGCCGGCTACACCTCGTCCAGCACCGACATCGACGACCGGCTGAGCAGCGCCGACGCGGACACCGCGCTGATCGCCGCCTATGCCGGCGCCAGCCTCGACGCCTGGCGCCTGCGCGGCGGCGCCAGCTATGGCTGGAGCGACGTCGACACCAAGCGGACGGCGGCGATGCTCGGCCTCGCCGAGAACCCGCTCGGCTCCTATGACGGCTCGACCGCCAACGTCTTCGTCGAGGCCGCCTATGCGGTCGAGGCGGCCGGCATCGCCTTCGAGCCCTTCGCGCAGATGGCCTGGAGCTGGATCGACACCGACAGCTTCGTCGAGACCAACGCGCCGGTCCTCGGCCTGTCCTCGTCGGGCCTGTCCTATGACGTGCCCTATTCGACCCTCGGCCTGCGCCTCGCCACCAGCTTCGCGGTGGGCGAAGGCACGGTGACGCCGCATGCGACGCTTGCCTGGCGCCATGCCTATGGCGACCTGTCCCCGGAAGTCGCCATGTCCTTCGCTTCGACCGGCGGCGCCTTTACCGTGGCCGGCGCGCCGATCGCTGAGGACAGCTTCGTGCTCGGCGCCGGCATCGATCTCAACATCGGCCAGAACCTGTCGCTGAACGTCGGCTATGAGGGCCAGTTCGCCAGCGACGTAGACACCAACGCGATCAAGGGCGGCCTGACCTACCGCTTCTGATCGACGCTTCCCGCGGGCGGTGGCGCGGAGACGCGCTGCCGGCCGCCCGCCTTTGCCGGTACGCCGCATCGTGACATGCCAGTGACGCGCTTCGCGCTGTTGCAGCGCAGTATTGTCGACTAGGCTGGGCTACCGTTCAGCACGAGGGCCCGCCATGAAGATCGAGGACGTCCGCCGCACCGCCTATTCCATGCCGCTGACCAGCCCTTCCTATCCCAAGGGGCCGTATCGCTTCTTCGACCGCGAGTTCTTCATCGTCACCTACCGCACCGATCCGGCGGCGCTGGAGAAGGTGGTGCCCGAGCCGCTGAAGGTCATCGAGCCGATCGTCAAATATGAGTTCATCCGCATGCCGGATTCGACCGGCTTCGGCGACTACACCGAGACCGGGCAGGTGATCCCGGTGGAGTTCGAAGGCCGCAAGGGCGGCTATGTCCATGCGATGTATCTCGACGACGAGTCGCCCATCGCCGGCGGGCGCGAGCTGTGGGGCTTCCCGAAGAAGCTCGCCAAGCCGAAAATGGCCGTCGAGAGCGACGTGCTGGTAGGGAGCCTGCATTACGGCAGCGTGCTCTGCGCCTCCGCCACCATGGGCTACAAGTACGAGGCGCTCGACCATGACGCCGTGCTCAAGTCGCTGGCCGCGCCGAACTGGATGATCAAGATCATCCCGCATGTCGACGGCACGGCGCGGGTGTGCGAACTGGTCGAATATTATCTCGAGAACGTCACGCTGAAGGAGGCTTGGACCGGCCCGGCGGCGCTCGGCCTGTTCCCGCACGCCATCTGCGACGTCGCCAAGCTCCCCGTGCTGGAGGTACTCTCCGCCGTGCACATGCGCACCGATCTCACGCTGGGCCTCGGCAAGGTGGTGCACGACTATCTGAAGGATTGAGCGGGCCTGCGTGCTTCGAGGCCACCCTGCGGGTGGCACCTCAGCATGAGGCCGGTTTCCGCAAATCCCTGTCCAGCCTCATCCTGAGGTGCCCGGCGCAGCCGGGCCTCGAAGGACGCAGGCTGTTGATGCAGGCGGGCCTCACCCCAGCGTCAGGCGCTCGCTGGCCATGAAGCCGAGCATCAGCGCGAGGCCGAAGGCGATCAGCGCCAGTGCGGCGAGGAACTCGACGCCGCGCAGCATCACCGTGCCTGCCGAACCCGGCCGGTTGGCGGCGAGGCGCACCGCCGCGCGCTTGGCGAAGACGGCGATGGCGGCGATGGCACTCACCGTGATCGCCGTGCCCACGCCCATGAGCAGGGTCGAAGCGGCGCCGACCCAGAAGATGCCCTGGGTCAGCGCGAAGACCAGCACCAGTATGGCGCCCGAGCAGGGGCGCAGCCCGACCGAGAGCACCGCGCCCCACCATTCGCGCCAGCTATTGCCCTTGGGCAGTTCCTCCGGACCGGGCATGTGGCCGTGCCCGTCCTCGCAGCCGCAATCCGGGCCGTGGACATGGGCCGGCACGCCGCGCCAGGCGGCGAGCAGCGCGCGGCCCTTGATGTAGGCGAGGCGCAGGCCGATCAGCACGATCAGCCCATAGGCGGCGATCTCGACGATAGTGACCGCCCGGCTCATCGAGGCGGCGGTGGCGCCGAGGATCACCGCGAAGACGCCGGCGACGAGGATGGCGGCCAGCGCCTGCGCAAACGCGCTGGCGAAGGCGAGGCCAATGCCGCGCTTGAGCGTCGCCTCATTGGCCAGGAGGTAGGAGGAGATCACCGCCTTGCCATGGCCGGGGCCGGCGGCGTGGAAGATGCCATAGGCGAAGGAGATGCCGCCCAGCAAAGCGAGCGCGCTGCCGTCCTGCTTGGAGGCACGCACCGCCGAGGTGAGCAGCCGGTAGAACTCCGCCTGCTTGGCGAGGATGTAGCCGGCGATCCCGCCGCTCTCCGGGGGCGGAGGCGGGGCGCCGACGCCGAACGGGCTCTGCGCGAAGGCGGGGTGCAGGCTCAGCCAGCCGGCGGCGATGGCCAGCGTGGCGAGGAGGAGGCGCTGCCTCACGAGCAGGTCACCGTGACGCGGTTGGCGAATTGCGAGCCGAACTGGCTCGACGATGTCAGCGCGTTGAAGAAGCTCTCGGTGAGGTTCGACGAATTGGTCGCCGCCGGGTCCGGCCGGTGCAAAGTGAGCGCGCAGCCAGCGGCATCGCCGGCGAGCTTGATCGGATCGTCATCGGCGAGCTGGAAGGCGACGAAATAGGTCGGGTCGTAGACGTCGAGCGTCAGCGCGCCCTTCTTCGCCTGCGGCTTCTCGAAGGGCAAAGTGAAGTGCAGGGTGAGCTGCGTGCCGTCATAGGTTAGCGAATAATTGGTCGGCGGCAGGAATTTCTCGTCTTCCTTGCCGCGCTTGGCGTAGGTGAAATAGTCGAATTCCTTGAGGGAATCGATGTTGACCTGCGCCAGCTCCTTCAGCGTCTTGTCGCTGGGCTTGCCGTCGGGCGTGGTCTCCAGCCCCTGCAGCGCGTAGCTGGAAAAGGCCTCGTCGAACTTCCACGCGTGCTTGACGCCGGTGAGCGTGCCGTCCGGCGCGTAGTCGAGCTGCGAGCGCACCTCCACCCACACATGCGGATGGGCCAGCGCCGGCCCGATCAGGCCGATGAAGGCGAGCGCCGCCACCAATAGTCGCCGGAACATGAATGTCTTCCCCGCACATGCCGCCACGCGTTCCTGTCTGGCGGGCGAGTTCGGCGGAATGGTGACGCGGCCTCGTGAAACGACGACGGCCGCCCGAGGGCGGCCGTCGGATTGATCGAAGCGCCGGAAGCGCTGCTCAGGCCGCCTTGGCGGACTTCGGCTGCAGCAGCTTGCGGTTGACCAGCACTTCCGCGATCTGCACCGCGTTCAGCGCCGCGCCCTTGCGCAGGTTGTCGGAGACGCACCAGAAGCTGAGGCCGTTCTCCACCGTCGCATCCTCGCGGATGCGCGAGATGTAGGTCGCGTCCTCGCCGGCCGCCTCATAGGGCGTGATGTAGCCGCCCGGCTCGCGCTTATCGACCACCAGCACGCCCGGCGCGTTGCGCAGGACCTCGGTCGCCTCCTCCGCCGTGATCGGGTTCTCGAACTCGACGTTCACGGCTTCGGAATGGGCGATGAAGACCGGCACGCGCACCGCGGTGCAGGTGAGCTTGATCTTCGGATCGAGGATCTTCTTGGTCTCCGCCATCACCTTCCATTCCTCCTTCGTGTAGCCGTCCTCCATGAAGACGTCGATGTGAGGAATGACGTTGAAGGCGATGCGCTTGGGGAATTTCTTCGCCTCGACCGGGTCCGACACGAACACGGCGCGGGTCTGCGCGAACAGCTCGTCCATGGCGTCCTTGCCGGCGCCGGAGACGGACTGGTAGGTCGCAACGACAACGCGCTTGATCGTCGCCTTGTCGTGCAGCGGCTTCAGCGCCACGACGAGCTGGGCGGTCGAGCAGTTCGGGTTGGCGATGATGTTCTTCTTGGTGAAGCCCTTGATGGCGTCGGCATTCACTTCCGGCACGATCAGCGGCACGTCCGAATCGTAGCGCCAGGCCGAGGAATTATCGATCACGACGCAGCCCTGGCGGCCGATCTTGGGCGACCATTCCTTGGACACCTCGCCGCCGGCCGACATCAGGCAGATGTCGGTGTCGGAGAAGTCGTAATGCTCGAGGGCTTTGACTTTCAGGGTCTTGTCGCCGAAGGAGACCTCCGTCCCGACCGAACGGCGGGAGGCGAGCGCAACGACCTCGTCCGCGGGAAAGCCGCGTTCGGCGAGGATGTCGAGCATTTCGCGGCCCACATTGCCTGTGGCACCGACGATGGCGACCTTGTAGCCCATGATCATTCTCCTGAAAGCCCTGCCATTCACAGGCTCGGGCGAGCGCGGGCTTTTACGCCGAAAGGGGCACGCGCGCAACGCTGGTACCGCTCAGGCATGCCAGATCGCCCCGTCACCTTTCGGTGCGGAGGTTCGGGCCTTCCGGTCGCCCTTCGAGGAAGGGCGTGCGGGGCGCCGGAGCGGACACTCCGGCGGTCGCCTGCACCGATTGTGAAAAGGTGGTGCAAGCCTTCATTCAACCAACCGACGCGCCGTGCCCGGCGCCCCGCACGCGGTGTTTTCGGGCTTGCTCCATGCGGCCCCCGGAGGAACTACCGTTGCTATCCTCCGCTGGGGGGCTTGCGCGCTTGCCGGCGAACCGGTTAGCGCCAGCCACGGTGACTCGCGGAAAGTGCGAGCCGGGAACGCACGGCTTGGGCCGCCGCCCGGACGAGGTGCGTTATCCCCGCCAGACGGCCACCGCCCCCCGTCCCGCGCGAGCCGGCCGCTCCGGTTGCGCCCCCTCATCGGGACGAGGTGAGGCAAGGATGGCAGATGGGGGAGGCTTTGTCTAGGATTATATTCCTCAGAGATCCCAGGGGCCGTCATCCCTTCCGCCTATGCCGTCATGCCCGGGCTTGGCCCGGGCATCCACGACCTGGAATGAGCGACAACGTGAAACGAGAAAGACGTGGATCCCCGGGCCAAGCCCGGGGATGACGTGGTCCCTGTTCCGACATCGTGATCCCGGACGGCCATCAGGCCTATGCGCACAAATATCGGGAAGCGATCCCGGCTCTCGCTGCGCGGAGCCTGCCCTTGGGCTTACCCAAGGCAAGACCCGGGGGCCGGATGACGATGGAGAGAAGGCAGCCTACTCCGCCGCGTCCACGCCGGCGGCCGCCGCGCTCGCGCCGACGCCGAAACGACGCGCAACATAGTCCTCGACGATCTTCTTGAAGTCCTCGCGCAGGGTCGGGCCGCGCAGGGTCATGGCCTTCTTGCCGTCGAGATAGACCGGGGCGGTGGGGAACTCGCCGGTGCCGGGCAGGGAGATGCCGATGTCGGCGTGCTTGCTTTCGCCTGGGCCGTTAACAATGCAGCCCATCACCGCGACGTTCAGCGTCTCGACGCCGGGATAGTGCTTCTTCCATTCGGGCATGGAGGTGCGGATGAAGTCCTGCACCTCGAAGGCGAGTTCCTGGAAGGTGGTGGAGGTGGTGCGCCCGCAGCCGGGGCAGGCGGCGACCAGCGGCACGAAGGTGCGCAGGCCCATGGTCTGCAGCATCTCCTGCGCCACCGTCACCTCGCGGGTGCGGTCGCCGCCGGGCTCGGGGGTGAGCGAGACCCGGATGGTGTCGCCGATGCCTTGCTGCAGCAAGACACCCATGGCGGCGGTCGAGGCGACGATGCCCTTCGAGCCCATGCCCGCCTCGGTGAGGCCGAGATGCAGCGCATAGTCGGCACGACGGGCGAGCTCGGCATAAACGGTGATCAGGTCCTGCACCGCCGAGACCTTGGCGGAGAGGATGATCTTCTCCTTCGGCAGGCCGATCTCCTCGGCGAGCGCCGCCGAGAGCAGGGCGGAGCGCACCAGCGCCTCGCGGGTGACCGCGCGGGCGTCCGCCGGGCGCGGGAGCTTGGCATTCTGGTCCATCAGCGCGGTGAGCAGGTCACCGTCGAGCGAGCCCCAGTTGGCGCCGATGCGCACCGGTTTGTCGTGCTTTATCGCCTGCTCGACGATGGTGGCGAAGTGACGGTCGCGCTTCTCGCCGAAGCCGACATTGCCCGGATTAATGCGGTACTTGTCGAGCGCCGCCGCGCAGTCCGGGAACTTCGTCAGCAGCAGATGGCCATTATAGTGGAAGTCGCCGACGATAGGGGTGTCGAGCCCCATCTTGAGCAGGCGCTCCTTGATCTCCGGCACGGCGGCGGCGGATTCGTCGCGGTCGACCGTGATGCGCACGATCTCCGAGCCGGCGCGGGCGAGCTGGGCGATCTGCAGCGCCGTGCCCGCCGCGTCGGCGGTGTCGGTATTGGTCATGGACTGCACGACGACCGGCGCGCCGCCGCCTACCATGACGCGGCCGACCTGCACGGGAACCGTCATGCGGCGCGGCGCCGGGCCGGCGGCTTCAAGCTCCGGGGCGACGATGGCCAGCATTAAATCCTCCTCACGCATGGCTTGAGCGGCTTTAGCACAAAGACGGCAATGTGAGTGTTTCGATTGCGTGACAAAACGCAGTCGAAACACTTAAATTAAAATTTACCTCGACATTTTAATTTTAACGTGAAACACTGTGTCCAGATTAGGAGGAACTGCGATGCATGATTTGGGGTTTAGAATTGAGACTGCTCGGAAAGCGAAAAATTTAACCAAATCAGCGCTGGCTGCGCAATTGGGCGTCAGCGTGACGGCTGTATGGAACTGGGAAAAGAATGGAGTACTCCCTCGTCGAGAAATGTTTGAAAAAATATCCGATGCATTGGGCATTAGCACCAGTGACATGTTCTCTTCTTACAGCACTGACTCTAGAGAAAATGATGGCAGAGAAAAGATACCTGATATAATTGAGGATGCTCGTCGACGAATTGCCGATGTTAGTGGCTATGCAATTGAAAATGTGAAATTGATCGTTCAATTTTCCTGACTTTGTTCATTTTCGACAGCGGGCGCAGGTGCCGACGATCTCGATCACCGGCGTGTGCGGCGTGAAGCCGGCGGCGCGGGTCGCCCAGGCGAGGTCGCGGCCGATGGCGTGCGAGGAAACCTCGGAGGTCAGCCCGCACTGCTCGCAGATCAGGAACACGATCACGTCATCGGCGCCGTGGTCGCGACCGCAGGCGATATAGGCGTTGCGGCTCTCGATGCGGTGGGCGAGGCCCTCCGACACCAGGAAATCCAGCGCGCGGTAGACCGACATGGGTGGCGGCTTCTCGCCAGACGCGCCGAGCCGCTCCACCAGCTCATAGGCGCCGAGCGGCACATGGCTGTCGGCCAGTTCCTCCAGCACGCGGCGGCGCAGCGGCGTGAGCCGCGCGCCGCGCTCGCCGCACGACGCCTCCGCCCGCGCCAGTGCGTCGGCGACGCAGGCGCTGTGGTCGTGGTCGTCGTGGTGGCGGCTCGTCATCGCGCAATCGTACTCCGCGGCTAGTAAACCGAAAACCATGTCCCGCATGTGACGTACGGATGACCGTGCGGAACGGCACAAGGGCTGTTTGCAGCGCACAAGACCGTGCTAGCCTGCGGTAAATGGGAACTCGAACGGCACGTCGCGAGACCCGGCGCAGGGCGCGCGTGCTTCCATCTCGTTGAGGAGCAGCTTCATGCTTAAGGGGAAGAACGCCGTCGTCACCGGGTCCACCAGCGGCATCGGCCTCGCCATCGCGCGCGGGCTCGCCGCCGAGGGCGTGAACATCACGCTGAACGGCTTCGGCGACGCCGGCGAGATCGAGAAGCTGCGCGCGGGGCTGGAGACCGAGTTCGGCATCAAGGCGGTCTATTCCGGTGCGGACCTCACCAAGGCGTCCGAATGCGCCGGCCTCGTCAAGTTCGGCGAGGAGAAGCTCGGCTCGGTCGACATCCTCGTCAACAATGCCGGCGTGCAGTACGTCTCGCCGGTCGAGGACTTCCCGGACGAGAAGTGGGACCTCATCATCGCGCTGAACCTTTCAGCCGCCTTCCACGCCATCAAGGCGGCGGTGCCGGGCATGAAGGCGCGCAAATGGGGGCGCATCATCAACACCGCGTCGGCCCACGCGCTGGTCGCCTCGCCCTTCAAGTCGGCCTATGTCTCGGCCAAGCACGGCATCGCAGGTCTCACCAAGACCATCGCGCTGGAGACGGCGACCTTCGGCATCACGGTGAACGCCATCTGCCCCGGCTATGTGTGGACGCCTCTCGTCGAGAAGCAGATCCCCGACACCGCCAAGGCGCGCGGCATCACCGAGGAGCAGGTGAAGGAGTTCCTGCTGGCGGAGCAGCCGACCAAGGAATTCGTCACCGTCGACCAGGTGGCGGCGCTCGCCGTGTTCCTGGCCGGCGAGAACGCCAAGTCGATCACCGGCTCGCTGCAGCAGATCGACGGCGGCTGGGTCGCCGAGTAGCGTTCGACAGGAGGCAGGCGCGTGGCGCAGACACCCAAGCCCCCGCGGTCCCCACGCAAGCCGGCCGGCAAGGCGTCGCCCGTGGAGGCCAAATCGGCGCCGGCCGTAGTCGAGGCCGCACCAGTGAAGCCGGCGCCTGCCAAGCCGGTAACGGGGAAGCCGGCCTCGGCCAAGTCTGCGGCCAAGCCCGCCGCTAAACCCTCCGTCGCATCGGCGAAGCCCGCCGCAGTGGCGGAGGCGGCCGTTCCGCCCGCGCCGAAGCCTGCGGCTTCCAAGGCCCGGCCGGCGGCGAAGGCTGCGACCAAGCCGTCATCCGCCAAGGCTGAACCTGCTTCTGCCAAGCCGTCGCCCGCCAAGCCGGCGCCGAAGAAGCCCGCTGCCAAAAGTTCCGCCAAGATCCCTGCGGCGGCGAAATCGACGCACGACCAGGCCAAGGCGGAAGCGGCGGCCGGTGCGCTCGCCACCCCGACCGGTAAGGGCGAGGTCAATCGCGACACCGACCATATCGAGGCCGTCGAGGCGGTGAAGGCGGCCCAGCCAGCGCTCAAGCCGATCAACCTCGCGCTGCAGGGCGGCGGCGCGCATGGCGCCTTCACCTGGGGCGTGCTCGACCGCCTCTTGGAAGACGGGCGCATCGCCATCGAAGGCATTTCCGGCACCAGCGCCGGGGCGATGAACGCGGCGGTGCTCGCCACCGGCCTCGCGCGCGGGGGCAACGAAGGCGGGCGCGAGGCGCTCAACCGCTACTGGCGCGACGTGTCCCGCGACGGGCGCGCCAGCCCGCTGCAACGCACGCTGCTCGACCGGCTGATGGGCAACTGGTCGCTCAACACCAACCCGGCCTATGTCGCCGTGGATGTGATGAGCCGCTTCTTCTCGCCCTACGACCTCAATCCGCTGAACATCAACCCGTTAATGGAGCTGATCGAGGAACATGTGGACTTCGCGGCGCTGCAATCCTGCCGCCATGTGCATGTCTTCGTCTCCGCCACCAACGTCCACACCGGCAAGGTGCGCGTCTTCGCCAAGCACGAACTGACCGCGCAGGCGATCATGGCCTCGGCCTGCCTGCCCTTCATGTTCCAGGCGGTGGAGATCGACGGCGTGCCCTATTGGGACGGCGGCTATATGGGAAATCCGGCGCTGTTTCCGTTCTACAACGCGGTGAAGACCGACGACATACTGCTCGTGCAGATCAACCCAATCATCCGCCGCGAGACGCCCAAGACCGCCCGCGATATCCAGAACCGGATGAACGAGATCACCTTCAACGCTTCGCTGCTCGCCCAGCTGCGCGCTGCCGAATTTGTCACGAGGCTGCTCAAGCACGGCAAGCTGAACCGCAAGGATGACGGCGTCGAGGGTTATCGCGACCTGCGCATTCATCGCATCGACGGGGCGGAGAAGCTGATCGAGCTCGATGCCTCGACCAAGATGAACGCGGAGTGGGAGTTCCTGCTCTATCTCCACGCCATCGGCCGCGAGGCGGCGGAAAATTTCCTCGAGAAGCACTTCGACAGCATCGGCGTGCGCTCGACGCTCGACGTGCATGAGGAGCTGACGCGGGGCTAGCTCTCGACGTCCCCTCCGCTTTGTGCTGTGACGGCGCGATGAGCCTCGCCGACACCGCTTCTCTCGACATCGCTGCCCGTGTGCTGCACCGCGACGGCATGATGCTGGTCATCGACAAGCCGGCGGGGCTGGCGGTCCATAAGGGGCCGAAAGGTGGCGAGACGCTGGCCGACCATCTCGACGCGCTGCGCTTCGGCCTGCCGAACGCGCCCGAGCTCGCCCATCGGCTCGACAAGGACACCTCCGGCTGCCTCGTGCTCGGCCGCCATCGCAAGGCGCTGGCCGATCTCGGCAAGGCATTCGCCGACGGCACGGTGGGCAAGACCTACATGGCGGTGGTGCGCGGCGTGCCGGCCGAGCCGCGCGGGCGGATCGAGCTGAAGCTGTCGAAACGCTCGCCGACCCGCGGCTGGTGGATGGCGGTCGACCCGAACGGGCAGGAAGCCATCAGCGAGTGGGAGACCATCGCGGCGGGGGAGGGGCTGGCCGTGCTGGTGTTGTCGCCGCTGACCGGGCGCACGCACCAGCTTCGCGTGCACATGAACGCCATCGGCCATCCCATCCTCGGCGACAGCATCTATGGCGGCGCCTCGCGCCTGCCGGGTGGGCCGATCCTGCACCTGCATTCGCGCCGCGTGGTGATCCCTCAGCGCAAGGGAGAGGCGATCGACGTGCGCGCGCCGCTGCCCCCGCACATCCGGGCGACCATCGAGCGCGCCGGCTTCGACCCCGCCGCGCTGGAGGCGGCGGCGGATGCGGTCGTCTTCACACGACGTGCAGGCCGGGCTTGAGGCTGCGGGCGAGCCGCGCGCCGAGTTGGCCGCAGCCGATCAGGCCCGGCGTCGGGTGGGTGATGATGTTGACCGGCGTGGCGACGAGGCGCGGCCCGTGCGGCGGGTGCTCCTCGAACATGGCGCGGAAGGGCGATTCCGCGAAGAACGGCGCCAGCCCCGCCGAGACGCCGCCGGCGAGATAGACGCCGCCGCGCGCATTGACGATGAGCGCGAGGTCGCCGGCGATGCGGCCGAACAGCTTCAGGAATACGTTGCAGGTCTCGCGCGCGGCCTCGTCACCCGCCTTGGCGGCGGCGATCACCGCCTCGGGTGTCAGCGCGGCGCCGGCGAGGATGCGGTGGATGCGGGCGAGGCCCGAGCCCGACAGCGCATGCTCCACCACGACGGGGCCGAGCTCGCGCACCAGATGGCCGAGCAGCAGCGCCTCCTCGGCATCCGCGGCGCCGAGGCGGGCGCGGCCGCCTTCGCCGGTGATGGCGTGGTGGCGGCCGGCGATCTTGACGATGCCGGCGACGCCGAAGCCGGTGCCGGGGCCGCAGACCAACATCGGCGCGCCCGGCTCGGCAAGGCCGCCGCCGACCGGCACGAGGTCGGAAGCGCCGAGCGCCGGCACGCCATGGGCGAGCGCCTCGAAATCGTTCACCGCGGCGAATTTCTGCCAGCCGAAATGCTTGCGCATGTCGCGCTTGGTGAAGCCCCAGTCGCGGTTGGTGAGCTTCACGCTCTCCTGGTCGGCTGGCCCGGCCACGGCAAGGACGGCGCCGCCGACCGCCGTGCGTGCGCCGGGGCCGCGCTGGTCGAGGTCGGCCGCGATCAGCTCCTTGAAGCCGGCGAAGTCGTCATTGCGGTGGATCTGGATGTCGCGCGGCACGCCGTCCGTGTCGACGACGGCGAGGCGGGAGGAGGTTCCGCCGATATCGGCGATCAGGATGAGATGGGGCATGGATCCAAATCTGCGGGACCGAAGCGGGCGGGAGTGGATAGGACCCAATCTCGCCCGCTTCCACAAGCCCCGGAGGGTCGCTTCGGTTTCGCTGTGGTTGCCTTCCTGATGCGGCGGGCCTATCGGCTTGCCGATGAACGCCGCCCCGCATCGCCCCCGCCGCCCCGAGAGACCCGCCCCGCGCCCGGCCGCACCCGGCCTTGCCGTCCGCCGCGCCGCGGCCGACGCGGTCGACGCCGTGCTGGAGAAGGGTCGGCCGCTGGAGGAGGCCCTGGAGCGGCTGACCCGCGAGCTCGACGAGCGCGACCGCGGCCTCGCTCGCATGATCGCGGCGACCGCGCTGCGCAAGTTCGGCACCCTGCGCGCGCTGATCGGCTCGCTGCTGGAGCGCGGCCTGCCGGAAAAGGCGGGGAGGGTGGAGACGCTGCTCGTCACCGGCGCGGCGCAGATCCTGTTCATGGACGTGCCCGACCACGCCGCGGTAGACACCAGCGTTGCGCTGGCGGCGGAGAGCCCGGCGAGCGCCGGCTTCAAGGGGCTGGTCAACGCCGTGCTGAGGCGGGTGGCGCGGGAGGGCAAGGCCATGCTCCCCGACGTGGCGGACCAGCCGCAATGGATGGTCGACGGCTGGACCGCCGCCTATGGCGGCAAGGATGCGCTGGCCATCGCCCATGCGCTCGCCAGCGAAGCGCCGCTCGACCTCACCGCCAAGGACGATGCCGCCGGATGGGCGGAAAAGCTCGGCGGAAAGCTGCTGTCGACCGGCTCGATCCGGCTGGTCGAGGCCGGCAACGTCACCGCGCTGCCGGGCTTCGAGGAAGGAGCGTGGTGGGTGCAGGACGCCGCCGCCGCGCTGCCGGCGCGGCTGCTGCACGCCAAGGCGGGCGAGACGATCGCCGATCTCTGCGCCGCGCCGGGCGGCAAGACCGCCCAGCTTGCCGCGACAGGGGCCGCCGTCACCGCGCTCGACCGCTCCGGCCAGCGGCTGAAAAGGCTCAAGCAGAACCTCGCGCGGCTCGGCCTCGATGCCGAGATCGTCGAGGCCGATGCGGCGGCGTGGAAAGGCGGGCCGTTCGACGGCGTGCTGATCGACGCCCCCTGCTCGGCGACCGGCACCATACGCCGCCATCCGGATGTCGCCTGGACCAAGGCGCCGGCCGATATCGCCAGCCTCGGCGCCCTTCAGGCGCGCATCCTCGCCAATGCCGCCGACCTGGTGAAGCCGGGCGGCGTGCTGGTCTATTCCACCTGCTCGCTGGAACCGGAGGAGGGCGAGAAGCAGGTCGAGGCGCTGCTCGCCGCGCGGCCCGATTTCGTGCGCGATCCGGTGGCGCCAGGCGAATGCGGTGTGGCCGCAGAGTGGATCAACGCCGCCGGCGAATTGCGCACCCTGCCGACTCACCTGCCCGATGCCGATCCGCGCTTTGCCGGCATCGACGGCTTCTTCGCCGCCCGGCTGCGCCGCAGGAAGTGAGTCCCGCCAAGGCTTTGCCGCCTCGGCTGGACGTGACCTCCCGCTTCGCTAAGATTCGCGGCCGGGAGGGTGGGTGATTCCCTGGGGTTTTTCTTCGCTTGGCGATTTCGAGAAGGATTGAGGCGCCCATGGCCCGCGACATCTACGCGGACCGCGCCCGTCTGGCGCTGTTCGCCACCGAATCCGGCTGGAGCGGCCTCGTGGCCCGCGCCATGGCGCAGCCGTGGTTTCACGGCTGGTTCCCCTGGCGCGTCGCCTCGGTGCCGGTGCCCTCGCGCCTGCTCATCGCGCCGCACGATCTGCGCACCGGCGATCCTGCCCGCGCCGGCGAATTCTATGCCGGGCGCTTCGCCTTCGCCGGCAAGCTGGCGCTGACCGAGGGCGTCTCGCCCTTCGAGATCGTGCCGCCCTCGCCGGAATGGGCGCGCGAACTGATGAGCTTCGGCTGGCTGCGCCATCTCCAGGCCGCCGGCACGCCGATCGCCCGGGCGCATGCGCGGGCGCTGGTCGGCGACTGGATCGCGCTGCGCGGCCCGCGCCTGCCGCAGGCGGCCGCGCCCGACGTCGCCGCACGGCGGGTCATGAGCTGGCTCACCCACTCGCCGTTGATCCTGCAGGACGCCGATCCGAGCTTCCACCGCCGCTTCATCCGCAGCCTCACCGGGCAGGTGCGCTACCTGAAGAGCGTCGGCACGAGCGCGCCAGACGGCCGGCCGCGCCTTGCCTGCGCGCTGGCGCTTTCCTTCGCCGGCCTGTGCATGGCCGACCAGGGGCGGCTGATGCGCACGGCGCAGAAGCGGCTGATCGAGGAACTCGACCGGCAGATCCTCGGCGATGGCGGCCATGCCGGGCGCAATCCGGGCACGCTGATCGACCTGCTGCTCGACTTATTGCCGCTGCGCCAGTGCTACAGCGCCCGCCATATCGCGCCGCCGCCGGCGCTGCTCAACGCCATCGACCGCATGATGCCGATGCTGCGCTTCTTCCGCCATGTCGACGGCGCCTTCGCGCTGTTCAACGGCATGGGGCCGACACCAGCGGACGCGCTCGCCACCGTGCTCGCCTATGACGATGCGCGCGGCCGGCCGGTGTCGAACGCGCCCTATTCCGGCTACCAGCGCATGGAGGCGGGCGGCACCGTGGTGATCGCCGACACCGGCGCCCCACCGCCCATCGGGCTGAGCCAGGAGGCGCATGCCGGCTGCCTGTCCTTCGAGATGTCGTCCGGCCGCCACCGCATCGTGGTCAATTGTGGCCTGCCCGCCACTGGCCGTGAGGAATGGCGCGGCGTAGCGCGCCAGACCGCCGCGCATTCCGCCGCCGTGGTCGAGGACGCTTCCTCCTGCCGCTTCGTCTCCGGCGGGGCGCTGACGCGGCTTTGCGGCACGCCGGTGCTGAGTGGGCCGAGCGAGATCCGCGTCGAGCGCGGCGAGCATGGCGGCGCCGACGTGCTGCTGGCGAGCCATGACGGCTATGCGGCGCGCTTCGGCGTCGTCCACCAGCGCTCCTGGCGGCTGTCGCCGGACGGCATGCGGATCGATGGCGAGGACCTGTTCCGCGTGGCGCAGGGCGAGGAATTCCCTTCCGACCAGCCCGGCCGCTACGCCATTCGCTTCCATTTGCACCCCTCGGTCGAGCCCTCGCGCGGCTCGGACGGGCAGACCGTGGTGCTGAAGCTCCCCGACGGCGACGACTGGGCCTTCACCGCCCCCGATTGCGCTGTTGTCATCGAGGAGAGCGTGTTCCTCGCCGGCGGCACCGGTCCGCGCCGCACCGAGCAACTCGTCATCGCCGGCCATGTGCGCGAGGCGCCACGCGTCGAATGGACCTTCGTCCGGCTGAAGGCGCTGCGGGGATAGCGTCATCCCGGCCGAGCGGAGCGAGAGCCGGGATCGCTCTTCATTCTGGTTACGATCCCGGATCGGCCTTTGGCCGCCCGGGATGACGGTTGGGAATGGTTCACGCGGCGGGCCAGACGTGATAGGGCGCTCACCTGTTTCCGCTCCAACGAACTGGCCTCCCCATGCCCGCTGATGTCCGCCCCATCGCCCGCGCTTTGCTCTCGGTCTCCGACAAGACCGGCCTCGTGGCCTTCGCCGAGCGGCTGGCGGCGCAGGGGGTGGAACTGATCTCCACCGGCGGCACCCGCAAGGCGCTCGCCGATGCCGGGCTGAAGGTCATGGACGTCGCCGACCTCACCGGTTTCCCGGAGATGATGGACGGGCGGGTGAAGACGCTGCATCCGCGCGTGCATGGCGGCATCCTCGCGGTGCGCGACGATGCCGGCCACCGCGCTTCGATGTCCGAGCACGGTATCGCCCCGATCGACCTCGTGGTGGTGAACCTCTATCCCTTCGAGGCCACCGTCGCGCGCGGCGCGAGCTACGAGGACTGCGTCGAGAACATCGATGTCGGCGGCCCGGCGATGATCCGCGCGGCGGCGAAGAACCATGCCGATGTCGCGGTCGTTGTCGACCCGGCGAGCTACGACCTCGTGCTGGCGGAGTTCGCCGCGCAGGGCGGCACGACGCTGGCGACCCGGCGCAAGCTGGCGCAGCTCGCCTTCGCCCGCACCGCCACCTATGACGCCGCCATCGCCAGCTGGTTCGCCAGCGTCGAGGGCACCTTCGCCCCCGATACCCGCGTCTTCGGCGGCACGCTCGCCGAGGCGCTGCGCTATGGCGAGAACCCGCACCAGGACGCCGCCTTCTATCTCGGGAGCTCGGCACGTGCCGGCGTCGCGACGGCGCGCCAGCTTCAGGGCAAGGCGCTCTCCTACAACAACCTCAACGACACCGACGCTGCCTTCGAGGCGGTGGCCGAGTTCGATCCCACCCGCACCGCGGCAGTGGTGATCGTCAAGCACGCAAATCCCTGCGGCGTCGCCGAGGGGGTGAATCTCGAGGAAGCCTACCGCAAGGCGCTGGCCTGCGACCCGACCTCGGCCTTCGGCGGCATCGTGGCGCTGAACCGCACGCTCGACGCCGAGGCGGCGCGTGCCATCGTCGAGATCTTCACCGAGGTGATCGTGGCGCCCGGCGCCACCGAGGAGGCGGTCGCCATTGTCGGGGCGAAGAAGAACCTGCGGCTGCTGGTGACCGGCGAACTGCCCGATCCGCGGGCGGGCGGCCTCGCCTTCAAGTCGCTGGCGGGCGGTTTCCTCGTGCAGTCGCGCGACAACGCGGTGGTCGACGACATGGAGCTGAAGGTCGTCACCAAGCGCGCCCCGACCAATGCCGAGCTGGCGGACATGGCCTTCGCCTTCCGCGTCGCCAAGCATGTGAAGTCGAACGCCATCGTCTATGCCAAGGACCTCGTGACGGTCGGCATCGGCGCGGGGCAGATGAGCCGGGTCGATTCGGCTCGCATCGCCGCCGCCAAGGCGCGCGAGGCGGCCGTTGCCGCGGGTCTGGCCGCGCCGCTGACCAAGGGCTCGGTGGTCGCGTCCGACGCCTTCTTCCCCTTCGCCGACGGGCTGCTGGTGGCTGTCGAGGCGGGGGCGACCGCGGTGATCCAGCCGGGCGGCTCGATGCGCGACAACGAGGTGATCGCCGCCGCCGACGAGGCCGGCCTCGCCATGGTATTCACCGGCGTGCGGCACTTCCGGCACTAGGCATCGCGCCGTCATCCCGTGATCGCACGATAAGTCTCATTGCGCCGTCATCCCTAGGCTTGGCCCGGGGATCCACGCCTTTGCCGCCGGCGTCACGAGCCCAAGACGTGGATGGCCGGGACAAGCCCGGCCATGACGTCGTTCAGATGGAAGCCGCTCAGAACCGGTAGGTCACGCCCACGCCGACCAGCCACGGGCTGAGCTTGGCGGTGCCGCTGACCGGCGTGCCGCCGACCACGGCGTCGAAGTCCGGCTCCAGGAAGAGCTTCTTGACGTCGACGTTGATGCCCCAGTGCTGGTCGAACATGTAGTCGAAGCCGGCCTGCAGCGCCCAGCCGAAGGTGTCCTTCACGTCGAGCGAATCCGCGGCGGAAGCGTTCTGGTCGAAGAAGAAGGTGTAGTTGATGCCGGCGCCGATATAGGGCTTGAAGGCGCCGAAATTGGTGAAGTGGTACTGCAGGGTCAGGGTCGGCGGCAGCGCCCAGACGTCGCCGATCTTGTTGAGGCTCGAAATGGTGCCGGAGCCGTCGATGTCGTGCGGCGTGACGCCGAGGATGAGCTCGGCGGCGAAGTTCTCGGTGAAGTAGTAGGTGATGTCGAGCTCGGGGACGATCGAATCCGAGTAGCTGAGGCCGGAGCCCGGTATCTGGCTCACATAGCCTTCGTCGTCGGTGATCACGCCCAGCGCGCGCACGCGGATCTGCCACGGGCTCGGCACCTCGACCACCGGCGCCTTGTAGACCGGTGTGGCGACGTCGGCCGCCATGGCCGGCGAGAGCGCGACCGGCGAGGCCGCCAGCGCGAGCAGCGCCGCCACGGGCGCGAGAAGCTTCACAGAAGCGGCTTGGTTGTTGGAAAGACCGGCGCGGTCCGTCGACATCGTGGAAATCCCCTTATTGCCCCAGCTCGGATCATCGTCCGGTTGCTGCACCGCAACCTGCGGCGGAAGGGGAAGGCGGCGCTTGATCCAGGTCAAAGGCGGGATTCGCGCGCGCCCTTGTGTAACCGTATTGCCACATGATGCTGGGCTGTCATCCGCCGGCAAGGTAGAGGATGCAGAAAAGACCCCAACCGGCCGCCATGAGCGGCGGCGCAAGAAATCGGGCGGGCAAGCGGGAGGACGATCATGGGCGTGGAAGGGTTTCTCTCCACCGAGGACGAACGCGCGGCACGGCAACTGGTCGAGCAGGCCGACCTGATCCTGCAGGCGACCGACGACAGCGTGCCGGGGCAGTTCGCCAGCCGGCTGTTCGGCCGGGCGGTGGCGGAGGATGTGCGGCTCTATACGGCGCACGAACTGGCCAGCCTGGCGCTCGGCGCCTATGGGCATCTCGCCGCGCGTCGGCCGGGGGCGCCCGACATCCGTGTCGAACTGCCGCGCCTGCCGGACGGCGAGGGCGAGCGGCTCGGCAAGGTCACGCTGATCGAGATCGTCAACGACGACATGCCCTTCCTGCTTGATTCGGTGATGGCGGCGCTGAACGCGCGCGGACTGACCGCCTCCTTCGTCGTGCATCCGATCTTCGGCGTCGAGCGCGACGCGGCCGGCGCGCTGGACGGGCTGACGCCCGCCGACATGCCGGTGGGGGCGCGCGCTCGCCGGGAGAGCCTGATCCAGATCCACATCCCGCGCATCGAGGACGAGGCGCAGCGCGCCGCGCTGGCCGAGGAGATCGGCGTCGTACTCGGCCAGGTGCGCCGGGCGGTGGCGGACTGGAAGCCGATGATGGAGCAGGTCCAGGGCGCCCTGGCGGACCTCGCCAACGCACCCGCCAAGGTGCCGGCCGAGGAGGTCGAGGAGGCGGTCGCTCTGCTCGAATGGCTGCTGGACGGCAATTTCACTTTCCTTGGCAGCCGCAATTACGACGCGCGCGAAGGCGCCGGCGGCCGGCTCGCCTTCGACCGCCGCATGGAGGACGCGCTCGGCGTGCTGGCGGATGAGGAGTTCCGCCTGTTCCGCCGCGCCAGCGATCCGCGCGCGGTCAGCATGGATCTCAGCGAGGTGCTCGCGGAGGAGACGCCGCTCATCGTCGTCAAGTCGCGCACCGTCTCCTATGTGCACCGGCGGGCCTGGATCGATGTGGTGGTAGTCAAGCGCTACGACGCCGAGGGGCGCGTCGTCGGCGGGCTGTGCGTCGCCGGCCTGTTCACCAACACCGCCTATGCCGAATCGGTCCGCGCCATCCCGCTGGTGCGGCAGAAGGTGGCCGGCGTGCTGGTCCGCGCCGGCTTCGTGCCGGAGAGCCATTCCGGCCGCGCGCTGGTGAAGGTGCTGGAGCTGTTCCCGCGCGATGACCTGTTCCAGATCGACCCGGCGACGCTGTTCCAGTTCTCCATGGCGATCCTCCAGCTCGACGAGCACCCGCGCGTGCGCGTGCTCGCCTGGCGCGAGCGCTTCGAGCGCTTCGTCTCGGTGCTGGTCTTCGTGCCGCGCGACCGCTACGGCTCGGAGGTACGCGAGCGCATCGGCCGGCTGCTGGAGGCGAGCTTCGGCGGGCAGGTGGCGGCGTTCCGGCCGCTCTTCGTGGAAGGGCCGCTGACCCGCGTGCATTTCATCGTCGAGCAGACTGGCGCACCGGTGCGCGAGGTCGGCCGCATCGAACTGGAAGATGCCGTCGCCGGCATCATCCGCACCTGGGGCGACGCCTTCGCCGCGGCGCTCGGCCTCGTCTTCCCGCCGGCGCAGGCGACCGCGCTGGCGAGGCGCTACAGTGAGGCCTTTCCCGTCGGCTACCAGAGCAGCTACACGCCCGAGGAGGCGCTGGCCGACCTCAGGCTGATCGAGCGGCTGAGCGCCCAGCACTCCGTCGCCGCCGACTTCGCCCGCGCGCCGTCCGTGCCGGGACGCGAGCGCGTCGCACTGAAGGTGCTGAGCTACGAGGTGCCGCGCCTGCTCTCCGAGCGGGTGCCGATGCTGGAGGCTATGGGCTTCGTCGTGGTGGACGAGCGCACCTTCACCGTTCGGCCCGAGGGCACGCCGCCGGTCTATGTCCACGACATGGTGCTCGGCCGGCGCGGCGGCGGCGAGATCGCACTCGACGTGCTGGAAGGGCGCCTGCACTCGACGCTGATGGCGGTGCTGCGCGGGACGGCGGAGAACGACGGCTTCAACGCGCTGGCGCTGAATGCGCGGCTCGGCTGGCGCGACATCGCGCTGCTGCGCACGCTGGCGCGCTATCTGCGGCAGATCGGCGTGCCGTTCAGCCAGGACTATCTCTGGGCGACGCTCAACGCGCATCCCGCCATCGTCGACCGGCTGGTGGCGCTGTTCCATGCCCGCTTCGACGTGGAGCAGCCCGAGCAGCGGGAGGAGCGGCAGGCGGCGATCCGCGAGGAGATCGAGGCGGCGCTCGCCGAGGTGCAGAGCCTCGACGAGGACCGCATCCTGCGCCGCTTCGCCAACCTCATCGAGGCGGCGGTGCGCACCAATTTCCACCAGCGTGGCGAGGATGGCGGCTTCCGTCCGACCATCGCCATCAAGTTCCTCAGCCACAAGGTAGAAGGGCTGCCGCTGCCGCGCCCGCTGTTCGAGATCTTCGTGCATTCCCCGCGCGTGGAAGGCATCCATCTGCGCTTCGGCCGGGTGGCGCGCGGCGGCCTGCGCTGGTCCGACCGGCCGCAGGACTTCCGCACCGAGGTGCTGGGGCTCGTCAAGGCGCAGCAGGTGAAGAACGCGGTCATCGTGCCGGTCGGCGCCAAGGGCGGCTTCGTGCCGGCGCAGCTTCCCACCGGTCCGCGCGAGGCGATCCAGGCCGAGGGCGTGGAGGCCTACAAGCTGTTCATCTCCAGCCTGCTCGACGTCACCGACAACATTGACGGCGGCGCCATCGTGCCCCCACCGCAGACCGTGCGCCATGACGAGGACGACCCCTATCTCGTCGTCGCCGCCGACAAGGGCACGGCGACCTTCTCCGACACCGCCAATGCGCTGTCGCAGGCGCGCGGCTTCTGGCTCGGCGACGCCTTCGCGTCAGGAGGCTCGGTCGGCTACGACCACAAGGCGATGGGCATCACCGCGCGCGGCGCCTGGGAGGCAGTGCGCCGGCATTTCCGCGAGATGGATGTCGACATCCGCGTGACGCCCTTCACCGTGGTCGGCGTCGGAGACATGTCGGGCGACGTGTTCGGCAACGGCATGATGCTGGAGAACACCATCAAGCTGGTGGCCGCCTTCGACCACCGCGATATCTTCCTCGATCCGAACCCCGACCCGCTCCTCTCGCTCGCGGAGCGCCAGCGGCTGTTCGCCCTGCCGCGTTCCTCTTGGCAGGACTACGACAAGTCGCTGATCTCGGCGGGCGGCGGCGTGTTCCCGCGCACGGCCAAGAGCATCGCGCTCAGCCCGGCGATCCGCGAGGTGCTCGGCTTCGACAAGAGCTCGGCCTCGCCCGCCGAGGTGATCAGCGCGATCCTGCGCGCGCCCGTCGACCTGCTCTGGTTCGGCGGCATCGGCACCTATGTCCGCGCATTGAACGAGACCGACGCGCAGGTCGGCGACCGCGCCAACGACGCGATCCGTATCGCCGGCGCCGAGGTGCGCGCCAAGGCAATCGGCGAGGGGGCCAATCTCGGCGTCACCCAGCGCGGACGCATCGAGGCTGCGCGGCGGGGCGTGCGGCTCAACACCGACGCCATCGACAACTCGGCCGGCGTGAACACCTCCGACGTCGAGGTGAACATCAAGATCGCCCTCGGGCCGGCGGTGCGCGAGGGGCAGCTCGACGCCGAGCGCCGCGCCGAGCTGCTGGCGAGCATGACCGACGAGGTCGCCGAGCTCGTGCTGGGCAACAACTACCTGCAGACGCTGGCGCTTTCGCTCGCCGAGCGGCGCAGCCTCGACGAGGCCGGTTTCCTGCAGCGGCTGATGCAGCGGCTGGAGGCGCGCGACCTGCTCGACCGGGCGGTGGAGTTCCTGCCCTCCGACGCCGAGCTCAATGAGCGGCGCGGCCGCGGCGAGGCGCTGACGCGGCCGGAGCTCGCGGTGCTGCTCGCCTATGCCAAGCTCACTGCCCATTCCGACCTGCTCGATACCGACGTGCCGGACGATCCCTATCTCGCCCGCGAGCTCGCCGCCTATTTCCCGCCGGAGCTGCGCGAGCGCTTCCCGGAGGGGATCGAGCAGCATCGCCTGCGGCGCGACATCATCGCCACGCGGCTGTCCAACGCCATGATCAACCATGGCGGGCCGACCTTTGTCGCTCGCCTCGCTGACGAGACCGGCGCCACGGTGGGCGCCATCGCCAAGGCCTTCGCCGCCGTGCGCGACGGCTTCGGCCTGAACGGGCTGAACGAGGAGATCGATGCGCTCGATGGCGTGGTGCCGGGCTCGGTGCAGCTCGACCTCTACGGCGTCGTGCAGGACATGCTGCTCGACCGCTCCGTGTGGTTCCTGCGCAATGTCGACCTGCTTTCCAGTCTCGACGAACTGGTCGCGCACTATGCTGCGGGTATCGCCCCGGTGGAGACGGTGCTCTCCGGGCCGGTGCGCGAATTGCTGCCGGAGGAGACGCGCGGGCTGCATGATGCGCGCGTGGCGCAATGGACCCAGGCCGGCGTGCCGGAGGGGCTGGCGCGCCGCATTGCCCGGCTGCCGGCGGTCGAGAACGCCACTGACATCGTGCTGATCGCCGACCGGACGAAGGCGTCGATCAGCGACGTCGCCGTGACCTTCTTCGCGGTCGGCCTCTTGTTCCGGCTTGACCGCATCTTCGGCGCGGCGCGCACGCTGTCGGTGACGGATTATTACGACCGTCTCGCGCTGGAGCGGGCGCTCACCGCCTTCGAGATCGCGGTGCGGCGCCTCACCGCCGAGGTGATCGAGGCGCACGGGCCGGGGGTCGATGGCGTCACCGCCTGGGCCGCGGCGCGCGGCGAGGTGGTCGAGCGCGCACGCACCGGCGTGCACGAGATCGCCGCCTCCGGGCTTAGCGTTTCGAAGCTGTCGGTGGCGGCGAGCCTGATCGGCGATCTGGTGCGGGGGTAGTGCGGCTCTTGCTGATTGGCGTCATCCCGGACGGCCGAAGGCCGATCCGGGATCGTCATCGGAATGGAGAGCGATCCCGGCTCTCGCTACGCTTCGGCCGGATGACGCCGTATCCGGCCGGCTTCACGCCGCCGCGTGCTTCTTGTTCTGCCGCTGCGAGATCAGGTCCTGCACCACGGTGGGGTCAGCGAGCGTGGAGGTGTCGCCGAGATTGCCGAACTCGTCCTCGGCGATCTTGCGCAGGATGCGGCGCATGATCTTGCCCGAGCGCGTCTTCGGCAGGCTGGGGGCGAACTGGATGAGGTCGGGCGAGGCGATCGGGCCGATCTCCCGGCGTACCCAGGCGACCAACTCCTTGCGCAATTCCTCAGTCGGCTCGGCGCCAGCCATCAGCGTCACATAGGCGTAGATGCCCTGGCCCTTGATGTCGTGCGGATAGCCGACCACCGCCGCTTCCGACACCTTCGGATGGGCGACGAGGGCGCTCTCCACCTCGGCCGTGCCCATGCGGTGGCCAGAGACGTTGATCACGTCGTCGACGCGGCCGGTGATCCAATAATAGCCGTCCGAGTCGCGGCGGCAGCCGTCGCCGGTGAAATATTTGCCGGGGTAGGTGGCAAAGTAGGTCTGCATGAAGCGCTCATGGTCGCCATAGACTGTGCGCATTTGCCCGGGCCACGAGTCCGCGATGACGAGGTTGCCCTCGCAGGCGCCCTCCAGCACCCGGCCCTCGGCGTCCACCACCTGCGGGATCACGCCGAAGAAGGGCTGCGTCGCCGAGCCGGGCTTCAGCCGGGTGGCGCCGGGCAGCGGGGTGATCAGGATGCCGCCGGTCTCGGTCTGCCACCAGGTGTCGACGATGGGGCAGCGGTCCTCGCCGACCACGCGGTGATACCACTCCCACGCCTCCGGATTGATCGGCTCGCCGACCGAGCCGAGCAGGCGGAGCGACGCGCGGGACGTCTTCTTCACCGGCTCGTCGCCCGCCTGCATCAGCGCGCGGATGGCGGTCGGGGCGGTGTAGAAGATGTTGACCTTGTGCTTGTCGATCACCTCCCAGAAGCGGGAGTTGGACGGGTAGTTCGGCACGCCCTCGAACATCAGCGTGGTCGCGCCGTTGGCGAGCGGGCCGTAGACGATGTAGCTGTGCCCGGTCACCCAGCCGATGTCGGCGGTGCACCAGTAGACGTCGCCGTCATGGTAGTCGAACACGTATTGGTGCGTCATCGAGGCGTAGACGAGATAGCCGCCCGTCGTGTGCAGCACGCCCTTGGGCAGGCCGGTCGAGCCCGAGGTGTAGAGGATGAACAGCGGGTCCTCCGCGTTCATCGGCACGGCCGGGCACTCGCTGGTCACGAGGTCGGCGGCCTGATGGTACCAGACGTCGCGGCCGGGCTTCATGTCGACCTCGCCGCCCGTGCGCTTGACCACGATGACGTGGTCGATCTCGACATCGCTCACCTTGGCGATGGCGGCGTCGACATTGGCCTTGAGCGGCACCTTGCGGCCGCCGCGCAGGCCCTCGTCGGCGGTGATGATCACCTTGGAGCCGCAGTCGCGAATGCGCCCGGCCAAGCTGTCGGGAGAAAACCCGCCGAAAACAACGGAGTGGATGGCGCCGAGCCGCGCGCAGGCCAGCATCGCATAGGCCGCCTCGGGGATCATCGGCATGTAGATCGTGACGCGGTCGCCCTTCTCCACATTGCGGTTGCGCAGCACGTTGGCGAAGCGGCAGACCTCGTCATGCAGCTCCTGATAGGTGATGTGCCTGGACTGCGAGGGGTCGTCGCCTTCCCAGATGATGGCGGTCTGGTCGGCGAGGCGCGGCAGATGGCGGTCGATGCAGTTCCAGGCGACGTTGGTCACGCCGTCCTCGAACCATTTGATCGAGACGTGGCCGGGGTCGTAGGAGGTGTTCTTGACAATGGTATAGGGCTCGAACCACTCGATGCGCTTGCCTTCCTCGGCCCAGAAACCTTCCGTATCACGCACGGAGGCTTCGTACTTCGCGCGATAGGCATGCTCGTTCAGGAAAGCGCGCTTGGCCCATTCTGCGGGAACGTCGTAGATCTTGTCGGACATGGCGTTTCTTCCCCTGCGGCAGGCGCTGTTGCGCCTCTCTGGTTCGGGCGGATTATGCGGACGTGGCCCCGGCGCGACAAGGACGCCAGCGCGCGACTTTGGTCGGTATGTAGTTGCCCGGAGGGTTGCCCGCCGACTTCAAGGGTCTGATCCGCAATGCGTCCTCATCCTGAGGTGCGAGCGTTAGCGAGCCTCGAAGGATGCTGGTTACAGCGCGCCCGGACGAGCATCCTTCGAGGCCCGGCCTTGGGCCGGGCACCTCAGGATGAGGTTGATCGGAAAAGGCAGCTGGTCATGCGCGCGGCCGCCAGACTGCCGTGCGCTTGATCTCGGCGTCCTCCAGTTCGCGCGAGACCGGCACGCCGTATTCCGCGACCTTCTCGAGCTTCTCGCGCGGCAGGTAGGAGCGGCCGGGATCGCCGATCCACACCTGCGCGCCGCGGGCGGCGAGCGCCTCCAGCCAGGCGAAGACGCGCTGGCTGAGGTCGCGCTCATAGGCGATGTCGCCGGCGAGCACGACGTCCCACATTGCATCTTTGCCTATGATGTCGGTGGCGAGGATGGTGGCGAAAAAGGTGACATCCGGCGCGGAAGCGGTGGCATCCGCGGTGTCATCGGTGGCGACGTCCGAAGTGACTTGCGCCGCGACGTTGAGCGCGATGGCCACCTGGGCGAAGGGATCGATCTCGGCCGCCTCGACCGACGCCGCCCCGGCCTTGAGCGCGGCGATGGCCACCAGCCCCGAGCCCGAGGCGAAGTCGAGCACGCGCTTCCCCCGCACGATCTCGGGATGGTCCAGCACATGGCGGGCGAGCGCCTGCCCGCCTGCCCAGGCGAAGGCCCAGAAGGGCGGCGGCAGGCCGACCGCACCCAGTTCCTCCTCGGTGCGCTGCCAGATCGGCAGCGATTCCTCGGCGAGGTGCAGCACGATCTCGGGCACCAGCGGGACAGGGAGGCGCCGCGTCTCGGCGCGGATGAAGGCGGCGGGGTCGGCGCTCGGGCTCGCGGGCGAAGAGCAGGGCATGAAGCGGTCCGTCGGCGGGAGGCGGAAGCTCCCGCCGGGCGGCCACTCTGTCAGGGGTGCGGGCAGGTGCCCAGCCCCCAATCGACGAACAGCTCCTTCGGGTCGGTCTCGCGCAGCCACGTCACCAGCGTCCTGAAGTCGGAGATATTCTGGATGCCGATGCATCCCGCCGTGCCCGGCGCGGTCGGGCGGTTCCAGTCGATATGGATCTCGATGGCCGAGCGCGGCGTCTGGCCGGGATCGAGATATTCCATCCTGATCTTGGCCGGGCCTAGCCCGTTATTGTAGATGCGGCCGCTATAGTTGTCCTTGCCTTCGGCCCATTCGATGTTGCCGATGCTCCACTTGCCTTCCGGCAGCGGCTCCATCGAGCCGGCCGGGCTGTGCGGCCCGGGCCGGAAGATCTGCTTGCGCGACTGGCCGGAGCAGACCTCCAGCACGCCGACGGCGGTGCCGTGGCGGACATAGGTGAGGTTCATCACCATGCAGCCATAGCGGTCGCGGCGGTCGGTCCGGGTCAGCAGCAGATAGGTCTTGCCGGCCGAGCCCTGCAGCGGCGGGATCGCCTCCTCGGGCTTGGGCGGCGCGTCGCCCCAGAGCTTCTTCCAGGTCTTCGGCCCGACCCGCCCGTCCGCTTCGCTCCAGCCGAAGAACTCCGTCTGGAACTCGCGGACGGCGGCATCCGTCGCCGGGTTGAAGATGCCGTCGACCGGCCCCCGGTAATAGCCGAGCTCGACCAGCCGGGCCTGCATCTCGGCGATGTCCTTGCCCGGGTTCTCCTCGTCGTCCTCCATGCCGACGAGCAGCAGGGGGCGGTCGAGCTTGGGCGCGCCCTTCGTCCGAGGCAGCGGCAGGGCGAGGCCGGAGAAGCGCGTCCGCTCCCCGGCGGGAACGGTCTCGCCCGGCGCGGCGAATTCGAAGGCATGGAGCTTCGGATAGCTTTGCAGCGCCGCGATCAGCGTCTCGGGATGGGCATCGGCCAGCTCGACGATGTCGCGCGCGGCGCCGTCCGCGCCGAAGCCGACGATGATGTTGGCCGCACCTTCGCGGTAGCCGGCCACGCGGACCACCTGCTCCTGCGGCGAGGGCGGCGAGGGCTGGAGCGGGGTGCCGCCATGCCCGCCGGCCTCGAACAGGCTGCGTTCTCTGGCGCGGCGGCGGGTGAGCCCCGGCAGCTCCTGCTTGACGCCGTCGACCGTGCCCTTGTTCCAGCGCGGGAACTCGGCGGCGGCAGCGGGCACGTCGCCCAACCGCAGCTTCTGCAGGAGCGTGCTGCCGGCGAAGGCGCCGACGCCCAGATTGAAGCAGAACGAGACGATCGCGTCGTACTGGTTCTGGCTCAGCGCGACCTGATCGAGCACCTCGCGCAGCTTGCGGCCGATTTCCTCGCATTCGAAGCACAGGAAGGCTTCCGCCTCCGCCTCGGAGATGCTGTCGCCCATCTGCACCGTGGTGCCGTTGGGATAGCGTATGGTGCCGTAGCCGATGGTCGGGATGCCGACGGGATCGATATAGGCCTTGAGTCTGAGGCCCTCGAATTCCCGGATCAGGTCGAGGCAATTCGAAGAAATGTCCACGATGCGCCCCCGCACAAGACGCGCGCCGGCATTTCGCGGACGCGCCCTCAAGTCCACATGCGACGTTCACTGACGAAAGGCAGAGCAGGCGAACGAAAATGTAGAGGCATGCTGATGTCGCGACGACGCGGGATCATCCCTCAGTCTTCGGCAAGTTTCAATTGAGATTTAGACTTCAACTGAGTTTTAGACTTGGGGGCCGCCAGCCTATTACACAATATACACGTTGCGCGGACGATCGGCGAAGGCGGCGCGGGCCGTCACCTCACGCCGTGGTGCCGGCCATCTCCAGCACGATGGCCCATTCGGCGTCGGTCACCGGCTGCACGGAGAGGCGGGAGAACTTGATCAGCGCCATCTCGGCGAGGCGCGGCTCTTCCTTGACGGCGGCGAGCGAGACCGGCTGCTTCAGCGGCTCGACCGCCTTGATGTCGACCATGAAGAACCTGCCCGTCGGATCGGAGGGATCGGGATAGGCCTCCTTGATCACCTCGACGATGCCGACGATCTCCTTGCCCTCGTTGGAATGGTAGAAGAAGCCGCGGTCGCCCTTCTTCATCGCCAGCAGGTTCAGCTTGGCGGCATGGTTGCGCACGCCGTCCCAATGCGTGCCCTTGGCCCCGGCGGCGACCTGGTTGTCCCAGGACCATTTGAACGGTTCGGACTTGTAGAGCCAGTGGGCCATCTCACGCTTCCGCTTTCTGGGGACGGGCCAGCAGCGACCCGATCGCCTGTTCGATATCGCTGCGCCCGGCCAGCACCGCCTCGACGGCGGCGGCGATCGGCATGTCGATGCCGCGCTCCCCGGCCATCGCCACCAGCACGCCGGCGGTGAGCGCGCCTTCCGCCAATTGGCCGGAGGGGTGCAGGCCCTCGCCGCGCCCGAGGCTGAGCCCGAGCGAATAGTTGCGCGACTGGGGGGTGGAGCAGGTGAGGATGAGGTCGCCGAGGCCGGAAAGACCTGTGAGGGTCTCCGCGCGGGCGCCGAACGCCTTGCCGAAGCGCATCAGCTCGGCGAAGCCGCGCGCCACCAGCGCCGCGCCGGCCGATGCGCCGAGCCTGCGCCCGCCGACGATGCCGGCGGCGATGGCGAGCACGTTCTTGGCGGCGCCGCCGATCTCGACGCCGCGCACGTCGTCGCTGTGATAGAGCCGGAAGGAGGAGGAGCCCAGCGCGGCCGCGAGAGCCTCGGCGAGGCCGGCGTCGCGGGCGGCGAGCGTCACCGCGGTCGGCAGGCCGGCGGCCACATCCGCGGCGAAGCTGGGGCCGGAGAGGATCGCCGGCACGGCGTGCGGGCAGGCCTGCGCCAGCACCTGCGTCATGAACAGTTCGGTGCCGCGCTCGATGCCCTTGGCGCAGGTGACGAGCGGCGTGCCTTCCCGCAGATGGTGCGTCAGCGCGCCCGCGACCTCCCGGCTCGCCTGCGCCGGCACCACCAGCAGCACCGCGTCGCAATCGCCGAGGTCGGCGAGATCGGCGGTGGGGGCGACGGCGGCGGCGAGCTCGACGCCGGGCAGATGCGCCTCGTTGGCGCGGCTGCGGCGCATCGCCTGGATGGCCTGCGGATCGCGGCCCCACAGCACGACGGAGCGCCCGGCGCGGGCGGCGGCATTGGCCAGCGCCGTGCCCCAGGCGCCGGCGCCGGCGACGCCGATGGTGGCGAAGCGTGCCGGCATCAGCGGGTGGTCTCCGGCGCGCCTTCGACCTCGGCCAGCGGCCAGCGGGCGCGGGGCGAGGTGTCGAGCCCGTCGGTGAGGCCGCGCGCCATGCGCTCGGCCCCCGCCCAGGCGATCATGGCGCCATTGTCGGTGCACAGCTCCGGCGGCGGCACGGCAAGGCGGGTGCCGCCATCGGCCGCCACCTTGTGCAGCACGCGGCGCACCGCCTGGTTGGCGCCGACGCCGCCGGCGAGCACGAGGGCGTGCGGCTTCACCCCGCGCTCGCGCATCACCCGCAGGGCGCAGCGCACGCGGTCGGCGAGGATGTCGACGATGGCGGCCTGGAAGGAGGCGCACAGATCGTTGATGTCTTCCTCGGAGAGCGGGGCGATCTTCAGCGCCTCCAGCCGCACCGCGGTCTTCAGGCCGGAGAGCGAGAAGTCCGGCGTCGGCTTGCCGTGCAGCGGGCGGGGCAGGGCGAAGCGCGAGGCGTCGCCCTTCAGCGCTGCGCGCTCCACCGCCGGGCCGCCGGGATAGGGCAGGCCGAGCATCTTGGCGGTCTTGTCGAAGGCCTCGCCGATGGCGTCGTCGATGGTGCCGCCGAGCTTCTCGTATTCGCCGATGCCGGTGACGGCGACGAGCTGGGTGTGCCCGCCCGAGACCAGCAGCAAAAGGAAGGGGAAGGGCACCTTGTCGGTGAGCCGGGCGGTGAGCGCGTGGGCTTCGAGATGATTCACCGCGACCAGCGGCTTGCGGGCGGCGAGCGCCAGCGCCTTGGCGGTGGTGAGCCCGACGATGACGCCGCCGATCAGCCCCGGCCCGGCGGCGGCGGCGATGCCGTCGAGCTCCGACAGGCCGACACCGGCGGCGCGCAGCGCCCGCTCGATCACCCCGTCCAGCACCTCGACATGGGCGCGGGCGGCGATCTCCGGCACCACGCCGCCGAACTCGGCATGGTCCTCGGTCTGCGTGCGCACGACATTGGAGAGTATGGTTCCCGAACCGTCCGGGCGGCGGCGCACCACCGCGGCGGCGGTCTCGTCGCAGGTGGTCTCGATGCCGAGCAGGAGAAGATCACGCATTGACTTATGGCCGCCGGACGTTGTTCTGAACCCTGTCTCGAACCGCTAGCATCGCAGGACGGCATGACGCAATCGCTTCCCAGACTCCGGCTCGGCACGCGCGGCAGCCCGCTGGCGTTGTGGCAGGCGCATGCGGTGCGCGACGCGCTGGTGAAGGCGCATGGCTGGGCGCCCGAGGCCGTGGAGGTGCAAGTGATCCGCACCACCGGCGACGCCATCACCGACCGCGCGCTGTCGGAGGCGGGCGGCAAGGGGCTTTTCACCAAGGAGCTCGAGGAGGCGCTGCTCGACCGGCGCATCGACCTCGCCGTGCATTCGGCCAAGGACATGGCGACGAAGCTGCCGGACGGGCTGCATCTCGTCGGCTATCTTCCCCGCGCGGATGTCCGCGACGCGCTGATCCTGCGCGAGGGCTCCTCGCTCGCCGATCTCAAGCCCGGCGCCAAGGTCGGCACCGCCTCGCTCAGGCGCGAGGCGCAGCTGCGCCGGCTGCGGCCCGACCTTCAGGTGTCGCTGCTGCGCGGCAATGTCCACACGCGGCTTTCCAAGGTGGAGAGCGGCGAATTCGACGGCACGCTGCTGGCGCTGGCCGGGCTGACCCGGCTCGGCATGGCGGACAAGGCGAGCGCGCTGCTCGACGTGGCGGATTTCCTGCCCGCGGTGGGGCAGGGGGCGGTCGCCATCGAATCGCGCTTCGGCGACATCGCCGTGGACGCGCTGCTGGTGCCCGTGACCTGCCCGGCGACCGGCCTCGCGCTCAGGGTCGAGCGGGCCTATCTCGGCGAGCTCGACGGCTCCTGCCGCACCCCCATCGGCGGGCTGGCGGAAGTGCAGGGCGAGGAAATCCGCTTCCGCGGCGTGGTGCTCTCGCCCGACGGCAGCCGCTATTACGAGATCGTGCGCTACGGGCCGGCCAACCGCGCGCTGGAGCTCGGCCTCGCCGCCGGGCAGGAGATGCGCGCCATGGTACCGGCCGACCTGCTGCCGCACTGATGCGGGTACTGGTGACACGCCCGCGGCCGGATGCCGAAGCGACGGCCGAGCGGCTGCGTGCCGCGGGGCACGAGGCGATCCTCGATCCGCTGCTGAGCGTGGAGGCCATTCCCGACGCCCGTCTGCCGGAAGGGCCGTTCGACGCGGTGGCGCTGACCAGCGTGAACGGCGCGCGGGCGCTCGCCGCGCGTGAGGAACTGGCGAGGCTGACGGGTCTGCCGCTCTATGCGGTGGGCAAGCGCACGGCCGCGGCGGCGCCTTCCGGCTTCTCCCCGGTCCATGTCGCCGGCGGCGACGGGGCGGCGCTGGTCGAACTGCTGCGCGAGAAGCTGCCGCGCGGCGCGCGGGTGCTGCATGTCGCCGGCGAGGAGCGGGCGGTGGAGCTCTCGCGGGAACTGGCGCCGGCGGGCATCGCCGCCGAACTCTTCGTCATCTACCGCGCCGTGCCGGCCGCCACGCTCTCCCCCGCGACGCTCGACGCCGCGCAGGCGAGGCGGATCGACGCGGCCTTCCATTTCTCCCCGCGCACCGCCGCGACGCTGGCCGCGCTGGCGCAGGCGGCGGGCGCCGCGGCGCATTTCCGCCACATCACGCATCTGTGCTTCTCGGCCAATGTGGCGGCGCCATTGGCGGCCGCCGGCTGGCCGACCCGCATCGCCGCAGAGCCGACCGAGGACGGCTTGTTCGCGCTGCTCGGGCGGTAAATCATGGGGGCTCTCCCGAGGTTGCGGCGTGGACTCCACGCGGTTATCCCGGGGAACAAGCGCCGGTCCGGCGCTTTATCAGGGTAGAGGTAGGGACGTGGCGAAAGACGATCCGAAAAGCGGCGCGACCGACAAGAGCGGTGCGGGCAAGCCTTCGCGGCGCCCGCCGCCGACCCTCGACCTTTCCGCCAGGGATTTGACGCCGGCCGAGGCCAAGGCCGAGAAGCCGGAGGAGGTCACGCCCGTCTCCGACGAGGCGGCGACCACCGAGCCGCTGGCCCCCGCCGAAGCCGCTGCCGAGCCGGCCAAGACCGCCACCACCTTCTCCACCTCCACCCCCACCACGCCCGGCGAGGTGCCGGTGCTCGACGCCGAGGCGCCCGTGACGGCCGCTGCCGGCGGCCCCGACGACCCACCGCCGGTCGAGCCGGCGCGGCCCTCGCAGGCGCCCGAGGCCGGCCCTGTGCCGCCGGCGGGCAAGCGGCCCGCGCGGCAGCTCGGCCTCATCGGCGGGCTCGCCGTGGCGCTGGTCTCCGGCGTGCTCGGCGCGGCCGTGGCCTTCGCCGTCGTCGGCGCCTTCACCAGCGCCGAGGAGAATGCCGACGCCATCACCGAACTGGAGGCGCGCGCGCTCGACCTGCGCCAGCGGGTGGAGACGCTGGAAGCCGCCGGCGGCCAGCCGACGCCCGGCCTCGACACCGCCCCGGCCGAGCTCGCGGCGCGGCTCGACGCGCTGGAGAGCGGGCTCGACGCGCTGGGCAAGAAGGTCGACACCCAGCCGGCGCCCGCCGCGCCCGCCGCCGACGCATCCGCGCCGCCGGCGGCCTCGGCCGAGGCCGTCGCCGCGCTCGGCAGCCGCGTCGGTGCCGTGGAGGACAAGCTGAGCTCGCTGCCGGCGCCCGCGCCCGCCGCCACGCCGGACGACGTCGCCGCCGCCAATGCGCGGATCGGCGCGCTGGAGAGCAAGGTCGCGGCGCTGCCGGCGCCGGCGCCTTCGGTCTCGCCGGACGATCTCGCCGCCGCGACGGGGCGCATCTCCGCTTTGGAGCAGAAGCTCGCCACCGTCGCCAGCGCGCAGCAGGCGAGCGGGCAGGGCGCCGCCCAGCTCGTCGCGCTCTCGGCGCTGCGCGAGGCGGTGCTGGGCGCGAAGCCGTTCACCACCGAATTGAAGGCCGCGCGGGCGCTGCTCGGCGCGGAAGCCGCGCCGCTCGCCGCGCTGGAGCCGGTGGCCACTGAAGGCTTCCCCACTGGGCCGCAGCTTGCCGCTGAGCTGAAGCGTGCGGTCGCGCCGCCTCCGCCGCCGGCCCAGGCCGGCGTGCCGACCGACGAGGGCGTGCTCGACCGGCTGCTGCGCGGGGCGCAGGGCCTCGTCACCGTCCGTCGCCTCGATGCCACGGGCACGCCGCCCGGCGTCAGTGAGGCGCAGGCGGCGCTGGAGCGCGGCGACTTCGCCGCCGCGCGCGAGGCGCTCGCCACGCTGCCCGAGGCCGACCGCGCCAAGGTGCAGCCGGTCGCGCAGACGCTGGAGGCGCGGCAGGCGGCGCTCGACGCCATCGCCGGCCTCAACCAACATGTCCTCGCCAGCCTCGCGGGAGGAGCCCAGTGATCCGGCTCGTCGTCTATCTGCTCGTCCTCGCGCTCATCGCCTTCGGCGTCGCCTGGCTCGCCGATCGGCCGGGATCCATCGCCATCGACTGGCAGGGCTGGCAGATCGAGACCAGCATCCTCGTCGCGGCGAGCGCGCTGCTGGCGCTGCTGGCGGCGACGATCCTGCTCTGGACGCTGCTGCGGCTGATCTTCCGTTCGCCGGAGCTCATCGCCTTTTCCTGGCGCTCGCGCCGGCGCAATCGCGGCTGGGCGGCGGTGACGCGCGGGCTGGTGGCGGTCGGTTCCGGCGACGCGCTGGGCGCCCGCCGCGCGGCCAACGATGCCGAGCGCCTGCTCGGCCATGAGCCGCTGACGCGGCTGCTCGCCGCGCAGGCGGCGCAGCTCGCCGGCGACCGCGACGGCGCCGAGGCGGCCTTCCGCGCCATGAGCGAGACGCCGTCGACGCGGCTGCTCGGCCTGCGCGGCCTGCATGTCGAGGCGCGCCGGCGCGGCGATGCGGCCGCGGCGCTGCTCTCCGCCGAGGAAGCCGCGCGCGTCGAGCCGGGCCTCGCCTGGGCGGCGGATGCGGTGATCGAGGCGCGCTGCCTCAATGGCGATTTCGCCGGCGCGCTGGCGACGCTGGAGCGCGAGGCCGCCCATGGCGGGCTGGAGCGCGCCGCCCATCGCCGCCGCCGCGCCGTGCTGCTGGCGGCGCAGGCGCAGGCGCTCGAACTTTCCGATCCCTCGACCGCGCGCGAGAAGGCGGTGGAGGCGACGCGCCTCGCACCGACGCTGGTGCCGGCGGCCGAGGTGGCCGGGCGGCTGCTCGGTGCTTCCGGCGACACCCGCAAGGCGGCGAAGATCATCGAGGCCGCCTATGCGGCGACGCCGCATCCCGACCTCGCCGACGCCTTCCTGCATCTGCGCCCGGGCGATTCCTCGCAGGAGCGGCTGAAGCGCATCCGCACGCTGACCGCGCGCATGCCCTCCCATCCCGAGAGCGCCATGGTGCTGGCGCGCGCCGCCATCGACGCGCAGGAATTCGACGTCGCCCGCACGGCGCTGGGCCCGCTGCTGGGCGAGCCGACGCAGCGCGCGTGCCTGTTGATGGCGGAGCTGGAAGCGGCCGAGCATGGCGATGTCGGCAAGGCCCGCGAATGGACCGCCCGCGCCGTGCGCGCCGCGCGCGATCCGGCCTGGGTGGCGGACGGCGTCGTCGCCGAGCGCTGGGCGCCGGTCTCGCCGGTGACCGGCAAGCTCGACGCCTTCGAGTGGAAGCTGCCGCCGGGCGTCGCCACCACGCCGATGCTGGAGAACGAGGCCGAGCGGGTGAAGGCGGCGATCGCCGCTGCCATCGAGGCGCGGCCGGCGGCGGAAGCTGAACCGGAGCCGCCGGTGGTCGACCTCACCCCCGAGGAGCCGGCGCCGAGCCTCGCCCCCGAGGCGGAGGTGAAGGAGCCGGCCAAGCCTGAGGCGATCAGGCCGGCGCCCAAGCCGTCGCCGGTGGTCGCCATGCCGCATCTGCCGGATGATCCCGGCCCCGACCCGTTCCCGGACGAGCCGGCGGGCCGCACCCGTCCGCCCTTCGCGGTCTGAGGCGCGCAAAGAAAAAGCGCGCCTTTCGGCGCGCTTGTCCAGTCTCTTGGGAGGAGACTCCCGCCAGAAGCCGGCCGCCCGTCAAGCGGCCGGAGGGTACGAGCGCGGCCGGAGTACATCCGTCCTGACCGCGATCCAACCGGCGAGGCGCTGACGAGGCGCCAACATGCCGGAAGCCCTGTTCTGGCTGGGATGACACCTATTTGGGGGCTGCCGGCGGGAATTCAAGGGGCGGGCGCGGCGGAGGGCGCCTGCGTGCTTCGAGGCCGGCCTGTCGGCCGGCACCTCAGCATGAGGATGGTTGTTCGTTCGGGCAGGAAGAACGACCTCATCCTGAGGTGCGAGCGCAGCGAGCCTCGAAGGATGGTCTGCCGGGTCGATCCTTGGAAGGCGTGGATGGCCGGGCCAAGCCCGGCCATGACGGTTTTCTGACCGACCCTCAATGCACCCGGCGGGTCGACAGCGGGGTCGCGGCGGCGCGGCCGGCGGGGGCGGGCCTTGCCGCGGGAGCGGAACGACCGGCCGGGGCAAGGATCGGCGCGCCCTTGCGCGGCGCCCGCTCGCGCTCGTCGAACAGCTCGGCCAGCTTCTCGGTCATGGCGCCGCCCAGCTCCTCGGCGTCGACGATGGTGACGGCGCGCTTGTAGTAGCGCGTCACGTCATGGCCGATGCCGATGGCGATGAGCTCGACCGGGGACTTGTCCTCGATCTGCTGGATGATCCAGCGCAAATGCCGCTCCAGATAATTGCCGGGGTTCACCGACAGGGTGGAATCGTCCACCGGCGCGCCGTCGGAGATCATCATCAGGATGCGGCGCGACTCGTTGCGCGCCAGCAGGCGGTTATGCGCCCATTCCAGCGCCTCGCCGTCGATGTTCTCCTTGAGCAGCCCCTCGCGCATCATCAGGCCGAGATTGCGCCGGGCGCGGCGCCAGGGGGCGTCGGCGGACTTGTAGATGATATGGCGCAGATCGTTCAGGCGGCCGGGCGAGCCGGGTTTGCCGGCGGAGAGCCAGGCCTCGCGCGCCTGCCCGCCCTTCCACGCCTTGGTGGTGAAGCCGAGGATCTCGACCTTCACGCCGCAGCGCTCGAGCGTGCGCGCGAGGATGTCCGCGCAGGCGGCCGCGACGGTGATCGGGCGCCCGCGCATGGAGCCGGAATTGTCGAGCAGCAGCGTCACCACCGTGTCGCGGAAGTCGGTGTCGCGCTCGCGCTTGAAGGACAGCGCCTGCATCGGATCGATGATGACGCGGTGCAGTCGGGCGGGATCGAGCAGGCCCTCTTCGAGGTCGAACTCCCAGCCGCGGTTCTGCTGCGCCATCAGCTTGCGCTGAAGCCGGTTGGCGAGGCGGGCGACGATGCCGGACAGATGCACGAGCTGCTTGTCGAGATAGGCGCGCAGCCGCGCCAGCTCCTCGGGGTCGCACAATTCGTCGGCGTTCACCGTCTCGTCGAAGCGCGGGGTGAAGGGGTGATACTCCGGCGGGCGCGGCTCGGCCGGCACCGCGTTCTGCGGCTGCCAGGGCTCGGAGGAATCGTCGGATTCGCCCAGCTCCGCGTCGTCGGAAAGCTCGGAGTTGGGCTGCTCCTGCTGATCCTCGGATTCCTCCGGGTTCTGGTCGGAGGAAAGGTCGGTGTCGACCTCGGTCTGGCCCTCGCTGTTCTCGTCCTCCTCCGAATCCGCGCCCTTGCCGGAATCGTCGTCGCGCGTGTCGTCGGCCTCGGTGGAGGGGTCGTTGTTCTCGTCGAAGGGGGCGATGTCCTCGCCCATGCCGAGCGAGGACAGGAGGTCGCGCATCGCCTCGGCGAAGCGGGTCTGGTCGTCGGTGGAATGGGCGAGCTCGTCGAGCGCGCTCGCGCCGTGCTCCTCGATGAAGCCGCGCCAGAGATTGACCATCTCGCGCGCCGCGGCGGGCGGGGCCATGCCGGTCATGCGCTCGCGCAGGATGAGCGAGAGCGCGTGCTCGATCGGGGCGTCCGAGCGGTCGGAGAGATTGGCGAAATTGGCCCTCTGGTAGCGGTCCTCCAGCATGGCCGAGAGGTTGAGCGCCACGCCGTCCATGCGCAGCGCGCCGAGCGACTCGCAGCGGGTCTGCTCGGCCGCCTCGAAGGCGGCGCGCGCCTGCTGGCCGATGGGGGAGAGGCGCTGGTGCACCTTGGGGTCGTGGCAGGCCATGCGCAGCGCCATGGAATCGGCGTGGCCGCGCATGATCGCCGCGTCCTGCTTCGACATGCGGCGCGAGGGCTCGGGCAGGCGGGCGCGCCCGTCGGCATAGCCCGGCTTCTCCGAGCCGAAGCTCACCTCGATCTCGCGATTTCCCGCGATGGCGCGCAGGCAGCCGGTGACGGCGCGCTTGAGCGGCTCGGTCGGGGCTTCCTTCGGCGGGGTGCGGTTGGGGCGGTTCGAGGTGGTGGACATCGGTTGCTCGTTGGTTCGATCGCCTCTCCCCGACGGGGAAAGGGAGGTGCCGGTCCCTGAAGCCTGCCTTGTGTCCCGATCGACCTCATCCTGAGGTGCCCGGCCGCAGGCCGGGCCTCGAAGGATGTTCGTCCGGGTCCACGTGAGCGAGCATCCTTCGAGGCTCGCTGCGCTCGCACCTCAGGATGAGGCCGATCCGTGGGGCAGGCTCCCGGGGGCCGTACGTCCTGCCTTACGACAGGACGACGTTGACGGCCGACTCGGTCAGCTCCTTGCCGAAGCAGCGCTGGTAGAACTCGGCCACCAGCGGGCGCTCCAGCTCATCGCACTTGTTGAGGAAGGTCACGCGGAACGAGAAGGCGAGGTCCTGGAAGATCTCGGCATTCTCGGCCCAGGTGATCACCGTGCGCGGGCTCATGACGGTCGACAGGTCGCCATTGATGAAGGCCTGCCGGGTGAGGTCGGCGAGACGCACCATGCGGGCGACGCTGTCGCGGCCTTCCGGCGTCTGCATCTGCTTGGCCTTGGAGAGGACGATGTCCACTTCCTTGTCGTGCGCCAGATAGTTCAGCGTGGTGACGATGGACCAGCGGTCCATCTGCGCCTGGTTGATCTGCTGCGTGCCGTGATAGAGGCCGGTGGTGTCGCCGAGGCCGATGGTGTTGGCCGTCGAGAACAGGCGGAAGGCGCCGTGCGGGCGGATGACGCGGTTCTGGTCGAGCAGCGTCAGGCGGCCGGAGGACTCCAGCACGCGCTGGATGACGAACATCACGTCCGGGCGGCCAGCGTCGTACTCGTCGAACACCAGCGCGACGTTGTTCTGGTAGGCCCAGGGCAGGATGCCGTCGCGGAACTCGGTGACCTGCAGCCCGTCCTTCACGACGATGGCGTCCTTGCCGATCAGGTCGATACGGCTGATGTGGCTGTCGAGGTTGACGCGCACGCAGGGCCAGTTGAGGCGGGCCGCGACCTGCTCGATATGGCTCGACTTGCCGGTGCCGTGATAGCCGGTGACCATCACGCGGCGGTTATGGGCGAAGCCGGCCAGGATGGCGAGCGTGGTCGGGCGGTCGAACAGGTAGTCCGGATCGACCTCCGGCACATACTCGTCCGGCTCGGCATAGGCCGGCACATCCAGATCGACGTCGATGCCGAACACCTGACGGACGGAGACCTTCATGTCCGGCAGAGCGGGCGCTTGCGTGGGGGCAGTCATTCTTCCTCCGTTGCCGCGCAAACCGACGCGGGCTGGTCTGTCACGCGGGCTCTAGCAGAAGCCCGCGCTCTTTAGGTGATTATAGGCCTGGATGACGTCGCGGAGACGGTCCTCGGTCGAAATGTCGCCGCCATTCGCGTCCGGGTGGTACTTCTTCACCAGGACCTTGAAGCGGGCCTTGATCTCCTCCGGCGTCGAGGACACCTCCACGCCGAGGGATTCGAAGGCGCGGCGCTCCGCATTGCGGATCATCCGGCTCTCGCGGCTCGGCTCCGGCTCGGGGCGGGCGCGACCGCCCACCTCGCCGAACATGCCGAACGGGTCGGCGAAGCCGTCCGTCGAATGGCGGGCATTCTCGGCGGCGGCGTGGCCACCGCCGCGCGAACCCATCTTCCAGGTCGGCCGGTGGCCGGTGAGCGCGTCCTTCTGGTAGGCCGCGACGGCGTCGTCGCCCATGCCGGAGAAGTAATTGTAGGACTGGTTGTACTCGCGCACATGGTCGAAGCAGAAGCGCCAGAACTGCCCTTCCGCCTGCCGCCCCTTGGGCGCGCGATGGGTCGCGCAGTTGACGCACCCCTGCCATTCGCAGGCGGGGCCTTCCGCCTTGACGCGGCGATCGCGGTCCGGCTTGACGCGGATGCGGTCGAATATCGGGGAGTCGAGCTTCATGGTCGGCCGATTATGCTGATGCCGGGACAGGTATACAAGAAACCGCCGCACCGTCACGGTGCGATTGGACGATATTGACGCCGGTCTGAGGCGCGCGTACCGCATCGGTCATGAACGCGAACATTTCCGACGATGCCGTGGCACAGGCGCTTTCCCGCGTGCGTGCCGCGCTGGCCGAGCTCTCCCCCACCGTGCTGGAGCTGGAGGACGAAAGCCATCGGCATGAGGGTCATGGCGGGTACCGTGCGGGTGAGCTCACGCATCTGCGCGTGCGCATCGTGGCGGAAGCCTTCCGGGGACAGAGCCGCATCGCCCGCCACCGCGTGGTGAATGGGCTGCTCGCGGGCGAGATCGCACGCGGGCTGCACGCGCTCGCCATCGAGGCCAAGGCGCCGGGGGAGTAACCGTCCGGGGAAGCCTCCCCAATATGGGGGCGGACGGCGCGAATTCCAGAGCGCGAAGCGATGGCACCGCCGTCTCGTGTCCGGCCGGAAACCCAAATCCGCCCTCATGGCCGGGCTTGACCCGGCCACCCAGGGGCCAGGCCGTGCGCGGGTGGAAAGTCTGGGTCCCCGGGTCAAGCCCGGGGATGAGGGCGGTTCAATCGATCACACCGCCCGCCGCAGCGGGGCGATGCGCAGGAGGGTGATGCGGTTGCGCTGCTTGCGCATCACCTGGAAGCGAAAGCCGTGGAACAGGAAGGCCTGTCCGGGCTCCGGGATGATGCGCGCCTCGTGGATGACGAGGCCGGCGATGGTGGTCGCTTCCTCGTCCGGCAGGTCCCAACCCATGGCGCGGTTGAGGTCGCGGATCGGCACCGAGCCCTCGACGCTCACCGAGCCGTCGACGTTGCGGCGGGCGCCGGTGAAGGCGCGGTCGTGCTCGTCGGAGATGTCGCCGACGATCTCCTCGAGGATGTCCTCCAGCGTCACCAGACCCATCACCTCGCCATACTCGTCGACGACGAGGGCGAAATGCTGCTTGCGGCGGCGGAACGCCTTGAGCTGGTCGGTCAGCAGGGTGACGTCGGGCACGAACCAGGGCGGGCGGGCGATCTTGTCGACGTCCAGCGTGCCCATGTCGTCGCCGAGCGCCTGGAGTTCGCGCAGCAGGTCCTTGGCGTGCAGCACGCCGACGATGTTGTCCGGCGTGTCGCGCCACAGCGGCAGGCGGGTATGCGGCGAGGCCAGCACCTGCCGCACCAGGTCCGCCGGCGCGGCGCCGGCGTCGAGCGTCGCCATCTTGGTGCGGTGGACCATGATGTCGGAGACTTCGAGCTCGCGCAGGTTCAGGAGCCCCTCGACCATGGCGAGGTCGTCGCGGGCGATGCCGGCGGCGCGCTGGAGCGCGTCCAGCGCCTGGCGCATCTCGTCCCTGGGCGTGAGCTCCGGCGGGCTCTGCGGCTGCGGCGGGCGGACCGGCGGGCGGCCCTTCAGCCAGTGCCTGAGGCCGTAGAGCGCCGGTGCCCGGCTCATCGGTGCAGCGTCCCCGCGCGCTCGGTGTCGAGGAAGGCGCGCACCCTCGCCGGGTCGACGTCGCGGGCGATGAAGCTCTGGCCGATGCCGCGGGCGAGGATGAAGGTCAGCGCGCCGCGCGAGACCTTCTTGTCCTGGGCGATGAGGTCCATCAGCCCGTCCGTGCCGGGCAGCTCGCCGGGGACGTCGGACATGCGGGTGGGCAGGCCGACGGTCTTGAGATGCGCCTCGACGCGCGCGGCGTCGGCCGGGTCGCACAGGCCCTCGCTGGCCGAGAAGCGGAAGGCCTGCGCCATGCCGATGGCGACCGCCTCGCCGTGCAGCAGGCGCTGGGAGAAGCCCGCGCCCGCTTCCAGCGCATGGCCGAAGGTGTGGCCGAGATTGAGCAGGGCGCGGTCGCCGGTCTCCTTCTCGTCGCGGGCGACGACGGCGGCCTTGGCGGCGCAGCTGGTGGCGATGGCCTCGATGCGGGCGGGGCCGCCGGCGAACACCTGCTCCCACTTGCGCTCCAGCCAGGCGAAGAAGGGGGCGTTGTCGATGAGGCCGTATTTCGCCACCTCGGCATAGCCGGCGCGGAATTCGCGCAGGGGCAGGGTGTCGAGCGCGCCGGTGTCGGCGAGCACCAGGATCGGCTGATGGAAGGCGCCGACGAGGTTCTTGCCGTGGCGGGAATTGATGCCGGTCTTGCCGCCGACGGAGGAATCCACCTGCGCCAGCAGGCTGGTCGGCGCCTGCACGAAGTCGACGCCGCGCCGCAGCGCCGCCGCCGCGAAGCCGGCGAGGTCGCCGACCACGCCGCCGCCCAGCGCCAGCACGAGGTCGCGGCGCTCGATGCGGGCGGCGATCAGCGCGTCCACCACGGTCTCGAACACGCCGTAGCTCTTCGATTTCTCGCCCGGCTCGACGAGGATGGCGACCGAGGTGAGCCCGGCCTCGGCTAGCGCCGCCTCGACGGTGGACAGATGCCGCTCGGCGACGTTGCGGTCGGTGACGATGCCGACGCGCGCGCCCGGACGCAGCGCCGCGATGCGCGCGCCCGCTTCAGTCAGCAGGCCCGAGCCGATGACGATGTCGTAGGAACGCTCCCCGAGGCCGACGCGCAGCTGGGTCACGTCGGTGCGCGGGGCAGGGGGGGCGTCGATGGCAGGCTTGTTCACGTCTCGTCTCCCGATCGCGCGGATTCCGCGCCGACGCCGAGATGGCGCGTCAGCGCGTCGATCACCTCGTCGACCATGACCTCCTGCGGCACGTCGTGCGACACCACCGTGACGTCCGCCTGCGCATAGACCGGATAGCGCTGCTCGATCAGCCGCGCCAGCGTGGCTTCAGGATTCTCGGTCTTCAAGAGCGGGCGGTCGTCGCGCCGGCGCACGCGGCGCAGCAGCACGTCGAGCTCGGCCTTCAGCCACACGGTGATGCCGTGGCGGGCGATGGCGTCGCGGGTGTCGCCGTTCATATAGGCGCCGCCGCCGGTGGCGAGCACCATCGGCCCGTGCTCCAGGAGGCGGGCGATGACCTTCTTCTCGCCGTCGCGGAAGGCGGGCTCGCCGTGATGGGCGAAGATCTCGGGGATGGTCATGCCGGCCGCCTGCTCGATCTCGGTGTCGGCATCGGCGAAGGCGAGGTTGAGCCGGCGGGCGAGGCGCTTGCCGACGGAGGACTTGCCGGCGCCCATCATGCCGACCAGCACGATGGAGCGCACGCCGAGCAGCTCGTTCAGCGCCGCGGCCTTGCCGTCCTGGTCGATGCTCGTGGTCATGTCCCGTGCCCGCTCATGGCAATGGCGGACTATCATCCGCCGTGCGGGGATGCAATGTAACGCCGCCTTCAGACGGAGGTGTCATGCTCGCGTCCGCTTGCTTCCGTCCGGCCGCCCAAAGGCTTTAGGATCGGGTGGCCGGGAACCGTTTCGAATCGCAGGGCCACATCGTTCCATGCCGAGCCTCATCCGCCTTCTCGTCGTCCTCGGCCTTATCGGAGGCGTCGTGTACGGCACGCTCTGGGCCTTCGCCAATCTGGTGGAGCCGCACACGCGCGAGATGAGCGTGAACGTGCCGGCCGATCGCTTCGCCAAATGAGCGGGCAAAGATGGGTGCAAACGAGGCCCGGCTCTTCCTCGACATGATGGCCGCCGAGCGCGGGGCCGGCGCCAACACGCTCGCCGCCTATGGCCGCGACCTCGACGATTACGAGGCCTTCCTCGTCGACGAGGGCGTCGGCCCGCTGGAGGCGGGCACCGAGCACATACGCGCCTGGCTCGCCGCTCTCTCCGCGCGCGGCCTCGCCGGCGCCAGCGTGGCGCGCAAGCTCTCGGCGGTGCGCCAGTTCCACCGTTTCCTCTATGTCGAGACCTATCGCGGCGACGATCCCGCCGCCGTGCTGGAAGGCCCGCGCCGCGGCCGGCCGCTGCCCAAGGTGCTGACCCTCGACGAGGTGACCACGCTGATCGAGACGGCCCATGCCCGCGCGGCCGCGCCCTGCGCCGCCCCGGCTGCCGGCGCCCTGCCGGACCGTGCCGGCGATGCGGCGGTGCGGGCGGGCGAGGCGGCCCGGCGGGCGCGCGTCGCGTGCTTCGTCGAGCTGCTCTACGCCACCGGGCTGCGCGTCTCCGAGCTCGCGGCGCTGCCGGCCTCGGCGGCGAACGCCAAGGGCGACGCCATCATCGTGCGCGGCAAGGGCAACAAGGAGCGGCTGGTGCCGCTCGGCGAGGCGGCGAAGGGGGCGATGCGGGCCTATCGCGTCGCGCTGGGGCAGGCGGCGACGGTGAAGGGCGCGAAGGCGAGGCCGGAGGACGGCCGCTGGCTGTTCCCTTCCGCTGCGGCAAGCGGCCACATCACCCGCCAGCAGGTGGCGCTCGACCTCAAGGACCTCGCCCTCGCCGCCGGGCTCGACCCTAGCAAGCTCTCGCCGCATGTGCTGCGCCACGCTTTCGCCAGCCATCTGCTGGCGCACGGGGCGGATCTGCGCATCGTGCAGACGCTATTGGGCCACAGCGACATCTCGACCACGCAGATCTATACCCACGTGCTCGACGAGCGGCTGAAGAGCCTCGTGCGCGACCTGCATCCGCTGGGCGACACGAGCGGCGATTAAGCGCATTTACCGCCTTGCCTTGACGTCGCCACCCTGTCGGGGCAGCTTCCGCGCGATTTTCGCGGGCCGCGCTCGACAGCGGCCCCATTCATGAGAGCCGGTTCACCAATCCCAAATGCGCAGCTACCTCGACTTTGAGAAGCCCGTGGCCGAACTCGAGGCCAAGCTGGAAGAATTGCGCGCCATGGCGGCGCAGGGCGACGCCGTCTCCATCGGCGACGACATCGTCCGCCTGGAAGGCAAGGCCAAGGACGCGCTCGTCCAGCTCTATGGCAACCTCTCGCCCTGGCAGAAGACTCAAGTTGCGCGCCATCCGCTGCGCCCGCACTTCACCGACTATGCCGACGGGCTGTTCGAGGAGTTCGACCCGCTCGCCGGCGACCGCAAGTTCGGCGACGACCACGCCATCCTCGGCGGCTTCGCGCGCTTCCGCGGCCGGCCGGTCTGCGTGATCGGGCAGGAGAAGGGCTCCTCCACCGAGACCCGCATCAAGCACAATTTCGGCATGGCGCGGCCGGAGGGCTACCGCAAGGCGGCGCGGCTGATGGAGCTGGCCGACCGCTTCGCGCTCCCCGTCATCTCGCTGGTCGACACCGCCGGCGCCTTCCCCGGCCTCGACGCCGAGGAACGCGGGCAGGCCGAGGCGATCGCCCGTTCCACCGATGCCTGCCTCTCGCTCGGCGTCCCCAATGTCGCCGTTATCATCGGCGAAGGTGGGTCGGGTGGCGCGATCGCCATCGCCACGGCGAACCGGGTGCTCATGCTGGAACATTCCATCTATAGCGTGATCTCGCCGGAGGGCGCGGCCTCGATCCTGTGGCGCGACACCGCCAAGGCGCAGGAAGCGGCGGTGAACATGAAGATCACCGCCCAGGACCTGCTCCGCTTCAACGTCATCGACACCGTCATCGCCGAACCGACCGGGGGCGCGCATCGCGACCCGCAGGCGGCGATCACCGCCACCGGCGACGCCATCGAGGCGGCGCTGGGCGATCTCGAGGGGCTGGACTCGGCGGCGCTGCGCAAGGCGCGCCGGGAGAAGTTCCTCGCCATCGGCCGGAACCTCTAGAGCCCTTTCCGTTCGGATGGAACATCCGAACGGGAAATGCTCCAGGGCCCGGCCGCGACGACCGCCTTCGCCGCTGCGCGCAGGCGTTGGGACGTGCCGGTAATGCGAGGCGGGATTGCGATGCGGCCCGCACGCGTATAACGCTTTGCAGGACGCCCGCGTGGGGCGGGCGTGTCGGGGAGCTTTAGTGGGGAGTCTTGGGGTGAGGGTTCCAAGCTTTTCGCGCCTCCTGCACAAGGGGTCCGCGCGCTGGCGCGCCGCGCTGCTGGCCGGCGCCGCCGCGCTCGCTCTCGCCGGCTGCACCGGCGATGACGGTCCCTCGCCCATGTCGGCGAAGGGCACCAAGTCGTTGTCGCCGCAGACCGTGGCGCTGATCGGCGAGAAGGGCATGTCGCGCACCAGCCCGATCGTGGTGCGCATCTTCAAGGAAGAATCGGAGCTGGAAGTCTGGAAGCAGACCACCAGCGGCGACTATGCGCTCCTGAAGACCTATCCGATCTGCCGCTGGTCCGGCGAGCTCGGGCCGAAGGTGAAGGAAGGCGACCGGCAGGCGCCGGAAGGCTTCTACACCGTCACCCCCGGCCAGATGAATCCGAATTCCCAGTACTACCTGTCCTTCGATCTCGGCTATCCCAACGCCTTCGACCGCTCGCTCGGCCGCACCGGCGCCAATCTGATGGTGCATGGCGACTGCACCTCGCGCGGCTGCTACGCCATGACCGACGAGCAGGTGCAGGAAGTGTTCGCGCTCGGCCGCGAGAGCTTCATGGGCGGCCAGCGCTCCTTCCAGGTGCAGGCCTATCCGTTCCGCATGACCGCGGAAAACATGGTGCGCCACCGCAACAACCCGAACCTCGCCTTCTGGAAGATGATCAAGGAAGGCAGCGACACGTTCGAGGTCACCAAGGCGCCGCCGAAGGTCGATTTCTGCGCCAAGCGCTACGTGTTCAACGCCACGCCGGTCGATCCGAACGCCCGCTTCGACGCCTCGGCGCCGTGCCCGCAATACACCCAGCCGGAAGGGCTGCAGCAGGCGCTCGCTTCCCGCCAGCAGCAGGTCAACGCCAAGATCGCCAGCGCCGGCACGCTGCAGCCGACCGCCCCGGTGAAGACCGGCAAGGACGGCGGCATGCACAAGGTCTTCCTCGCCAAGCTGGAGAATCCGGAGCTGAACGCGCCGGGCTCGCTGCCGGCGATCGTGAAGCCGCCGGGCAGCGAATGGGGCGTCGAGACCAACGCGCCGGCCCCGGCCGACAGCATCGCGCTCGCCAAGGCCGACACCGTGGTGCAGGGCGCCGATGGCCCCATGGTCGGCACCGCCCGCACGTCCGGCGCCGCGCCGGTGCAGGTCGCCGGTGGCGTGCCGCTGCCGGCGCCGCGCCCGACCGACGCGCCGGGCGGCGTGCGCACGCAGGTCGCTGCCGCGCCGGCTCAGGCGCCGAGCCTGTTCGGCGCCTTCGCGCCGGCCCCGGCGCGGAGCGTGCAGAACACCCCGGCCGGCACCCAGGTCGCCGCGCTCGATTCCGGCGGTGGCTTCTTCGCCGGGCTGAAGAGCTGGTTCGGCGGCGGCTCACCGCCCCCGAACGTTCCTGCGGCGACCGCCAGCACCGGCACGCCGGCGGACGTGCCGCTGCCGCCCGAGCGGCCGACCGCCCGACCGCAGGCGGCGTCGACCCGTCCGGCCGCGCCGGCGAAGCCGGCGGCGCAGGGCCAGAGCTCCGCCGCGCCGCGTCCGGCGACGACCAGTTCCGCCAGCGCCGCGCCCGTCGTGACGCGGCCGACCCATCCGGGCTATGGCGCGACGACCAGCACTGTGGCATCGCCCAAGGCGACGCCCGCCGCGACGTCCACGGCCGATACCGGCGACGCGCCGGTGCTGCGGCCCTCGGTCGCCTCCTCGCAGCAGCCGCTCTACGGCACGCCCGGCGCGCTGCCCGGCGCCTCGATTCTGGCGCCCGGCGGATTCTCCTCGTCGGTGCAGTAGGCGCCTTCACGCGCCCGATTCCCACACGATGGACCTCATCCTGAGGTGCCCGGCGAAAGCCGGGCCTCGAAGGATGCTCGTCCGGGCGCGCTGAGCTGACCATCCTTCGAGGCCGCCTGCGGCGGCACCTCAGGATGAGGGCGTGCGGGGGAGTGGAGGGATGGGGGCGATCCCGGCTCTCCGCCCTTCGGGCTGCGGCCGGGATGACGACTTCGATTCTCTTAGGCGATGAAGGTCGAATGCGCGCTCGCAACCCGCCAGCGGCCGGCCTCAAAGCGCCAGACGCGGGAGAAGCGCAGCGCGGCGTCGAAGGGCTCGCCGGCGGCGCGGCCGGAGGCGTCGGCGCGCAGCACCACCAGCACCACGCCGGGCGACAGCAGGCGCAGCCGGTAGTCGGAGAACCGCAGCGCACCGAGCTTGAGCGCGCCGGTGCGGTGCATGGCGAGGTCGTCTTCCTTGGAGAGGAACTGGCCGGTCTGGTCGACGAAGATCAAATCGTCGGCCAGCAATTCGTCCAGCGCCGCCACGTCACCGTGCAGGGCGGCATCGCGCAGGCGGCGCTCGGCCGTCTCGACGCCGGCCAAATCGTCGGCTCGGCTGTCGCCGGTCCGATCATCGTCGGCCGGCGCCTTATCGCTCATACGAACTTGCCGTGGCAGTGCTTGTATTTGAGGCCCGAGCCGCAGGGGCAAACCTCGTTGCGCCCGACCCGGCCCCAGGTCGACGGGTCGTTCGGGTCGCGGCGCGGGGAACCGGCGTCGGCGGCGGGGGCCAGCGTCGCCTCGGCGCTCATCTCGGCATCGGCGAGCGCGAATTCGTCGTCGCCGGTGCCGGCGTCGAGATGGTGCGCCTGCATGACCGGCAGCGGCTCGGGCGGCGGGGTGGTCACCACCTCGACGCGCATGAGCTGGGCGGTCACCGCCTCGCGCAGGTTGGAGAGCATCGCCTCGAAGAGCTGGAAGGCTTCCGACTTGTACTCGTTGAGCGGGTCGCGCTGGGCATAGCCGCGCAGGCCGATGACCTGGCGCAGATGGTCGAGCGTGACCAGGTGCTCGCGCCAGAGATGGTCGAGCGTCTGCAGGAGGATCGACTTCTCGACATAGCGCATGATGTCGGGGCCGTATTTGGCGACCTTGGCCGCCATGGCCTCGTCGGCACGGGACTGGATGCGCTCGCGCATCTCCTCGTCGGCGATGCCTTCCTCGCCGGCCCATTCCTTCACCGGCAGATCGAGGCCGAGGATGCGGTTCAGCTCCTCGCCGAGGCCGTCCGTGTCCCACTGCTCGGGATAGGCGTTGGGCGGGACGTGCTTGACGACGATGTCCTCGATGATGCCGTGGCGCATCTCGACGACGGTCTCGGCGACGTCCTCGTCCTGCATCAGCTCGACGCGCTGCTCGAACACCACCTTGCGCTGGTCGTTCATCACGTCGTCGTATTTCAGCAGGTTCTTGCGGATGTCGTAGTTGCGCGCCTCGACCTTCTGCTGCGCCTTCTCCAGCGCCCGGTTGATCCAGGGATGGACGATGGCCTCGCCCTCCTTGAGGCCGAGCTTCTGCAGCATGCCGTCGAGCCGGTCCGACCCGAAGATGCGCATCAGGTCGTCTTCCAGCGACAGGAAGAAGTGCGAATGGCCGGGGTCGCCCTGGCGGCCGGAGCGGCCGCGCAGCTGGTTGTCGATGCGCCGGCTCTCGTGCCGCTCGGTGCCGATGACGTAGAGGCCGCCGGCGGCGAGCGCCTTGGCCTTGAGCGTCACCACCTCGTCGCGGATGCGCTGCTCGGCGCCCGCGCGCTGCTCGCCCTCGGGCATGTCGGCGATCTCGTGGGCGATGCGCATGTCGGCATTGCCGCCGAGCTGGATGTCGGTGCCGCGACCGGCCATGTTGGTGGCGATGGTGATGGCGCCGGGCACGCCGGCCTGCGCGACGATGTAGGATTCCTGCTCGTGGTGGCGGGCGTTGAGCACCGCGAACACCTTCTCGGAGGCCTTGCCCTGGTCGCCGTCATAGAGGCTGCGGAAGGCGTCGGCGTCGGAGAAGTCCTTCTGCTTGAAGCCGCGCTTCTTCAGCAGCTCGGCGAGCAGCTCGGACTTCTCGATCGAGGTGGTGCCGACGAGGACCGGCTGGCCGCGCGTCTTGCAGTCCTCGATGAGGGCGATGATGGCGTCGTACTTCTCGCCGGCCGTGCGGTAGACCTCGTCGTCGTCGTCGACGCGCTGGACGGGCAGGTTGGTCGGGATCTCGACCACTTCGAGGTTGTAGATGTCCTGGAACTCCGCCGCCTCGGTGTTCGCCGTGCCGGTCATGCCGGCCAGCTTCTCGTACATGCGGAAGTAGTTCTGGAAGGTGATGGAGGCGAGCGTCTGGTTTTCCGGCTGGACCTGGACGCGCTCCTTGGCCTCGAGCGCCTGGTGCAGGCCTTCCGAATAGCGGCGGCCCGGCATCATGCGGCCGGTGAACTCGTCGATGATGACGACCTCGCCGTTGCGCACGATGTAGTCCTTGTCGCGCTGGAACAGCGTGTGGGCGCGCAGGGCCTGGTTGACGTGGTGGACGACCGAGACGTTCTCGATGTCGTAGAGGCTGTCGCCCTTCAGCAGGCCGGCGTCGCGCAGCAGGGTCTCGATCTTCTCCATGCCGGCTTCGGTCATGGCGACGGAGCGCTGCTTCTCGTCGACCTCGTAGTCGCTCTTGTCGAGCCTGGGGATGTAGGTGTCGATGGTGTTGTAGAAGTCCGAGCGGTCGTCGAGCGGGCCGGAGATGATCAGCGGCGTGCGCGCCTCGTCGACCAGGATCGAATCGACCTCGTCGACCACGGCGAAATAGTGCGGGCGCTGGACCATCTGGTTCAGCTCGTACTTCATGTTGTCGCGCAGATAGTCGAAGCCGAGCTCGTTGTTGGTCGCGTAGGTGACGTCGCAGGCATAGGCCTCGCGGCGCTCATTGTCGTCGAGCCCGTGATGGATCACGCCGACGGTGAGGCCGAGGAAGCGGTAGACCCGGCCCATCCACTCGGCGTCGCGCTTGGCGAGGTAGTCGTTGACGGTGACGACGTGCACGCCCTTGCCGGTGATGGCATTGAGATAGACCGGGGCGGTGGCCACCAGCGTCTTGCCTTCACCCGTGCGCATCTCGGCGATGCCGCGCTCGTGCAGCACCATGCCGCCGATGAGCTGGACGTCGAAATGGCGCTGGCCGAGCGCGCGCCTTGCGGCCTCGCGCACCGTGGCGAAGGCGGGGACCAGCAGGTCGTCGAGGCTGGTGCCGTTCGCATATTGCTCGCGGAAGGCGGCCGTGCGGGCGCGCAGCTCCTCGTCGGAGAGCGCCCTTACCTCCGGTTCGAGCGCATTGATGGCCGCCACCTTGGGCTGGTAACCGCGCACGCGGCGGTCATTGGCCGATCCGAACAGCTTTCGCGCGAGAGCGCCGAACATGAGACTTCCAATCCGTGTCCGCCAGGATCAGGTGTCAGACGAGCGGTGACGGGCCGCCGCGTCCTTAAGTGCAAGCTGCCGGCGCGAATGCCGGGGCTCCTCCACGGGGCCAGGGCTCAACGAGACGCCATTTGCGGCCGAAATGGGTCTTGCACGCCAGGCCGCCGCGAACGGCTTGCGGGTTCTTGCGTCACATAAATGCGAGCGCGCGGGAGGCCCCGCACCGCCTGCCACACTTATGAACGGGTTTGGGGGTTGTCAATCGCGCGCCGGACGACAGTTTCCCTTCCCGTAGGGAGGCGGGAGGCCGGCTCATCGCCACCCGGCGCCGCGGCGCCAAATATGTTCCGCCGTCCCATTCTACCCGCTTGCAACATGGACCCGACTGGGCCAGCTTTCGCCGCCCAACCGCGGACAACCGCAATTTGAGGAACGTCCCATGACCCGTCATCGCCCGCATGCCGTGCTCCAGGCATCTTCCCGCCCCGCCGGCCTGCTGCGCGCCGGCCTGCTCGCCGCGCTTCTCGGCGCGGCCCTCATCCCCGCGCTGCCGGCACTGGCGCAGGACGCTCCCGCCAAGGGCCCGGCCGCGCCGGCCGCCGCTCCTGCGGCGAGCGCGCAGCCCGACGACACGGTGCTGGCGACCGTCAACGGCGCGGCGATCACCCGCGGCGACGTGAATGCCGCTGCCGCGGAGCTGGCGCAGAACCTGCCCCCGCAGCTTCAGGGCCCGGCCCGCGACGAATATGTGCTCGGCTTCCTGATCGACCTGACCGCCATGGCGCAGGCCGCCGAGGCCGACAAGCTCGACCAGACCCCGGCCTTCAAGCAGCAGCTCGACTTCATCCGCAAGCGCGTGCTGATGCAGGCGGCGCTGGAGAAGGCGACCAAGGCGGCGCTGACCGACGACGCGATGAAGAAGACCTATGAAGAGGCGGTGAAGCAGCAGAAGCCGGAAGAGGAAGTGCACGCCCGCCACATCCTGTTCCGCGCCTCGCCGGACGACAAGGAGGCCTCGGCCGCCGCCGAGAAGAAGGCGCAGGACGTCGAGGCCCGGCTGAAGAAGGGCGAGGACTTCGCCACGCTCGCCAAGCAGCTTACCGAGGACCCCTCGGGCAAGCAGGACGGCGGCGATCTCGGCTTCTTCGCCAAGGAGCAGATGGTGCCGGAATTCGCCGAGGTCGCCTTCGCCATGAAGCCGGGCGAGGTGTCCAAGCCGGTGAAGACGCAGTTCGGCTGGCACGTCATCAAGGTCGAGGAGAAGCGCGAGAAGCCGACCCCGACCTTCGACGAGGTGAAGCCGCAGATCGAGCAGTTCCTCGCCCAGAAGGCGCAGGCCGAGGCGGTGCAGAAGACCCGCGAGGCCGCCAAGGTCGAGAAGACCGACGCCGCGCCGAAGGCCCCGGCCGCCGACGCGCCGGCCGCTCCGGACGCGCCGAAGCCCGCGCAGTGAGCCGCGCCTGACGCCGTGACGAACGAGGCCCCGGACAGCGCGTCCGGGGCCTTTTTTCTTGTCCGGGCGACGCGGCCGGCCGGGGAGCGGCGATCCGTCTTGCGGATGTTGCGCTTCTCGGGCACATCGGTTCGGCCCTTCCTGCCGCAGAGATTTTCCCGATGGCCCACGCTTCCCCCGTCTCCCCGCTCGCGCCCAAGACGACGCCCGAGGTCGGCCCCGTCGCCGGCGTGCGCTTCGCCACCGCCGAGGCGGGCATACGCTACAAGGGCCGCACCGACGTGCTGCTGCTGGCGCTCGACAAGGGGACGAGCGTCGCCGGCGTGTTCACCAAATCGAAGTGCCCGTCGGCGCCGGTCGAATGGTGCCGCGACATCCTCGCCAAGGGTTCGGCGCGCGGGCTGGTGGTGAATTCCGGCAACGCCAACGCCTTCACCGGCAGGAAGGGCCGCGAGGCGACGGCGCTGACCGCGAAAATCGCCGCCAAGGCGCTGGGCTGCCGCGAGGACGAGGTCTATCTCGCCTCCACCGGCGTCATCGGCGAGCCGCTGGACGCGACGAAGTACGAGGGCGTGCTGGAGGAGACGGCCAAGCGCCTCGCGCCGCTGCCCTGGATCGACCCGGCCAAGGCGATCATGACCACCGACACCTTCCCCAAGCTCGCCACCGCCAAGGTGAAGATCGAGGGCGTCGAGGTGACCATCGCCGGCATGGCCAAGGGCGCCGGCATGATCGCGCCGGACATGGCGACCATGCTGTCCTTCGTCTTCACCGACGCCGCCATCGACGCGCCGGCGCTGCAGGCGCTGCTGTCGAAGGGCGTGACCGACTCGTTCAACGCCGTCACCATCGACGGCGACACCTCGACCTCCGACACGCTGCTGCTGTTCGCCACCGGCGCCTCCGGCGCGCCGCGCATCTCGGATGCCAAGGACCCGCGCCTCGCCCGCTTCCGCCGCGCGCTGACCGGCGTGCTGGCGGATCTGGCCGAGCAGGTGGCGCGGGACGGGGAGGGCGCGCGCAAGCTGGTGCGCATCCATGTCACCGGCGCGACCTCCAAGCGCTCGGCCCGGCGCATCGCCATGTCGATCGCCAATTCGCCGCTGGTGAAGACGGCGGTGGCCGGCGAGGACGCCAATTGGGGCCGCGTGGTGATGGCGGTGGGCAAGGCCGGCGAGCCGGCCGAGCGCGACCGGCTCTCCATCTCCTTCGGGCCGATCCGCGTGGCGCATGAGGGCACGCGCGACCCGTCCTATGACGAGGCCGAGGTCTCCGCCTACATGAAGAACGACGTCATCGACCTCACCGTCGATCTCGGCCTCGGGCGCGGCGCGGACCGGGTGATGACCTGCGACCTCACCAAGGAATATGTCGCCATCAACGGCGACTACCGGTCCTGACCATGGCGCCGATGAAGCTCGTCCTCGTCGCCGCCTGCGCCCTCGTCGACGTCGACGGGCGGGTGCTGCTGACCGAGCGGCCGGCGGGCAAGTCGCTGGCGGGGCTGTGGGAGTTTCCCGGCGGCAAGGTCGAGCTCGGCGAGCGGCCGGAGGACTGCCTGATCCGCGAGCTCGCCGAGGAGCTCGGCATCGTCGTGAAGGAGCCGTGCCTCGCGCCGCTGAGCTTCGCCTCGCACACCTACGAGACCTTCCAGCTGCTGATGCCGCTGTGGATTTGCCGGCGCTGGGAAGGCCACGCCCATGGCCGCGAGGGCCAGCGCCTCGCCTGGGTGAAGCCGCGCGCGCTGCGCGACTACCCCATGCCGCCCGCCGACGAGCCGCTGATCCCGGTGCTGGTCGATTTGCTGGGGCCGGGGCGGTAGAGGATCCGACGACAAACACACCGTCATCCTGAGGTGCGAGCCATAGGCGAGCCTCGAAGGATGCTCGTCCGGGCACCGCCTGCGTGCTTCGAGGCCGGCCTGAAGGCCGGCACCTCAGCATGACGGCGGGCGGGGAAACGGGAAGTTAGCCATCCCCCGGCAGCCGTCCTTCCGGAACCTTCAGCGCATCCGCCAGCCGCGCCTTGGCCGAGCCGGGGCGCAGCGGCTTCTGCTGGCTCTCATGCGGCGCCCAGCCGGAAATCCAGGCGATCTCGAAGGTGGCGCGCAGGCGTCCGTCCGGGTCGGAGAAGCGCTCGGCATAGACCTCGAACAGCCGCGCCAGCGTCTTGCGCAGCAGCGGCGTCCGGCGGCGGTCGGCGAGCGGGTTGGCGGCGCCCATGCGGCGCAGGTCGGCGAGCAGCGACAGCGGGTCGCCATAGCGCACGACGACGCGGTCGACATCGGTGACCGGCAGGGCGAAGCCGGCGCGCTGGAGCAGCCCGCCGAGGTCGCGCAGATCGGCGAAGGGGGCGACGCGCGGGGAGATGCCCCCTAGCGTGTCGCTCTCGGCGATGGCGAAGGCCTCGCGCAGCTCGTTCAGCGTGCCGGCGCCGAGGAATCCGGCGATGAGCAGCCCGTCCGGGCGCAGCGCGCGGCGGATCTGCGAGAGGACGCCGGGCAGGTCGTTGACCGTCTGCAAGGCCAGCGCCGAGACCACGAGGTCGAGCGTTTCCGGCGCGAAGGGCAGGGCCTCGGGATCGGTGACGATCTCGACATCCGCCCGCTCGGCCGGGCCGAAGGCATGGAGCCGTCCGACCATGTCGGAGCCGGCGAGCGCGGTGCGCACGGCATCGGTCGGCGTGCCGAGGTCGGCGGCCACCTCGAAGCGCCGCTTCACCGCGCCGAGCCTGTCGGCGAGGTCTTCGGCGACGCGGTCGAGCAGGAAAGTCTCCGGTCCCAGCGCCAGCGCGCGGCGGCGGCGGGCGGCGAGCGCGCGCGGGTCGAAGACGTTCATCGGGCCGGACATGGGATGCTCCTCGGGTCTCACTCGTAACTCTACTCCCTCATCCCCGGGCTTGACCCGGGGACCCGGCCTTTGCGCCGCAAGGCCGCACGGCTGGACCCTGGGTGGCCGGGTCAAGCCCGGCCATGAGGGCAGAAGATGTTGGAACACATCCGGACCAAGAATGGGACCTGAGCCATAGGACGGCCGTGGCAGCGGGTCAAAGCAGGGAAATCGGGTCGGCGCCGGTTCCGCGCGCATGCTAGGCTCGCCGGTATGGACAAGCCTCTGGAAGCGGAAAGCGCCCTTCCATTCGCTGCCCGCCTTGGCGGCGCGGCGCGGATGGCCGCGCGGGGGCTGGGCCGTCGTGTCATCGACTTCGCGCTGCCGCCGATCTGCATGACCCGCCGGGCGGCGGTGGACCAGCCGGGCTGCCTGTGCGCCACCTGCTGGCGGGGGATGGAGTTCATCGAGCGGCCCTATTGCGACAGGCTCGGCACGCCGCTGCCCTATGACGCCGATCCGCTGGACGGGCCGGCCGTCTCCTCCGCCGCGCTCGCCGATCCGCCGGCCTATGCGAGGGCGCGGGCGGTCGCGGCCTTCGGCGAGGTGGCGCGCGACCTCGTCCATGCGCTGAAATATGCCGACCGGCTCGACGTCGCCCCGCCCATGGCGCGGATGATGGCGCGGGCGGGGGCGGACATCCTCGATGACGCCGACGCGCTCATCCCGGTGCCGCTGCACGGGCTCAGGCTGTGGCGGCGGCGCTTCAACCAGTCGGCGGCCCTCGCCAAGGCCGTGGGGCGCGAGGCGAAGGTTCCGGTGCGCACCTCCTGGCTCACGCGCGCACGAGCGACGATGCCGCAGGTCGGTCTGGACCGGGTGGCCCGCGCGCAGAACGTCGCCGGCGCCTTCGCCGTCCCGGCGGCGGCGCGCGCCGAGCTGCGCGGCCGGCGCGTGGTGCTGGTCGACGACGTGCTCACCACGGGGGCGACCATCGACGCCTGCGCCAAGGCGCTGACGCGGGCCGGGGCCGGCCGGGTCGACGTGCTGGTGTTTGCGCGGGTTGTTGACGGGCGGGGCGGCGCCATATCATAGGAAAGACCCAGCGCCGAGGCCCCGGTGGCGGGGCTCAACTGGTTGGAACGATGTCGCAGATCGAGATCTACACCACCTATAGCTGCCCCTATTGCCACGCCGCCAAGGACCTCCTGAAGCGCAAGGGCGTCGATTTCTCGGAGATCAACGTGGCCGGCGATCCGGTGATGCGCTCGACCATGTCGCAGCGCGCCAACGGGCGCACCAGCGTGCCGCAGATCTTCATCGGCGGCCGCCATGTCGGCGGCTGTGACGACCTCTATGCGCTGGAGGAGGCCGGCGAGCTCGACGCTCTGCTGGCGAGCTGAACGGATTTTATTTGCATGAAGAACGCCTCGACCGATTCGACCGCTCCCCGCCCGCTGCATCTCGGCGCGCCGTTCCGTGCCGCGTTGGTGCAGCTGCGCACCGCCAAGAGCGTCGGGGCGAATGTCGAGACCGCCTCCGCCTTGATCCGCGAGGCGGCGGCGGGCGGCGCCAGCTACATTCAGACGCCGGAGATGACCGGCACGATGGAGGAGAACCGGCAGGCGCTGTTCGCCGTGCTGCATGACGAGGAGAGCGATCCGGCGCTCAAGGCGTTCCGCGCGCTGGCGGCGGAGCTGAAGGTGCATCTGCATATCGGCTCGCTGGCGGTGAAGGCGAGCGAGCACCGCGCCGCCAACCGCTCCTTCCTCATCGGTCCCGACGGGGCGATCCTCGCCCGCTACGACAAGATCCACATGTTCGACGTCGACCTGCCGAATGGCGACGTCTACCGCGAATCCGAGGCTTACCGGCCCGGCGAACTGGCGGTCGCCGCCGACCTGCCGGGGATCCGGCTCGGTTTCACCATCTGCTACGATTTGCGCTTCCCGGCGCTGTTCCGCGCGCTGGCCGAGGCCGGGGCAGGGATGATCGCGGTGCCCGCCGCCTTCACCCAGTCCACCGGCGAGGCGCACTGGCACATATTGCTGCGCGCCCGCGCCATCGAGACCGGCTGCTTCGTGCTGGCGGCGGCGCAGGGCGGCACGCATGAGAACGGCCGCAAGACCTTCGGCCACAGCCTGATCATCGATCCCTGGGGCGAGGTCCTCGCCGAGGCCGGCACCGAGCCGGGCGTGATCAGCGCCGAGATCGATCCCGCGCGGGTGGCGGCGGTGCGCGGGCGAATCCCCTCGCTGGCCAATGGCCGGCGCTTCGAGGTGGTGGCGCCGGGCGATTTCGGCCGGCTGCACCTCGCTTCCCCGGGTGACGCGGCATGATCCTCTACAGCCTGCGTTGCGCAAAGGACCACGAGTTCGAGAGCTGGTTCCGCGATTCAGCCGCCTATGACGCGCAGAAGGCGCAGGGCCTCGTGACCTGCCCGGTCTGCGATTCGCCGGATGTCTCCAAGGCGATCATGGCGCCGGCGCTGGGCCGCGGCACGCGCAAGTTCGAGGCGGAAGGCCCGAGCGAGGCTTCGGCGCCGGCGGCTGCTCCTGCTCCCGCTCCCACCCAGCCGGTGGCGATGATGTCGGAGAAGGAGCAGCAGCTCCGCTCCATGCTGCGGGCGGTACGGGCGCATGTGGAGGCCAATACCGACGATGTCGGCGACGACTTCGCTCGCCTCGCCCGGCGCATGCATGAGGGCGAGGAGGAGAAGCGCGCCATCCGCGGCGAGGCGACCTCCGAGGAGGTGCGGGCGCTGATCGAGGACGAGATCGAGGTGCTGCCGCTGCCGGTGCTGCCGGACGAGCGGAACTAGCTTGCCGGCGGCGCCTTCGCCTTCTCGATCTCCGGCAGCAGGCGTTCCTTCAGGCCCTGCGCGTCGATCGGGCCGATGAACTTGTAGGCGATGCGCCCGTCCCTGCCGATGACGAAGGTCTCCGGCACGCCATAGACGCCCCAGTCGATGGCGGCGCGCCCGCCGGCATCGACGCCGACCGCCGCATAGGGATTGCCGAAGCGGCCGAGGAAGCGGCGGGCGTTCTCCGCCTCGTCCTTGTAGTTGAGGCCGACGAGGCGGAAGCCCTGCATCTTCGACAGCTCGACAAGGAAGGGGTGCTCGTCGCGGCAGGGCACGCACCAGGAGGCGAAGACGTTGAGCACCGTCACCTCGCCCTTGAGCCCGGCCGAGGTGAGGCCCGGCACCGGCTGGCCGTCGCGGGTCAGCCCTTGGAGCGGCGGCAGGTCGAGCGCCGGGGCGGGGCGGCCGATCAGCGCCGAGGGAATGCGCGAGGGATCGCCCGAGAACAGCCTTCCATAGAACAGCGCGGCCAGCGCGACGAAGGCGATCAGCGGCAGCAGGACGAGCAGGCGCCGGCGGCCGGTGCCTGAGGGTGTGGACGTGTCGCTCATGGCGCGTCGCTCATTCGCGCCCCGCCGAGCGGCGCTTGACCCCGCGCGAGTCGAGCTCCTCCAGACGGCGGCGCACGCTGCGCCCGTCCAGCACGGTCCACAGCGCGAGGCCGCCGAGCGCGAGCGCGCTCACGCCGTAGGAGGCGAGGATGAACAGGGAGTGCTCGCCGAACATTGCGGGCTTCCTCAGGCGAAGGCGGCTTCGGCCGCGGCGCGCGCTTCCATGACGCGCAGGCGGCGGCGATAGATCTCGGTGCGCATCGCCGCCATGTGCAGCGCCAGCATCACCAGGGTGAAGCCGATGGCGCAGATCAGCAGCGGCCAGAGCATGCTGGCATCGATGGTCGGCCCGCCCATGCGGAAGACCGAGGCCGGCTGGTGCAGCGTGTTCCACCAGTCGACCGAGAACTTGACGATCGGCACGTTGACGAAGCCGACGAGCGAGAGCACCGCGGCGGCGCGCCCCGCCTGGTTGGGGTCCTCGATGGCCGAGCGCAGGGCCAGCAGCCCGAGATAGAGCAGCAGCAGCACCAGCATGGAGGTGAGACGCGCGTCCCACACCCAGTAGGTGCCCCACATCGGCCGGCCCCAGAGCGAGCCGGTGACGAGGCAGAGGAAGGCGAACACCGCCCCGATGGGGGCCATGGCCTTGTGCGCGACGTCGGCCAGCGGGTGGCGCCAGACCAGGATGCCGAGCGCGGAGAGCGCCAGCAGCGAATAGCCGAACATGGCCAGCCAGGCGAAGGGCACGTGGATGTACATGATCTTCACCGTCTCGCCCTGCTGGTAGTCGGCCGGGGCGCGGAAGGCGAGGAAGAAGCCGAGGGCGAGGGTTGCCAGCGCGAGGCCGGTCAGCCATGGCAGGACGCGCCCGGAAAGGGCGAGGAAGCGGGTCGGGTTGGCAAGGTCCATCAGCGCCATGGGGCGGTTCTAATCCGCCCCGCGTGCCCCGGCAACACGAGCGGCCTGCGTCACAACGCGGATGTGAAGCCACAGGATGGACATAAGTCGAATATTGAACTGAATTGCGATGAGAGGGGATTCGCCTGTCCATGCCGCGCTCGACCATTCTCAGCCTCGCCGTCCTTGCCTGCGGCGGCGTCCTGCTGCTCGCCGATCTCACCCCGGCGCAGGCTCGCTCGCCCGACGAGCAGATGCTGCTGCTCGACCCCTCCGAGCGCATCGAGCAGCGCTGCAACGCCCGCGCCATGGGCGAGGTGCAGCGCAATGTGAAGGGCATGAAGCCGGACGAGCTGGTCGCCTATGCCTATCGCGACCCGGTGATAAAGGGCGCGCGCATCAGGGCGCCGGGCGCGGCGATCCGTTCCGGCGGCACCTGGTACCACATCGCCTATGACTGCGAGACGCAGAACGAGGGGCTGGAGGTGAAGAGCTTCGAGTACAAGCTCGGCGCGGCGATCCCGAACTCGGAATGGGGCGCGCATTATCTGGTGGCGCCGTAGGGACTGCTTGATCCCCTAATGGGCGTCATCCCGGATGGCCGAAGGCCGATCCGGGATCGTTGTCAGAACGGAGAGCGATCCCGGCTCACCGCTGCTTGGGGTGATGCGGGCGACCGGCCTCCGGCGCTCTTGCTCAGGCTTGAGCGTTCGCGATGTGTTGGGTCATCGTGGTGATGAAGGCCCGCAGGCGCTGAAGTCGCCTGATGTCGCGGTGATAGCCCATCCAGATGTCCCGTCCGGGTGGCTCCGCCGGCAGGTTGAGCCGGCGTAGTGCCGGCATCTGATTGCCGACGACCTGCGGCAGCACGCAGATGCCGACGCCCTGGCTGCACATGCGACCCTGCACATTGCGGTTGTTCGAACGCAGGATCGGCCTCGCATTCGGGAAGCTCTCCGTGAGCCAGGCGATATCGGGGAACTGGCCAGTCGACGTGTCGTGGGTGATGAGCCGAAAGCCGGCTCCGTCGCCATAGACCGGCTCGGGAGAGCCTGCCGCGACATAGGCCCCGTAGGCCAGCCGGATCAGCCGTCGCTGCACGACATCGGGACTGTCGAACGGGACGATCCGGAAGGCGATGTCGGCCTCACGCTGGGCGAGGCTGAACAGGCGGGTGCCCGTCAGAACCTCGATGTCGACGTGGGGATAGGTCTTCGCATAGTCGGCGATGATCGGCGGCAGGACGTAGGCGCCGAACCAGTCGGCGGAAGATATGCGCAACGTGCCCTGAAGATTCTGCTCCTGCCCGGCGAGCCGCCGTTCCATGGCCAGGGCGCCTTCTTCCATCTGTTCCGCCAGAGGGAGGACGGCGTTGCCCTCTTCCGTCAGGACGAAACCGTCGGCCGTTCTCTGAAACAGCGTATGGCCGGTCGCTTGTTCGAGCGCCCGCAGCCGGCGTCCGACCGTCGGATGGCTCAGATGAAGCGTGCGGGCGGCCGCGCCCAGCGTGCCGGAACGGGCTATGGCCAAGAAGATCCTGACGTCGCTCCACTCCATCGGCGTCCCGCACAAAAATGAACAGCGGGCGTACGATACTGTCAGTTACGGAACAAATCCAAGCACCTACCTTCTCTTCATCCGATTGGGGACGGCGAGCCGGTCCGGGCCAATGGCGCCGGATGGGCGGCGCTTGCCCCGACCGATTTCGACACCCATCGCGGAGCAGGTCTCCCATGACCACCATGTACGTAACCTATGCCGGCAATGCCGATACCCCGTTCGACCGCGAGCACTGGATCGACGTCCATTTTCCTCTCGTGCGCGAATGCTGGGGTCCCTACGGGCTCGAACGCCTCGCCGGCTTTTTCCCACAGGGAGACGGTGGCGGCCTGATCGCCATCGCGACCTGTGTCTTCCGGGATAAGGCGGCCATGGAAGCGGCGCTGGCCTCGCCGGAAACGGCGCGGGTGATGGCCGACGTCGATCTCGTCACCGCCGTCAAGCCGCAGCGCAGCCTGGCGGCCCCGCTCTGAGCGGATCGCAGCGCGACAGGCCTGAATTCCGGCTTCATCCGTCCGGGCCCGATGGGCTCGGCCACGGCAAGTTCACCATCGAGAACCGAAAGCAGCACCCGTGAGCACGACATTATCGCAAGCAGAAACCTCACCGGCTGTCCGGTTCCGGGATGGTGTCGCCCCGCGCGAACCGCGCCGCTGGCTCATGTTCGCGATCCTGCTGGTCGGCGCGTTCCTGCCACCGCTCGATTTCTTCATCGTCAATGTCGCGCTTCCCTCGATCCGGGCGGAATTGGCCGCGTCGTCCTCCGCCGAGCAGCTCGTCATTTCCGCTTACGCCGCGCTCTACGCCGTGACGCTGATCACCGGCGGGCGCCTCGGCGACCTGTATGGCCGCGGCCGCATGTTCTTCCTCGGCCTGGTCGGCTTTGCCGCCGCCTCGACGCTGTGCGGCTTCGCCTGGTCGCCCTGGGCGCTGATCGCCGGGCGCGCATTGCAGGGCGTGACGGCGGCGGTGATGGCCCCGCAGGCGCTCGCCTCGGTGCAGGCGATTTTCCCTGAATCGGAGAAACCGCTCGCCCTCAGCCTTTATGGCGCGGTGTTCGGCCTGGCCGCGGTGGTCGGGCAGGCGCTGGGCGGCATCCTGATTTCGCTCGATCTCCTGGGGCTGGGGTGGAGGGCGATCTTCATCGTCAACCTGCCGGTGGCGGTCCTGGTCGTGCTGTTCGGACTTCCCCTGCTGAAGGAGACGCGGGCACCGGAGCCGCGCAAGCTGGATCTTGGCGGCACGGTCCTGTCGATCATGACGTTGGCGGCGCTGATCGTGCCGCTGATCGAGGGGCGTGAGGCGGGCTGGCCCCTCTGGTCCTGGCTGTCGCTCATTGCGGCGCCGGCGCTTGGGTGGCTCTTCTGGCGTTATGAGACCCGACTGGCTCACAAGGGCGGCACACCCCTGATCGATCCGGCTTCGATCCAGGCGCCGGGGCTGGGCCGCGCGCTGCTGATCGCACTGCTGTTCTACGGGATCACGCCCTTCTTCCTGCTGTTCTCGGTCTATCTGCAGAACGCGCTGCATGTGACCGCCCTGAGTGCCGGCCTGGTCTTCCTGCCCTTCGGTGCGGGATTCCTGCTGGGGCCGCTGGCGACCCCCATCTGCCGGCGGATCCTCGGCGCCTATGTCAATGCGATCGGCATGGGGCTGGAGAGCGTCGGGTTCGCCGGCCTGATCTGGGCCATCCTGGCGACGCCGACCGGCGCGGTGCCTGCGCCCGTGCCGCTGGCCGTCATCCTGTTCGTCATCGGTCTCGGACAAGGGCTCGCCCTGCCGACATTGATGCGGATGGTGACGGGCCGCGTCGCGCCGGCGTTTTCCGGCATGATCGCCGGCATCGCCAGTTCGACCCTGCAGATCAGCGCCGCGCTCAGCGTCGCCGTGAACGGTGGGATTTTCTACGCCGTCCTCGGCACGCGCTCCGATCCGGCGGCCATCACCCAGGCCTTCGTCGTCGCCATCCTCTGCATCGCCGCCTGCCTCGCCGCCGGCGCGGCTCTGAGCGTCAGTCTCGCCTGGCGGTTTGCCGCGCCTGCAGAAGAAGGGCGTCTGGAACGGCCACATGGTCGACGTCGTGCCGATGGCGGGCAGGCCGATTGTCTCGGCTCGTCTTGACCGCGACCGGCGCGAGCGGATTGTCGTCGTCTGAAGATCCGCCGTCCTGTCCTTCACGCCCGTGCCGAGGCCGGGCGCGCCGGTGATGTCGAGGGTGCCGTCGAGGGGGCGCTCAGTCGGATTCAGTCCTGAAGGGTCTTCGACCGACGCGGTCAATCATCCGCGTCGGTCGGAGCCTGGCTCGGTTTTTCGACCCGCTCATAGGCCTCGATCAGGTGCCGGCGCATGAGTTCGGCCGCGCCTTCGGCATCGCCGCGGATCATGGCTTCCAGTATCCGCCCGTGCTCCTGCCAGACGCTGATCGACATTCCCGGATAGCGCAGCACCTGCCCCATGGCCCGGCGCAGGTGGCGCCAGTGCAGGCGCATCGTCTCGCCGACGATGGGATTGCCGGACAGGTCGTAGATGAAGGAATGGAAGTCCATGTCGGCCTGCAGGCCGGCGCGGGCATCGCCGGCCACGACCATGTTGCGGCCATGCTCGATCAATGAGCGGCCGCGCAGGATCGCCTGCTTGGTCAGACGCGGCGTCGCCAGCCGCACGGCGAGCGGCTCCACGGCCGAGCGGAACTGATAGATCGCCTCGAAGAAGGCGGCGTCGACCGGCGTCACGATCAGGCCGCGCCGGCCCGACTGGGCGAGGAAGCCCTGCGCCTTCAGCACGACCAGCGCATGCGTGACCGGCTGCCGGGAGACCTTGAGGCGCGCCGCGATGTCCTCCTGCGTCAGCCGCTCGCCGGGCTTGAAGGTCCCGTCGCAGAGGGCGTCGAGGATCACCTCATAGGCTTGGTCGACAAGGCTTTTCGGCGCTTCCAGGGACTCCAAGCCCGCATCCTCCGCAAGAATCGTGGTGCCACGCAGGAATATGGCTGCCGCTTGACAGAGCTACAAGGTGCTTGCACTCTGCGTTCGGAGTTCTGAATTCAGAGTTCAATAAGAAACTCGACGAGGGAGGCCTGAAGTGACGCAGCCCATCCGTGTGCTTCTCGCGAAGGTTGGCCTCGACGGCCATGATCGCGGCGTGAAGGTGGTGGCCCGAACCCTGCGCGACGCCGGCATGGACGTCATCTATTCCGGCCTGCACCGCACGCCCGAGGAGGTCGTGACCGCCGCGATCCAGGAGGACGTGGACGTGCTCGGCGTCAGCCTGCTCTCCGGCGTGCAGCTCACCGTCTTCCCGAAGATCTTCCAGCTTCTGGCCAGCAAGGGCGCCGAGGACATGATCGTCGTCGCCGGCGGGGTGATGCCGGACGAGGATGTCGTCGAGATCAAGAGGATGGGGGTGCGGGAGGTCCTGCTTCAGGACACGCCGCCGGACGAGATCGTCGAGACGCTGACGCGCCTCGTCACTGAACGCGGCGAGCGGTGAGGGGGAGGGCGCGCCATGGAATCCTGGTCCTTCCCGCCCTCCTACGACGCCTCATATCTTCCCCCGGCCGACAGCCGCTACTGGTTCCGGCAGCGCGAGACCATGCCGGCCGGCGATCGCGAGAAGGCGATACTGGAGCGGCTGCGCGTCGTCTGCCGTTATGCCTATGACCACTCGCCCTTCTACCGCCGCCGCTGGAACGAGGCCGGCTTCCATCCCGACCAGCTGCGCTCGCTGGAGGATTTCGAGGACCGGGTCCCGGTCGTCACCAAGAAGGAGCTGAGGGAATCGCAGGCGCTGTCGCCGCCCTTCGGCGACTATCTGTGCATCCCCGACGCCGAGGTGTTCCATATCCACGGGACCAGCGGCACGACGGGGCGCCCCACCGCCTTCGCCATCGGCCGCAACGACTGGATCGCCATCGCCAACGCCCATGCCCGCATCATGTGGGCGATGGGCATGCGCCCCGGCGACATGATTTGCATCGCCGCGATCCTCAGCCTCTACATGGGAAGCTGGGGCGCTCTGTCGGGCGCCGAACGCCTCGGCGCCAAGGCGTTCCCGTTCGGGGCCGGCGCTCCGGGGATGACGATACGCTGCGCGCAATGGCTCGACACCATGAAGCCGGCGGGCTTCTACGGCACGCCCACCTACGCGCTGCATCTCGCCCAGGCCGCGAGCGACGAGGGCCTCAACCCGCGGGAGTTCGGCCTCAAATACATGTTCTTCTCGGGCGAGCCGGGGGCGTCGATCCCCGGCGTGCGGGACCGCATCGCCGATCTGTTCGGCGCGAAGGTTTTCGACTGCGGCTCGATGGCCGAGATGACGCCGTGGATGAACGTCGCCGGCTCGGCCGAGACCGAGGGCATGCTCTGCTGGCAGGACATCGTCTACACCGAGGTCTGCGATCCCGCGACGATGCGGCGCGTCCCCTACGGCCAGCGCGGCACGCCGGTCTACACCCATCTGGAGCGAACCTCGCAGCCGATGATCCGCCTCGCCTCCGGCGACCTGACGCTCTGGCAGGACGGGCCGAACCCGTGCGGGCGCACCTATCCGCGGCTCCCGCACGGAATCTTCGGCCGGATCGACGACATGTTCACCATCCGCGGCGAGAACGTCTATCCGAGCGAGATCGACGCGGCGCTCAACCAGACGCCCGGCTATGGCGGCGAGCACCAGATCGTCATCACCCGCGAAGCCGCGATGGACGAGCTGCTGCTGCGGGTCGAGGCGGATGAGGGCACCTTCGCCGGCGGCGAGCTGGAGCGCTTCCGCGCCGATGTCAGCCATCGCATCCAGAAGCTGCTCGGGCTTCGCACAAGGGCCGAGATCGTCGCCAAGGGCACCCTGCCGCGCACCGACTTCAAGGCGCGCCGCGTCACCGACGACCGCTCCGTCTTTCGCGAGATGTACGCCCAGATCGAGGCGGAGAGCGGCGCATGAGCCGCTATGTCCCGTCGAGCGAGCTGGTGGAGCGCGCCGCGCGCGGCGAGGTGCCGGCCATCGGCCGCCTGATCTCGCGCGCCGAGGCCGGCATGCCGGAGGCGCGGGCGGCGCTGGCGACGATCTACCGGCGCGCCGGCCGCGCCCATGTCATCGGCCTGACCGGCGTTCCCGGCAGCGGCAAGTCCACCCTCGTCGCCGCGCTCACCGCGCGCCTGCGCACGCAGGGCCTGAAGGTCGGGATCGTCGCGGTCGACCCGTCCAGCCCCTATTCGGGCGGCGCCATCCTCGGCGACCGCATCCGCATGTCGGACCTCGTCAACGATCCCGGCGTCTACATTCGCAGCATGGCGACGCGTGGGGCGATGGGCGGGCTGGCGCGGGCGACGCTCGATGCCGTCGACATTCTCGACCTCGGCGGCTTCGACACCATCATCATCGAGACCGTCGGCGTCGGCCAGGACGAGGTGGAGATCGCCAAGGCCTCCCACACCACCGTCGTCGTCTCCGCTCCGGGGCTGGGCGACGAGATCCAGGCCATCAAGGCCGGCATGCTGGAGATCGCCGACATCCACGTCGTGTCGAAATGCGACCGCAGCGACGCCAACCGCACGCTGGTTGACATCAAGCAGATGCTGACGCTGGGCGCGGCGACGGCGCAGAAGCCGGAATGGCAGACGCCGGTCGTCGGCGTCAGCTCCTATACGGGCGACGGCTTCGACGCGCTCACCCGCGCCATCGACAGGCACCGGGAGGTGGCGTTCGGCACCGCGAGCGGCAGCCGGCGTCAGCTGGCGATCGCGCGTTTCCGTCTGGAGAAGACGGCGGAAAACCTGCTCGTCGAGCGCTTCGCCAAGGCCGCCGCGACCCGCGCGCCGGCGCTGGCGGAACGCCTACGGCGCCGCGACGCCGACCCCTACACCCTGGCCAATGAACTGCTTGCCGCGTCGTTCGAACGAGGATCGGCCCATGAACGAGACCATCACCGCCCGCCCCATTTCGCAGAAGACCATTGGTGAGCTTCGCGCCGAGGAACGGGACTGGGAGGCGAACGAGGTCGCGCAGTTCCTGCGCAAGCAGGCGGAGCGCCGGAGCGACTTCTTCACGCTCGGCGACGTCCCGGTAAAGCGCACCTACACCGCCGCCGACCTCGCCGACACGCCGGTCGAGGATATCGGCCTGCCCGGCCGCTACCCGTTCACCCGCGGCCCCTATCCGACCATGTACCGCTCGCGGACCTGGACCATGCGCCAGATCGCCGGCTTCGGCACCGGCGAGGACACCAACAAGCGCTTCAAATACCTGATCGCGCAGGGCCAGACCGGCATCTCGACCGATTTCGATATGCCGACCCTGATGGGCTACGATTCCGACCATCCGATGAGCGAGGGCGAGGTCGGCCGCGAGGGTGTCGCCATCGACACGCTGGCCGACATGGAGGCCCTGTTCGATGGCATCGATCTGGAGAAGATCTCCGTCTCCATGACGATCAATCCGTCGGCCTGGATCCTGCTCGCCATGTACATCGTGCTCGCCGAGAAGCGCGGCTACGACCTCAACAAGCTCTCGGGGACGATCCAGGCGGACATCCTCAAGGAGTACATGGCGCAGAAGGAATACGTCTTCCCCATCGAGCCGTCGGTGCGCATCGTCCGCGACTGCATCACCTACTGCGCCCGGAACATGAAGCGGTACAACCCGATCAACATTTCCGGCTACCACATCTCGGAAGCGGGTTCCTCGCCGCTGCACGAGGCCGCCTTCACCCTCGCCAACCTGATCGTCTATGTCGAGGAAGTGCTCAAGACCGGCATGCAGGTGGACGAATTCGCCCCGCGGCTCGCCTTCTTCTTCGTCTGCCAGGCGGACTTCTTCGAGGAGATCGCGAAGTTTCGCGCCCTGCGGCGCTGCTACGCCAAGATCATGAAGGAGCGCTTCGGGGCGCAGAACCCGGAATCCATGCGCCTGCGCTTCCATTGCCAGACCGCGGCGGCCTCGCTGACCAAGCCGCAATACATGGTCAATGTCGTGCGCACCGCCATGCAGGCGCTCGCCGCCGCGCTGGGCGGCACCCAGTCGCTACACACCAACGGCTATGACGAGGCCTTCGCCATCCCCACCGAGGATGCGATGCGCATGGCGCTGCGCACGCAGCAGGTGATCGCCGAGGAGACCAACGTCACGCAGGTCGTCGACCCGCTGGGCGGCTCCTATTACGTGGAGTCCCTGACCACCGAATATGAGAAGCGGATCTTCGACATCCTTGAGGAGGTCGAGGAGCGCGGCGGCACGCTCAAGCTCATCCAGGAAGGCTGGTTCCAGCGCCACATCGCCGACTTCGCCTATGAGACCGCCCTGCGCAAGCAGTCCGGCGAGAAGCCGGTCATCGGCGTCAACTGCTTCGTCGACGACACGCCGGACCCCGTCATCCACACCCATCCCTACGACCAGACGACGGCGGCCCGCCAGATCGCCCGCACCCAGCGCGTGCGCCGTGAACGGGATGCGGTGAAGTTCGACCTGCTGCTGCAACAGCTCGTAGAGACGGCCCGCGACCCCTCCCAGAATATCATGCCGATCACCATCGAACTGGTCCGCGCCGGGGCGACGATGGGCGACATCATCGAGACGCTGAAGGGCGTGTGGGGCACCTACCGCGAAACGCCGGTGTTCTGAGTCTTCCCATGGCGAGCGCACTCACTCACGTCACCCCCTTCATCCTTCCCTTCGAGGGAACCTGGCCGCACTTCGCGGGCGAGCCGCTCTTGTGCGGCACTGACGCGAGCGTTCTCGGCCGGGTGACGCTCGGCGCGCGGGCCTCGCTCGGCGCCGGAACCGTCATTCGTGCCGACGGGCATTTCGTGCGGATCGGCGACGATTTCCATCTCGGGGATATGTCGACCGTCCATATCGCCCATGAGGTCTATCCCGCGATCATCGGCGACAGGGTGGCCGTGGGACGCGACGCCGTCGTCCACGCCTGCACGGTCGGCAATGACTGCGTGATCGAGGACAGGGTGGTGGTGCTCGACGGCTCCGTGGTGGAGGACGGCGTTCTCATCGAGGCCGGCTCCATCGTCTTCCCGCGCTCGACGCTGAACAGCGGCTTCGCCTATGCCGGAAGCCCGGCCAAGCCGATCCGCGAACTGGTGCCGGGCGAGCTGGAAGAGCGGGCGCGGCTCCTCCAGGAAACGGTGGCGCCCTCCCTGTTCACGGCCGCGGCCGGAGAGGCGGCCGGCCAAGTCCATCCTGACGTCTTCGTCGGAAGGACCGCGCGCCTCGCCGGCCGGGTCGAGCTGGCGGCCGGGGTGAGCATCCTGTTCGGCTGCCGGCTGGATGCGGCGCATGCCTCCATCGCCATCGGCGCAAACACCAACGTCCAGGACAATACCCGCATCGATGCCTCCGAAGGCGGGGTCGTCATCGGTCCGGGCACCACCATCGGCCACAACGTGCAGATACGCGCGGGCCGGATCGGCGCGCATGCGCTGATCGGCATCGGCGCCGATCTCGCAGCCGGCACCGTCGTCGACGACGACGTGCTGCTCGCCGCCGGGTCCACGACCACGCCGCAGCAGCAGCTCGAAGGCGGCTGGCTCTGGGGCGGGCGTCCGGCGCGTCCGATCGCCCGGCTCAACGACGTCAGGCGCGCCGCCATGCAGGACATCGTCGATCAATATCGCGGCTATGGAACGGCCTATCGCGCCGCGCAGGATCGCCCGGCAGCACAGGGAGGATCGAATGGGACATCGCCTATCGCGGATCGTCACCCGGACCGGTGACCAGGGCCAGACCGGCCTCGGTTCCGGCCTGAGGGTCGACAAGGACAGCCCGCCGATCGAGACGCTGGGCGCCATCGACGAGCTGAACAGCTGGATCGGCGTTCTCGTCGCGCTGTCGAGTTCGCAGGCCACGCGCGAGGTCTTCACGCTGGTGCAGCACGATCTGTTCGATCTCGGCGCGCAGATCAGCGTGCCCGGCACCCCCCTCCTGTCGCGCGCGCATCTCTCGCGCATCGAGGCGGCCTTTGAACAGGTGAATGCCGGGCTGGGCATGCTGGAGGAGTTCATACTGCCGGGCGGCGCACCGGCCTCCGCCTTCGCCCATGTCGCCCGGACCGTGTGCCGGCGGGCCGAACGGCGCCTGTTCAGCCTCACCCAGATCGAGCGGAGCGCACCGGAACTCCACGAGGCCGGCGGCGCCGCATCGCCGCCGGAGAATTTCGGCCTGTCTTATCTCAATCGCCTTTCCGACCTGCTGTTCGTGGTCTCGCGCCTCGAGAACCGCGCGGACGGTCGGGCCGACGTCCTTTGGGAGCGCGGAAAGAGCCTCGGCAGTGGGGTCGCCGCCTGAGCGATCGGCTACCACGACCGCAGAGCGCGGAGCACCGGGGTCTTCTTGTCGAGATGGCCGGCCATGCGGCCGAGCAGGCGGTCGAGCAGCTCGATCGCCTCGCACACCGCCGGGCCCTTGTTGAGCATGACGCATTCGGCGCGGGAGGCCATGGCGGCGTCGGTCATCTCGCCGCGCGAGGGGATGCCGTCGCGCACCAGATCCTCCAGCACCTGCGTCGCCCAGATCGCCGGCACCGCCGCAGCCTCGCAGATCCACAGCAGCTCCTCCTGCATCTCGGCGAGGCGCTCGAAGCCGATCTCGGCGGCGAGGTCGCCGCGGGCGATCATCACGCTGAACGGGCCGCGCCGCGCCGCGCGGGCGATAAGGTCGGGCAGGTTCTTCACCGCCTCGGGCAATTCGATCTTGGCCATCAGGCCGAGCGGGCGTTCACCCCGTCCGTGCCGCTCGATGGCCGCGTCGAGCAGATCGAGGTCCCCCGGCCGGCTGACGAAGGAATAGCCGATGAGGTCGGCGCATTCGATGACGGTCGAGAGGTCGGCGTCGTCCTTGGCGGTGAGCGGGGAGAGGCCGAGGGCGGTGTCCGGCAGGTTGACGCCCTTCTCGGGCTTCAGCTTGGTGCCCTCGGCGCGGGCATGGGTGACGCGGATCACCGCTTCGCCCTCGGCAAGGCTCTCCACCACCCCCTCGACCTTGCCGTCATCGTAGCGGATGCGGTCGCCGAGGCTCAGCCGCGTGACGATCTCCGGCAGCGAGACGGCGGCGGAGAAGGGCACCTCCTCGTCGACGCGCGGCGCGCCGGTGGCGACGAGGCGCAGGCGGTCGCCGGTCTTCAGGCGGCCGTCCGGCTTGCCCTTCTTCATCGGCAGCACCGCCTCGGTGCGGATCTTCGGCCCGGCGATGTCCATGAGAACGGCGATGGGCCGGCCGATCTCCTCGCCCGCCACGCGCACATGCGCGGCCATGGCGCGCCAGGCCGCGGCGTCGTCATGGGCGCAGTTGATGCGGGCGACATCCATGCCGCATTTGGCCAGCGCCAGCACGTAATCCAGATCGCCGGCGGCCTCGCTCGGCAGGGTGACCATGATGCGGGTGGTGCGGTTCGCCGGCTCGGGGCCGAGATTGACGACGCTGGCGGCATCGAGCCGCGCCTCGCCGGCGAAGAATTCCGCCTCGTCCGGGGCGGGGAAGGGCGCCGGCCGGCCGACCAACGCCGCGAGCGCCGCCAGCGTGGCGTCGAGGGTCGGCAGCACGCGGCTCTCCAGCCGGCCGAGCGAGGAGAGGCCGCGGCGCATGAGCTGGCGCTGCAGCGGGCGCAGCTCGTGCCGGCGCAGGCTGAGATAATGGGCGAGGTTGACGAGGGCTGGGTCCTCGCGGCCGGCCTCGCGGGAGAAGCGCTCGATCAGCGGCGCGGCTTCCTCGACGACGGCGCCGCGGAAGGCGAGCAGCGTCTCGAACAGCGCGGCGTCGTCGCTGGTCTCGGGGGCGGGCGGGATGGGGGTCGGCATGTTCATCGGCCGGGTTCCTCGCTGGGCAAGAGGAGGCTAGAACGGAGCGATTACGCCGCTGTGACCTCGATCAAGCCGGCGCCAAAAGCCTGCTTTCCTTGACTTCGCCACATCCGGCGGCTACATCGCCGGCAATTCTCGCTCATCTTCGCGAGCCGTCCCACCGCCCGGACCCGAGAGTCCGGAGGTCCACGCCCGACAGCGCGTTGCGCCCTCGGGCGCGTTCGGCATTGCGCAGCAGGCGGGAAGCGCAAGGAAAGCGGACGCATGTTCGATTCATTGACCGACCGCCTTGGCGGCATACTCGACCGGCTGAAGAAGCGCGGCGCCCTCTCCGAGGCCGACGTGGGCGAGGCCATGCGCGAGGTGCGCCGGGCGCTGATCGAGGCCGACGTCGCGCTCGACGTGGTGCGCTCCTTCACCGACCGGGTGCGCACGCGCGCGGTCGGCGCCGAGGTGATCAAGTCGGTCACCCCCGGCCAGATGGTGGTGAAGATCGTCAATGACGAGCTCGTCGCCATGCTCGGCTCGGACGCCAAGCCGATCGACCTCGACGCCGCTCCCCCGGTTCCGGTGCTGATGGTCGGCCTGCAGGGTTCGGGCAAGACCACCTCCACCGCCAAGATCGCCAAACGCCTCACCGACCGGTCCAACCGCAAGGTGCTGATGGCCTCGCTCGACACCCGCCGTCCGGCGGCGATGGAGCAGCTGGCCACGCTCGGTAGCCAAGTGGGCGTGGAGACGCTGCCCATCGTCGCCGGGCAGTCCGCCGTGCAGATCGCCCGCCGCGCCATGGAAGCCGCCCGGCTCGGCGGCTACGACGTGGTGATGCTCGACACCGCCGGCCGCGTCACGCTCGACGAGGCGTTGATGGCCGAGGTCGCCGAGGTGAAGGCGGCGACGCGCCCGCACGAGGTGCTGCTCGTCGCCGACAGCCTCACCGGCCAGGACGCGGTGAACACCGCCAAGGCCTTCGACGAGCGCGTCGGGCTGACCGGCATCGTGCTGACCCGCGCCGATGGCGACGGGCGCGGCGGCGCCGCGCTTTCCATGCGCGCCGTCACCGGCAAGCCGATCAAGCTGCTCGGCACCGGCGAGAAGATGGACGCGCTGGAGGATTTCGATCCCCGCCGCGTCGCCGGGCGCATCCTCGGCATGGGCGACGTGGTCTCGCTGGTCGAGAAGGCGGTCGAGAACATTGACGCCGAGAAGGCGATGGCCGCCGCCGAGCGCATGCGCAAGGGGCAGTTCGACCTCGACGATCTGCGCATGCAGCTCGACCAGATGGAGAAGCTCGGCGGCCTCGGCGGGCTGATGGGCATGCTGCCGGGCGTCGGCAAGATGAAGAACCAGATGGCGGCCTCGGGGATGAACGACAGCGTCCTCAAGCGCCAGAAGGCGATCATCGACTCCATGACCAAGAAGGAGCGGCGCAACCCGAAGCTGCTCGATGGCTCACGTCGCAAGCGCATCGCGGCGGGCTCCGGCACCAAGGTCGAGGACGTCAACAAGCTGATGAAGATGCACCGCCAGATGGCCGACATGATGAAGGCCATGGGCGGGGCGGCCGGCAAGCGCGGCCCGATGGCCGGGCTGGCCTCGATGTTCGGCATGGGCGGCGGGATGGGCGGCGGCATGCCGAGCCCCGACCAGCTCAAGCAGATGGCGGAGAAGATGCCCGGCGGCCTCGGTGGGCCCGGTGGCGGCCTTCCCCCGAAATTCCCCGGTAATTTGCCCGGCCTTCCGGGCGGGATTCCGGGGCTGGGAACCAAGCCGGGCGGCCTGCCGGGCCTGCCGGGCTTCCCGACGAAGAAGAAGTGAAGACCCGATGAAACCTCACGCCGTCATGGCCGGGCTTGGCCCGGCCATCCACGACTGCCTCGGCGCATTGCTGCCGCGCGCAAGGCGTGGATCCCCGGACCAAGCCCGGGGATGACGGAAGGAACCAGACGAACCAACGCATAGACCTGAAAGGAAAGACCAATGTCCCTCAAGATCCGTCTCGCCCGCGGCGGCGCCAAGAAGCGTCCCTATTACCGCATCGTCGTCGCCGACTCGCGCTCGCCGCGCGATGGCCGCTTCATCGAGAAGATCGGCACCTTCGACCCGCTGAAGCCGAAGGACGCCGCCGACCGCTTCGTCCTCGACGTCGAGAAGGCCAAGGCCTGGCTCGCCAAGGGTGCCCAGCCGACCGACCGCGTCGCTCGCTTCCTCGACAGCCTCGATCTGGTGAAGCGCGCTGCGCGCAACAACCCGGAGAAGGCCGTGCCCGGCAAGAAGGCGCAGGAGCGCGCCGCCGCTGCCGCCAAGGCCGCCGAAGCCGCGGAAGCTCCGGCCGAGTGAGGCTGGATGGTCGGGGGCTGAGCCCCCGACCCCTCCCGTGTGAAGGGAGTGCTCTCCCGACCGGGGGAGGAGGCCGAACTCTCGACCTCTCCCTTACCAAGGGAGCGGTCTACCTTGGGTGCCGGCAACGGCATCCTTCGAGGCTCGCTTCGCTCGCACCTCAGGATGACGTGGCTTTTGGTACGACGTCATCCTGAGGTGCCCGGCACAGTCGGGCCTCGAAGGATGGTCATCCCGGCGCCGCGACCGAGAGCGTCCCATGTCGAACGACCGCATCCTCCTCGCCCGCATCGGCGCGCCGCATGGCGTGCGGGGGGAAGTGCGGCTGTTCGTCTTCGCCGACGACCCGGATTCGCTCAAACGCTACAAGCCGCTGACCGACGAGGCGGGAAAGCGCGTGTTCAAGGTCAAGGCGCTCCGGCCGGCCAAGGACCATTTCGTCGCCCGGATCGAGGGCGTCGACACGCGCGAGGCGGCGGAGGCGCTGACCAATCAGGGCCTGCACGTCTCCCGCGACCTCCTGCCGGAGCCGGAGGACGAGGACGATTTCTACCATGCCGACCTGATCGGCCTTGCCGCCGTGACCACCGAGGGCGCGCCCTTCGGGAAGATCGTGGCGGTGCATGATTTCGGCGCCGGCGACATCATCGAGGTGGCGCCGGAGGGCGGGGGCAAGACGCTGATGCTGCCCTTCACCAAGGCCGTGGTGCCGACCGTCGACATCAAGGGCGGGCGCGTCGTGGTCGACCCGGCGGAATGGGCGCGCGAGGAAGCCCCGCCGCCCGACGCCGACCAGGGCTAGGAGCGCGGCACATGTGGCGCGCCTCCGTCCTCACCATCTTCCCGGAGATGTTCCCCGGCCCGCTCGGCCTGTCGCTGGCCGGCCGGGCGCTGGGGCAGGCGTGGAACGTCGAGACGGTCGATCCCCGCGATCACGCCACCGATCGCCACCGTTCGGTCGACGACACGCCGGCCGGCGGCGGGCCGGGCATGGTGATGCGGGTCGACGTGCTCGCCCGCGCCATCGACGCGGCGGCGCCGGAAGGCGACACCCGCCCGCGCCTCCTGATGACGCCGCGCGGCAGGCCGCTGACCCAGGCCCGCGTGCGCGAGCTGGCGGCAGGCGAGGGCGTCGTCATCGTCTGCGGTCGCTTCGAGGGGGTGGACGACCGGCTCGTCGCCGCGCGCGGGCTTGAAGAAGTGTCGGTCGCCGATGTCGTGCTGTCGGGTGGCGAGATCGGCGCGCTGGTGCTGCTCGACGCCTGCGTGCGCCTCCTGCCGGGGGTGATGGGCCACCCGGACTCCGGCACCGAGGAGAGCTTCTCCGCCGGGCTGCTGGAATATCCGCAATATACCCGGCCGCAGAGCTTCGAGGGGATGGACATCCCCGCCATATTGTCGAGCGGCGACCATGCCAAGGTGGCACGCTGGCGCCGCGAGCAGGCGGAGGCCGCCACAAGGGCGCGCCGGCCCGACCTGTGGGCCGCCCATGCGGCCGTGCATGACGGTTCTGCGACGAAGAGGGAATGACAAGCGGCCCGACTTCGCGTATAGGGCGCGCCGTCACTATGAACTGACAACAGCAAGATGCGAACGGCCAAGTCTGACTAACAACCGCCGATTTCGCCTGAGGTGATGAAAATGGTCGATATCATTAAAGAGCTCGATGACGAGCAGGCTGCCAAGCTGGCTGCCATCCGCGCCATCCCGGACTTCCAGCCCGGCGACACGGTCATCGTCAACGTCAAGGTGAAGGAAGGCGAGCGCACCCGCGTTCAGGCCTATGAAGGCGTCGTGATCGCCCGCAATGGCGGCGGCATCAACGAGAGCTTCACCGTCCGCAAGATTTCCTATGGCGAGGGCGTCGAGCGCGTCTTCCCGCTCTACTCGCCGAACATCGACAGCCTGAAGGTCGTGCGCCGCGGCAAGGTGCGCCGCGCCAAGCTCTATTACCTGCGCGACCGTCGCGGCAAGTCGGCCCGTATCGCCGAGCGCCAGGACAAGAACGCCGGCAAGGGCAAGAAGGACGCCCCCGTCGCCGCCGAGTGACCGGCGCCCGCGAGGCTGCCTGAAGATACGAAGGCCGGGGCAAGCCCCGGCCTTTTTGTTTGTCTCGTCGGTGGCGTCCTGTCCGCAGAGCCACCTCATCCTGAGGTGCGAGCGAAGCGAGCCTCGAAGGATGGTCGTTGCAGCACGGCGGGGATGAGCATCCTTCGAGGCCCGGCTATGCCGGGCACCTCAGGATGAGGGCGGTGCTGGGGGCAGGACGTTCCCTCAAATCCCCTGGCCGCCCGACACCTCGATGCGCTGGGCGTTGATCCAGCGATTGTCCTCGCTGAGCAGGCTGGCGATCATCGGGCCGATGTCGTCGGGCACGCCGACGCGGCCGAGCGCGGTCATGTCGGCGAAGACCTTGTTGAATTCCGGCGTGTCGCGCACGGCGCCGCCGAAGAAGTCGGTCTCGATGGCGCCCGGCGCGACCGTGTTGACGGCGATGCCGCGCGCGCCCAGCTCCTTCGCCATGTAGAGCGAGAGCACCTCGACCGCGCCCTTCGCCGCGGCATAGGCGGACCAGCCGGGTGCGGAGACGCGGGTGAGGCCCGAGGACAGGTTCACGATGCGCCCGCCGTCGGCTAGGAGCGGCAGCAGCGCCTGGGTGAGGAAGAACACGCCCTTGAAATGCACGTTCACCAGCGCGTCGAACTGCGCCTCGGTGGTCTCGCCGATCAAGGCGAAGTCGCCATGGCCGGCATTGTTGACGAGATGGTGGAAGCTCTCGCGGCCGAAGGTCTCGCGCAGCGCAGTCTTGAGGCGCTCGGCGAAGGCGGGGAAGGTGGCCGCCTCGGCGGTGTCGAGGGGCAGCGCGACGGCCTTGCGGCCCAGCGCCTCGATCTCGGCGACGACGGCGTGCGCCTCCTCTGCCTTGCTGCGATAGGTGAGGACGACGTCGCCGCCGCGGCGGGCGATGCTCAGCGCGGTGTTGCGGCCGAGGCCGCGGCTGGCGCCGGTGACGAGGGTGATCTTGGTCATGGCATTGTCTCCTGTGGGACATGCCGTTATCGCCGCGCCGGCGGCTCTGCTGTTGCCGGATGCTCGAAGCTTCTTGCCTGATCCTCCAAATGGGGTGCCGAGGCCGCCGCGATAGGCTAATCTCGCCTCATGGACAGCTTGCTCGATGCTGTGCGCCGCCACGCGCTGGCGCATGCCGATGCCAACGGCATCGCCCCGACCCCGATCCCCGGCCTGACGACGGTGCGCGCCATCGCGCCGAGCGGCCTCGTCTATGCGATCTCGCGCCCGCTCGCCTGCCTCGTGGTGCAGGGCGCCAAGCAGGTGACGTTGGGCACGCAGGCCTTCCCCTTCTCCGCCGGCGACTCGCTGCTGATCACCGCGGATGTGCCGACCGTGAGCCAGATCACCAGGGCGAGCTCGGGCGCGCCCTATCTGTCGCTGGTGCTGGAGCTCGACCCCGCCGTCGTCGCCGAGCTGGTGGCGGAGATGAAGGCGGCGCCGGTCGGCGATGTCGCGCCGGTGCGGGTCGAGCCGACCGATGCCGAAGTGGCGGACGCCGCGCTGCGGCTGATGCGGCTGCTCGACCGGCCGGCCTCGGTGCCGGTGCTGCAGGCGCAGCTCGTGCGCGAAATGCATTACTGGCTGCTCACCGGCCGGCACGGCCCGGCGATCAGGCGGCTGGGCTGGCCGGACAGCCATGCCCAGCGCGTGGGTAAGGCGGTGGCGGTGCTGCGGACCGAATTCGCCCGACCGCTGCGGGTCGAGCATCTGGCGGGCGTGGCGGGGATGAGCCCGTCCTCCTTCCATCAGCATTTCCGCAGCGTGACCTCGCTCTCGCCGCTGCAGTTCCAGAAGCAGCTCCGCCTCATCGAGGCGCGGCGGCTGATGCAGGCGGAAGGGCTGGCGGCGAGCCGCGCGGCCTTCGAGGTCGGCTATGAGAGCGTGCCGCAGTTCACCCGCGAATATGGGAGGCTGTTCGGCCTGCCGCCGGTGCGCGACGCACGGGCGGCGCGGGGTGAGGTGGCGGCCTAGGGGGCTCAGCAGTCCTTGATGTGGCGCACGCGGGTGTTGGTCTGCTGCTCGACCAGCAGCGTGCCGTCGCCGACGAAGGCGGCCTGCATGACGGTGGCGAAGTCGGGCTTGCGCAGCGGGCAGGTAATCATCTTCGGCGCCTCGCGCACCGCGGCCACCTCATGCGGCGCGACCTCGACGCGGTTGCGCGCCTCGACCGCGGCGACGAAGGCGCCGAGGGTGGCAACGATCAGGACGACGTCGGTTACGCGCATCGCAGACTCCATGCGCATTCAACTTAAACCAGGGCTTTCCGTTGCGCCATCACCTAATGACGCTGCGGAAAATATCAGTTGATCGCAAGTCGTCGACTGGGAAATACTCTGGAATACATTATTTCAATAACGAGGGCGGCGCCTTGCCTTCACGCGCTCGTGCGCTCGCGCCTTCGCCCCGCGGCACCGCGGGCGATTGTTTACGGCGGCAAGTCTTGCTAGAAGGGCGTTGCTAGAAGGGTTCCATGATGCAGGCGCAGTTCGGCATGACGGGTCAGGCAGGCGCGGAGATTTCCGCGCCCGATGGCGCGCGCCCGGAGGCCCGCCGCCGCCTGCCGACGACGATCGGCTTCGCCGCCGTGCCGGACCATGTCCGGCTGCCCTCGCGCTTCTTCGGCCGTTTCACCGCCTGCGCGGTCGCCGGGCTTAGCTGAGCGCCGCCCGGAGTGCTTTCGCGCTCCCGGCTGCGCATCCGGGCCCTGCCTTCGATTTTCATGACAAGTGAGATGCCGAGATGAGCACGTCTGCTCCCCGCACCCTGTACGACAAGATTTTCGACGACCACGTCATCGACCGCCAGGAGGACGGCACCTGCCTCCTCTATATCGACCGCCATCTGGTGCATGAGGTGACCAGCCCGCAGGCCTTCGAGGGCCTGCGCGCCGCCGGCCGCAAGGTGCATGCGCCGTCGAAGACGCTGGCCGTCGTCGACCACAACGTGCCGACCACCGACCGCAGCCAAGGCATCGAGGAGCCGGAGAGCCGGCTGCAGGTCGAGACGCTGGCGGAGAACGCCCGCGAGTTCGGCGTCGAGTATTTCAACGAGCTCGACAAGCGCCAGGGCATCGTCCACGTCATCGGGCCGGAGCAGGGCTTCACCCTGCCGGGCACCACCATCGTCTGCGGCGACAGCCACACCTCGACGCATGGCGCCTTCGGCGCGCTCGCCCATGGCATCGGCACCTCGGAGGTCGAGCATGTGCTCGCCACCCAGACGCTGATCCAGAAGAAGAGCAAGAACATGCGCGTCGTCGTCGACGGCAAGCTGCCCGAAGGCGTGACCGCCAAGGACGTGACGCTCGCCATCATCGGCACCACCGGCACCGCCGGCGGCACCGGCCATGTCATCGAGTATGCGGGTGAGGTCTTCCGCAACCTGACGATGGAAGGCCGGATGACGGTCTGCAACATGTCCATCGAGGGCGGCGCCCGCGCCGGCATGGTGGCCCCCGACGAGACCACCTTCGCCTATGTGAAGGATCGCCCGCGCGCGCCCAAGGGCGCGGCCTGGGACGCGGCGCGGCGCTACTGGGACACGCTGCGTTCGGACGAGGACGCCTTCTTCGACAAGATCGTGCGGCTCGACGGCGCCTCGCTGCCGCCGATCGTCTCCTGGGGCACCAGCCCGGAGGACGTGATCTCGGTGGAAGGCATCGTGCCGGATCCGGAGGCGATCGAGGACGAAGGCCGCCGCGAGGCCAAGAAGCGGGCGCTGGCCTATATGGGCCTCGCCGCAGGCACCAGGATCACCGATATCGGCATCGACAAGGTGTTCATCGGCTCCTGCACCAATGCCCGCATCGAGGACCTGCGCGCCGCGGCGAAGATCGCTGCCGGCCATAAGGTGCGCGAGGGCGTGCAGGCGCTGATCGTGCCGGGCTCGGGGCTGGTCAAGCTGCAGGCCGAGGCCGAGGGGCTGGACAAGGTGTTCCTCGCCGCCGGCTTCGAGTGGCGCGAGCCGGGCTGCTCCATGTGCCTGGCCATGAACGCCGACAAGCTCGGCCCGGAGGAGCGCTGCGCCTCCACCTCGAACCGCAATTTCGAGGGAAGGCAGGGCCATAAGGGCCGCACCCACCTCGTCTCGCCGGCCATGGCGGCGGCGGCGGCGATCGCCGGCCGCTTCGTCGACGTGCGCCAGTGGCGCACCGCCGCGTGAGACGCTGAACGGCCCGCCTCCTCGCGGAGAGCGGGCCGTCGCCTCCCACGGCGTCAGGTGCAGGTATATTCATGCACGTAACGGTAGTGGTGCGGGGTGCCTATGCGCACGAGGTGGTCGCAGGAATAGCCGTTGTCCGAATAGTACGGGTAGCCGTCATAGCCGTAGTCGAAGAACGGCAAGAAGCCATAGGCGTAGTTGTTGTAGCCATGGTGGTAGACGTTGTGGAAGGGCACGCCGTGGAACGGAACGCCGTCATGCGGGATGAAGGGCGTGCCGCCGTGGAAGCCGCCGGCCGGCAGGCCGCCGAAGCCGCCGCCATGGAAGCCGCCGACGGGCATGCCGCCGAAGCCGCCGCCGAAGCCGCCACCATGAAAGCCACCGCCGAAACCACCGCCGCCGAAGCCTCCGCCGTGGAATCCGCCGCCGCCGAAGCCGCCACCACCGCCGAAGCCGTGTGCGGATGCAGCGCCGACGCCAGCCGTGAGGAGGGTGAGCGCGATGAGGCCGGTCTTCAGCGCGCCGGCCGCGCGCGATGCGAGAGTTGTCATAACCGTCGTCCTCAAGTGTCGGGACGTCGCCCACACTGGAGATGGGAAGGCGAACTCGTCCTGTCGCGGGCCCTGACGTAGCGTAAGCCTTTGATGAAGATGCGAAATGAAAACCGCAGCGAGGCGCGAAGGTGAGCCGGGGACCGCACGAGACGCCGCCCGAGGGCGACTGGACCGAACTCTGGGGCCGGCGCATCGGCCGCTCGCTGGCGGTGCTGGCCGCGCTGGTGCTCGCCTATTATCTCTTCGCCACCTATCTGCGGTGAGGACGATGGGAAGCGAGACGGTGAACGGTTCGAACGCCTGGCTGAAGACGAGCGCCCCGAGCCTCGCCGAGATGGAGGCGATGGCCGAGGACGCCTATGCCCGCCTGCCGGAGGAGTTCCGCACCCTGTGCGGCAACCTCGTCATCCGTGTCGAGGACTTCGCCACCGACGAGGTGCTCGAGGAGATGGAGATAGAGGACGAGTTCGAGCTGCTCGGCCTGTTCCAGGGCATCGGCCTCGCGCAGGGCTACGAGACGACGACGGGCGTGCTGCCCAACATGATCTTCCTCTATCGCCGGCCCATCCTCGATTACTGGGCCGAGCACGAGGAGACGCTGGGCGACGTCGTCACCCATGTGCTGGTGCACGAGATCGGCCACCATTTCGGCCTCTCGGACGACGACATGGAACGGATCGAGGAGGAGGCCGATACGTAGCCGACCGGATTTGACGTGGGTAGTCCCTGTTTAGAGATTATCTAAACTATAGGAGCGCGACCATGAGCCGAACCCCGTCCAATCCGCCCGTCGGCGATCATTACAGCCTGCCGCTGCGGGCGCTCCACTGGCTGACGGTGCTCGCCGTCAGCCTCGTCTACGGGGTGCCCTATATCGAGGGTTTCTTCGAGCGCGGCACCGCAGGGCGCGCCTTCATCTGGTGGGCGCACATCTCGGTTGGGCTGCTGATCCTCGGCCTGGTGGCGCTGCGCCTTGCGGCGCGCGCGCTCGGGCCGGTGCCGCCGCCTTCGGCGGCCCTGTCTCGGCCGGTGCACCTGGCCGCGACCGCAGCCCATGTGCTGCTCTACGTCCTGCTGGTGGTCACGCCCGTCGTCGGCATCTATCTCGCTTTCCTGCGCGGCGACGCTGTGACCTTCTTCGGCCTGTTCACGATCCCCTCGCCGGTGGCGGTGGATCGCGAGGCCGCCCGGCAGGTGATCGAGCTGCACGAGACGCTGGCGAACGTGCTGGTGGTGCTGGCCCTGCTGCATGGGCTGGCGGCGCTGGTGCACCACTTCGTCTTCCGGGACGACGTGTTGCGCCGCATGCTGCCGAGGCACTGAGGCGGGGCCATCGGGTTCCCGCCGGCGCACTGGGCATTCGTCCGGCGCGTTGCTATGGAAGGCGGGATTTCCCGAAGGCCGGCGGGCAACCCGCGGCTGCCGGAACTGGAGAGAGTGCCGTGGACAAGTTCACCACGCTGACGGGCGTCGCCGCGCCTATGCCGACGGTCAATATCGACACCGATATGATCATCCCGAAGCAGTACCTGAAGACCATCAAGCGCACGGGCCTCGGCAAGGGCCTGTTCTCGGAGATGCGCTACAGGGAAGACGGCTCGGACAACCCGGACTTCGTGCTCAACAAGCCGGCCTATCGCAACGCCAAGGTCATCATCGCCGGCGACAATTTCGGCTGCGGCTCCTCGCGCGAGCACGCCCCCTGGGCGCTGCTGGACTTCGGCATACGCTGCGTGATTTCCACCTCCTTCGCCGACATCTTCTACAATAACTGCTTCAAGAACGGCGTGCTGCCGATCACGGTGACGCCGGAGCAGCTCGCCGCCCTGTTCGACGACGCCGAGCGTGGCGCGAACGCCACGCTGACCATCGATCTGGAGAAGCAGACCATCACCGGCCCGGACGGCGGCTCGATCGGCTTCGAGATCGACCCGTTCCGCAAGCACTGCATGCTCAACGGGCTGGACGATATCGGCCTGACCAAGGTGAAGGCGGAGAAGATCGACGCCTATGAGGGCAAGCTCGCCGAAGAGCGCCCCTGGGTGTGAGGCGGGAGCCGGCCGGCTCGTTTGAAGGAAGGCGCGGATGCCCGGGCCAAGCCCGGGCATGACGGCCGGAATATCGGGAACGCCGCTCGTCAACCGGTGGAACGTCATGGCCGGGCTTGGCCCGGCCATCCACGACTTGACCGGTTGCGCGGGGCGGGTTTCCGTCTGGTAATTCGAGGCAGGACGAGTGTGAACCCATGACCCGCCGGCTCATCTCCTCCAACTCGACCTTCGAGAAGGTCGCCGGCTATTCGCGCGCGGTGGTGGACGGGGACGACATCTTCGTCTCCGGCACCACCGGCTACGACTATGCGGCGATGCGCCTGCCGGACGACCTGATCGAGCAGACCCATGGCTGCTTCCGCAACATCGCCGCCGCGCTGGCGCAGGCCGGCGCCAGCCTCGATGACGTGGTGCGCGTGCGCTACATCGTCACCCGGCCCGAATATGCCGAGGCGGTGTTCCCGATCTTCGGCGAGTACTTCGCCACGGCGCGCCCCGCCGCGACGCTGATCGTCGCCGGGCTGCTGCAGCCGGAGATGATGATCGAGATCGAGGTCACCGCGCGCCGGCGCGGGTGAGGGCGACCCGACCATTTTACGGCTTTACAGCGCGGGCTTCCCGGAGTGGAATCGTTCAAAATAAACAGAACGTTCCGGGAGACGCCCCATGTGCCACATCTTCGCGGGCCAAGCGCCCGAGACCTATGAGAGCCAGACGCGCTCGGTGCGCATCGGCGGCCATTCCACCTCCATCCGGCTGGAGGCGGCCTTCTGGACCGTGCTCGAGGAGGTAGCCGCCCATCAGGGCATGAGTCTGGGCAAGTTCGTCACCAAGCTGCATGACGAGGTGCTGGACCTGCATGGCGAGGTGCGCAACTTCGCTTCGCTGCTGCGCTGCTCCTGCCTGATCTTCCTCGCCGAGGTCCGCCCGGCGGCGGCGAGCCAGATCCCGGTGAGCCCCGCGGCGGCGCATGAGCGCTATCTGTGCGAGAGCCGGCGCATCCAGCTGGAAGCGGCGGAGTAGGGCGCCTTCACTCGCTCCTTTTCGACGTCATGGCCGGGCTTGGCCCGGCCATCCACGACTTCGGTTTGGCTCAGCGTATCAGGCAAGTCGTGGATCCCCGGGCCAAGCCCGGGGATGACGGCATAATGGATTGGGCCGACAGTCGGCGTGTGCCCCTTGCCACGAACAACCCTCATCCTGAGGTGCCCGGCCTTTGGCCGGGCCTCGAAGGATGCTCGTCCGGGCGCGCTTGAGCGAGCATCCTTCGAGGCTCGCTGCGCTCGCGCCTCAGGATGAGGTTGATCCCCAACAAAGGGTTCCGAAGCGAGGCTTCCCGGCCCCTAAAGCACATCATGTTGATGTGCTAGCTGCCTACCACCTCCCCGCCGCGCCGCGGCCTAGCATCCTCTTCATCGGCGGAATTCCCGCCGCGTGAGGATTCAAGGCGGAGGACCAGGTGGCGAAGGCCATTCATTCGATGATCCGCGTGCTCGATGAGGCGCGCTCGATTGATTTCTATAAGCGCGCCTTCGGGCTGGACGTTGCGCAGCGGCTGCCGTTCGACGGCTTCACGCTGGTCTATCTGCGCAACCCCGAGGCCGATTTCGAGGTCGAGCTGACCGTCAATCACGGACGCACCGAGCCCTATGCGCTCGGCGACGGCTACGGGCACATCGCCTTCGTGGTGGACGATCTCGACGCCGAGCACGCGCGCTTCATCGATGCCGGCCTCGCTCCCAATCCGGTCAAGGAATTCTTCCACGACGGCGCCTTGCTGGCGAAGTTCTTCTTCGTCACCGATCCCGACGGCTACAAGATCGAAGTGCTTCAGAAGCATGGGCGTTACCGATGACGCACCGGAATCGCGCGTCTACCTGAAAAATACATAAGAATTGCTGGGAGGTTACAATGCCAACACTGATCGACAGGCGAGGTCCGTCCCGCCGCGCCGTGCTCGCCGGCCTGAGTGCCGCCGGCGCGCTGGTGGTGAGCGGTGCCGCCGTGCTCAACCCGCGCGAGGCGTGGGGGCTGGAGGTCACGGCGCTGAAGCCGGAGACCATGCGCACCCTCATCGTCATGGCGCGCGACGTCTATCCGCACGACCGCGTCCCGGACCGCTTCTACGCCATCGCCATGAAGCCCTACGAGACCGACGCCGCCAAGGACCCGGCGGTGAAGGCGCTGGTGGAGGAGGGCGTCGCCGCACTCGACGTGCTCGCCAAGGCCAAGCACGGCGTCCCCTATGCCGATGTCGGCTGGGAGGACCAGCGGGTCGCCATACTGCGCCAGATCGAGGGCGGGCCGTTCTTCGAGAAGGTGAGGGGCGGCCTGGTGGTGAGCCTCTACAACCAGGAGGAGGTCTGGCCGATCTTCGGCTACGAGGGCGCCTCCGCCGACAAGGGCGGCTACATCGACCGCGGCTTCAACGACATCGCCTGGCTGTGAGGGGAGGACATAAACATGGCTGCACCCTTCGATCTCAATGACGATTCCGTCGTCGTCATCGTCGGCTCCGGTGCCGGCGGCGGCACGCTCGGCACCGACCTCGCGCTCAAGGGCGTGAAGGTGGTGATCCTGGAAGCCGGCGCCCGCCACAACATGGAAGACTTCATCAACAACGAGTGGGACAGCTTCGCCCAGCTCGCCTGGACCGACATGCGCACCACCTCCGGCTCGTGGCGGGTGCACAAGAACTTCCCAAACCTGCCGGCCTGGATCGTCAAGTCGGTCGGCGGTTCCTCGGTGCACTGGGCGGGCGCCTCGCTGCGCTTCCAGGAGCACGAGTTCAAGACCCGCACCACCTATGGCGACCTCGACGGCGCCAATCTGCTGGACTGGCCGATCACGCTGGCCGAGCTGGAGCCGTACTACGCCAAGGCCGAGGACCGTATGGGCGTGACCCGCACCAACGGCATTCCCGGCCTGCCCGGCAACAACAACTTCAAGGTGTTCGAGGCCGGGGCGAAGAAGGTCGGCTACAAGGAGGTGTCGACCGGGCGCATGGCGATCAACAGCGAGGCGCGCAACGACCGCGGCTCCTGCCAGCAGATCGGCTTCTGCTTCCAGGGCTGCAAGTCGGGCGCCAAATGGTCGACGCTGATCGCCGAGATCCCGCGCGGCGAGGCCACCGGCAATCTCGAGGTGCGCCCGCAATCCATGGTGCTGAAGATCGAGCACGACGCCTCGGGCAAGGCGACCGGCGTGGTCTATGTCGACAAGGACGGCAAGACCCAGCGCCAGAAGGCCCGCATCGTGGCGGTCGCCGGCAACTCCATCGAGAGCCCGCGCCTGCTGCTCAACTCCGCCAGCAGCATGTTCCCGGACGGCCTCGCCAATTCCTCGGGGCAGGTGGGGCGCAACTACATGCGTCACATGACCGGGTCGGTCTACGCCGTGTTCGAGAAGCCGGTGCACATGTATCGCGGCACCACCATGGCCGGGATCGTGCGCGACGAGGCGCCGCTCGACACCAAGCGCGGCTTCGTCGGCGGCTACGAGATGGAGACGCTCTCGCTCGGCCTGCCCTTCATGGCCGCCTTCCTCGATCCGGGCGGCTGGGGCCGCTCTTTCACCTCGGCGATGGACGGCTATGTCAACATGGCCGGGCTGTGGATCGTCGGCGAGGACATGCCGCAGGAGACCAATCGCGTCACGCTGAACGCCGACGTTAAGGACAAGAACGGCATGCCGGTGGCGAACGTGCATTTCGACGACCACCCGAACGACATCGCCATGCGCGACCATGCCTATAAGCAGGGCTCGGCGATCTATACGGCGGTGGGGGCGACCCGCACCATGCCGACGCCGCCTTACCCTTCCACGCACAATCTCGGCACCAACCGGATGAGCGAGAAGGCGCGCGACGGCGTGGTGAACAAGCACGGGCAGACGCACGACATCCCGAACCTGTTCGTCTCCGACGGCAGCCAGTTCACCACCGGCGGCGCCGAGAACCCGACGCTGACCATCGTGGCGCTGGCCATCCGCCAGGCGGAGTTCATCGCCAACGAGATGTCGCGCGGAACGATCTGACGAAACCGTCATCCCGGAACGGCCGCGAGGCCGTATCCGGGATCGCGTGAAATCGGAGAGCGATCCCGGCTCTCGCTTCGCTCGGCCGGGATGACGGCTAGAGCATTTCCCGATCAGATGGAATCATCTGATCGAAGAGGAATTGCTCCAGCTTATTAAATCCAGAGCACTTCCTGATCGTTCGGATGTTCCATCCGAACGGGAAGGGCTCTAGGGGCCGGTCGCCGCCGGCCCTTCTCCTCCCCACCTGCCGCCGGTCCCCCGCCGGCGGTTTCCTTTTGCCGCCGGGCATGCGCGGCGCCGCTTGCCAGCGCCCGCGTCTGCCATTAGCACTCCCCTCGCCAACGACGCTCACGACGAGGCGAACGCGAGGAAACCATGGCTACCCACAAGCTCCTGCTCCTTCCCGGCGACGGCATCGGCACCGAGGTGATGGCCGAGGTGAAGCGCGTCATCGGCTGGCTGGACAGCCACGGCCTCGCCTCCTTCGCTATCGAGGAGGACCTCGTCGGCGGTGCCGCCTATGACAGCTGCGGCCTGCCGATCTCGGAAGAAGCCATGGCCAAGGCGTTTGCCGCCGATGCCATCCTGCTCGGCGCGGTGGGTGGGCCGAAATGGGCGAACGTGCCCTATGAGGCGCGTCCCGAGGCGGGCCTGCTGCGCCTGCGCAAGGACCTGCAGCTCTTCGCCAATCTGCGCCCGGCCGTGTGCTATCCCGCGCTCGCCGACGCCTCCAGCCTCAAGCGCGAGCTGGTCGAGGGCCTCGACGTGCTGATCGTGCGCGAATTGACCGGCGGCGTCTATTTCGGCGAGCCGAAGACCATCACCAATCTCAGCGACGGCCAGAAGCGCGCCGTCGACACCCAGGTCTACGAATCCTACGAGATCGAGCGCATCGCCCGCGTCGCGTTCGAGCTCGCCCGTACCCGCCGCAACAAGGTGGTCTCGACCGAGAAGCACAACGTCATGAAGACCGGCGTGCTGTGGAAGGAGGTCGTGAGCACCGTCCACGGCGCCAACTATGCGGACGTGGCGCTGGAGCACCAGCTCGCCGACAGCTGCGGCATGCAGCTGGTGCGCGCGCCCAAGCAGTTCGACGTCATCGTCACCGACAACCTGTTCGGCGATATCCTCTCCGACGTCGCGGCGATGCTGACCGGCTCGCTCGGCATGCTGCCCTCGGCCTCGCTCGGCGCGACGGAGGAAATCTCCGGCCGCCGCCGCGCGCTCTACGAGCCGGTGCACGGCGCTGCGCCCGACATCGCCGGCAAGGGCCTCGCCAATCCCATCGCCATGATCGGCTCGCTCGCCATGGCGCTGCGCTATTCCTTCGGCGAGCAGGAGGCGGCCGACCGCATCGAGGCGGCGGTCGCCGGCGTGCTGGCGGACGGCTACCGCACCGCCGACATTTGGTCCGAGGGCATGACCCGCGTCGGCACCGCCGGGATGGGCGACGCCGTCCTCGCCGAACTGGAGAGGGCGGCCTGAGGGCCGTCGCGCGATCCGAAAAAGCAAAAGCCCGGCGAGAGCCGGGCTTTTTTCATGCGGCGCGGCGCTGAGCCGGCGAATCAGTAGCCCGGCAGCTCGAACCGGCTCGGCAGCGGCCAACGCCTGCCGGTGATGCCGCCATCGTCGCCATAATGCGGATAATAGCCCTGGGCGGCGTAGATGTAGTTGAGGTCGCGCGCCGTGCCCGGCTTCACCACCGGGCCGGGATCGAGGTAGGAACGCGGCGGCTGCTTGCGGATGATGATGCGCGTCTCCTGGGCCTGCGAGGGAGCCGTGGCGAACAGGGCGGCACCGGCGATCAGCGCGGCGAAGGCGAACGGGGCGGCACGCATTTGAACCTCCAGGCGGCGCAGGCATCGCGACGTGCGACGCTTACGTCACGATAAGAATGCGCGCAACTTATCGTTCCGTCGAGATCAGCAAAGTACTAATTGCGCCGTGCGGCTATGAAACGCGCCGCTTCCTTGAGGAGTGTTGCCGCGCTGCCAAAGCCGGCCAGCGCCGCCTCTGCCTCGTCCACAAGGCGGGCGAGCTCGGCCCGTGCGCCGGCGACGCCGAGCTTGCCGACGAGGGTCGCCTTGCCCGCCGCGGCGTCCTTGCCTACCGCCTTGCCCACGGTATCTGCCTCGCCCTCGACGTCGAGCAGGTCGTCGGCGATCTGGAAGGCGCGGCCGACGGCACGGGCATAGCGGTCGAGGCTTGCGCGCTCCTCCGGCGTCGCCCGGCCGACGAGGGCGCCGGCCTCACAGGCCTGGCGCAGTAGCGCGCCGGTCTTCATCGCCTGCAGGCGGATGATCTCCTCAGCCGGCAAATCGAGCGGACGACCGCTCGCGAATCGTCCCTCGGCGGCGAGATCGAGCATCTGCCCGCCGATCATGCCGGCGACGCCGGCGGCGTGGGCGAGGCTGGCCACCAACGCGATGCGCACCTCGGCATCCGGGCCGGCCTCCTCGCGGGCGAGGATCTCGAAGGCGAGGGTGAGCAGCCCGTCGCCGGCGAGGATGGCGGTCGCCTCGTCATAGGCGCGGTGGACGGTCGGCTGGCCGCGGCGCAGGTCGTCATTGTCCATCGCCGGCAGGTCGTCATGTACCAGCGAATAGCAGTGGATGCATTCGAGCGCGGCGGCGGCGGGCATGGCGGCGGCGGCGGGAACCCCGAACAGCGCCGCGCTCTCGATCACGAGGAAGGGCCGCAGCCGCTTCCCGCCGGCGAGCGCACCGTGGCGCATCGCGGATGCCAGCCGCTCGCCCGGCGCGCCGCTCTGCGCGATCGCCGCGTCGATATAGGCGGCGACCGCCTCGGCGGTGGCGGCGAGCGCTTCGGGCAGGGCAGGGGAGGCGGACATCGGTGGACCCGGGCTGGAAGGCACGTTTCGCTTCCGTGCCCGAGGCCGTGGGGCGGGTCAAGCGCCGCGGCGGCGCGGTCGACCCGGACGCCCCCGCTGGGTAAGGTAGCCGGGCCGAGGGAGTGCGGGAGCGTTTTGCCGGGATGGGCGTCTTGCGGGGATGGTTGTGGAGAGCGGCACTGGTCATCGTGGCCACGCCGCTCGTGCTCGGGCTCGTCTACAACATCGTGCCGCCGGTCTCGACGCTGATGCTGGCACGCTGGGCGACCGGGCAGACGGTCAGCCGTACATGGGTGCCGCTGGAGGGCATCTCGCAGAATCTCGTTCGCGCCGTGCTGGCCTCCGAGGATGCGCGCTTCTGCTCGCATTTCGGCGTCGACATGGTCGAGCTGCAGGGCGTGATCGACGATTCCGACGGGCTCGACGCGCCGCGCGGCGCCTCCACCATCACCATGCAACTCGCCAAGAACCTGTTCCTGTGGAACGGGCGCAGCTACATCCGCAAGGGGCTGGAATTCCCGCTGGCGCTCTATCTCAACGCGGTGATGTCGAAGCATCGGCAGCTGGAAATCTATCTCAACATCGCCGAATGGGGGCCGAACGGCGAGTTCGGGGCCGAGGCGGCGGCGCAGCGGGCCTTCGGCCGCGGCGCCGGCCAGCTCAGCCCGCGCCAGGCGGCGCTGCTGGCGGTGACGCTGCCCAACCCGTACCGCCGCAACGCGGCGAAGCCCGGGCCGGGGCTCAACCGGCTCGCCGGCAACCTGCTGGCACGGCTGCCGCGCGAGGGGCCGGAGCTTACGGCCTGCCTGTGAGCGCCTCCCGCTTGGCCTTGGCGGACAAAGCGTCTATGACGCCGCGTAACAGAGTTGCGCCAGCCTCTTTCGCTCGCGCGCATGAGTCTGTATAAGCCGCCACTCGAATTACACGACGATCCGGCGCCGGCCCTCCTTCAGGGCGTGAGCCATGCCGGCACAGGAGAAGACCATGGCCGTTCCGAAGAAGAAAACCAGCCCGTCGCGTCGCGGCATGCGCCGTTCCGCCGACGCCCTCGCCAAGCCGACCTATGTCGAGGACAAGGATTCCGGCGAGCTGCGCCGTCCGCACCATCTCGACCTGAAGACCGGCATGTACAAGGGCCGCCAGGTGCTGAAGGTGAAGACCGAGGCCTGATCGCGGACGGGCGCTCTGGCGCCCGCGCATCCGTCGCCTTTCATGAAGCCGGCCCCTGCGGCCGGCTTTCGTGCGTCTGGGGCGGTGTGGTAGCTCGGTAACCATGCCGACGATATCGGCCGCGCCTTGTGGCGCGGGACATGCGCGCGCCTTACCAGTGGTCGGCAGAAATGGTACAAAGTCGCGCGGGGCGGCTGGGGAGCGTGAGTGTTGCGTAGCGCGAGCGGACGAGTGCGCCAGATCGGCGCGTGGCTGCTTCTTACGGCGCTGGCCGGGCCGTTGCTGGCGGGCTGCGCATCGCGCCCCGGACCCGAAGCCCTGACCGCGGTCGAGACCACGGCCCCCGGTGCCAAGGACCATGTGGTCCTCGTCGCCTCGTCGCGGGCGCGCGATCCGCGTCCCGGCGTGTTCTACAGCGGCGAGCGCACCCCCGCGCTCAGCTTCGCCCGCGTCGACATCTCCGTGCCGCCGACCCACAAGCCGGGCATGATCGAGTGGCCCAAGCAGGCCACCCCCAATCCCGCCACCGACATGGTGGTGCGCGAGGCAGTCTATCGCGACACCGAGCAGCAATTCTCCGCCGACCTGAAGGCGGAACTCGAGCGCCGCCCGCCCGGGCAGCGCGACGTCTTCATCTTCGTCCACGGCTACAACACCCTGTTCTCCGAGGCGTTGTACCGGCTGACGCAGATGAAGGAGGATTCGAGGTCGCCGGCGGTGCCGGTGCTGTTCACCTGGGCCTCGCGCGGCGAGACTGCCGACTATGTCTACGACAACAACAGCGCCACCGCCGCCCGCGACCGGCTGGAGGAGACCATCCGCCTCGTCTTCGCCAGCGGCGCCGAGGAGGTGAGCATCCTCGCCCATTCCATGGGGAACTGGGTGACGGTCGAGGCGCTCAGGCAAATCAAGATCTCCGGCCAGAACGTGCCGCTTAAGAAGCTCGGCAACATCATCCTCGCCGCGCCTGACATCGACGTCGACGTGTTCAAGACCCAGCTCAAGCGCTTCGGCAAGCCGCCCAAGCCGTTCATCGTCATCGTCTCGCATGACGACAAGGCGCTGGCCTTCTCCAACTTCATCGCCGGTGACAAGCCGCGGCTCGGCGCCTACACCAACGACAACGACCTGGTGGAACTCGGCGCCGTCGTGGTCGACATGACCAGCGTCAAGGCGCTCGACGGCTTCAATCACGGCAAGTTCGCCCAGCTCGCCGAAATGGCGCCCGAGCTGCGCGGCATGATCATGCGGGCGCAGGCCGGACGGGAAGCCCCCACGGTCCAGGTCGCCGGCATCCAGTTCTTCGGCCTCGACCAGATGCGCCCCGCCAACAGCGGCTCCGCGCGCCAGACCGCCGCAGCTCCGGCCACCGCGGCCTCGACGTCGACCACGGTTGCGGCCGAGCCGGCGGCCGAGGCGGACGGGGCCACGGTAATCGATACCTCGGCGCAGGTCGTGCGCGCCGGTACGGTGCCCCAGTAGCGACGCCCGCCGGGCGGAGGCGAGCATCTGTGGATGCGCGCGCCGCTTGACGAATTATTGGCTCTTTTCGCCGACAAGCCTGACACCATGTTGCGTTCTCGTATTCCGACCAAGGCCGCTCATGCCCAAGCATGAGACGCTCGCCGAATCCGGTCCCGATGCCGTGCTTCCGCCGGCTTCGGTGGCCGAGGCCGTCCGCGCTCTCGGCGCGGCTTCCTATCGCTGGACCCTCTCCGACGATCTCGTGCGCTGGAGCGCCGCGGCCGAGGAGGTGCTGGGCCGCGAGCGAATGCCGCTGGCGCTGCGCGGCCGCAACTATGCCGAGCTGATCGAGCCCGGCTCCGGCAATTCGCGCCACGACGCCGCGCTCGCCTCGATGCAGCTCGGCATCGTGCCGGGCGGCGACGGCAGCACCCGCTTCTTCGAGACCGTCTACTGCCTCGCTTTGCCGCCCGGCAGCGGCCAGCGCCGCCTGTGGGTCGAGGACCGCGGCGTGTGCCATTTCGACGCCGAGGGTGGGCTGGTGCGGGTCGACGGCTTCCTGCGCCGCCTGGCGGTCGGGCGCCCGGTGCGCATCGGCCTCAGCCGCGGTGCCGAACCCAAGACCGACCGCCAGCGGCTCGCCGGCCTGATCGAGGAGCGGCTGTCGCTGGCCTATCGCGAGGACAGCGAGTTCGGCTTCGTGCTGGTCGGCGTCGACCATCTCGGCGACCTCAACGATGCCTATGGCTTCCTCGTCGCCGACGAGGTGATCGACGTCATCTGGCTGCGCCTGCGCGCCCAGCTCGCCGAGGGCGAGGAACTCGCCCGCTTCTCGGGGAGCAAGTTCGGGCTGCTGCTGCGCGCGCAGCCGGGCGAGGGCTTCGCCCCTGCCGCCCGCCGCTTCCTCGCCACGGTCAACGCGACGCCGCCGCGCACCAGCGCCGGTGCGGTGGCGGCCACGGTCTCGGCCGGCGGCCTGATCGCCCCGCGCCAGGGGCGCACGGTCTCCGAGATCTTCGCCCATGCGCAGGATACGCTGCACCGCGCGCGGCGGTCGGCGCGCGGCACGCTGGAGATGTATTCGCCGGCGCTCGACCGCGCGGCCGAGCGGCACGCCAATGTGCGCTTCGCCGACGAGATCGTCGACGCGCTGGACGAGGACCGGGTGTCGCTCGCCTTCCAGCCCATCGCCTGCGGGCAGACGCGCGCCATCGCCTTCCATGAATGCCTCGCCCGCATCACCGGACGGGACGGGCGGATGCATGACGGCGCGACGATCATCCCCACCGCCGACCGCTTCGGCCTGACGCGGCTGGTCGACGGCCGCGCCATGGAGCTGGCGCTGGCTGCGCTGCGCGCCGACCCCGCCGCCCGGCTCTCGGTCAACGTCTCGCCTGGCTCGATCAACGACGCCGCCTGGCTCGGGCTGGTGGAGGAGGGCGCGCGCGCCGGGCTCAGCAGCCGGCTGATCGTCGAGATCACCGAGAGCACGACCATCCCCGACATGGAGGCGATGCGCGCGCGCATCGCCTGGCTGCGCGGCCATGGCTGCAAGGTGGCGATGGACGATTTCGGCGTCGGCTACACTTCGTTCCGCAACCTGCGCAGCCTGCATGTCGACATGCTGAAGATCGACGGCAGCTTCATTGCCACCATGATGCAGTCGGAGGACGACCGCAGCTTCGTGCGCGTGCTGCTCGACCTCGCCGGCCAGCTCGGCATCGAGACGGTGGCGGAATGGGTGCTGGACGAGGAGACCGGCAGCCAGCTGGTCGAGTGGGGCTGCACCTATCTGCAGGGCGAACTCATCGGCCTGCCGGCGGACAGCCCGTCGGGCGGGGCTGGCTGAACCTTCAGATTTCCCTCATCCCCGGGCTCGACCCGGGGATCCAGCCTTCCCGCTGGTGCGCGATGTGGTCCTAGTTGGCCGGGTCAATCCCGGCCATGAGGGCATTCATATTGTGGATGTGCTTGAAGGAGATGGGCGGATTGCCCCTCACTCCTTCTTGCCGCCTTCGCCGAGCCGGTCGAGGCGCTTCTGCATTTCCGCCACCTGGCGGCGCAATTCGTCGAAATCGTCCGGATTGCCCGCGGGCGCGGTGGGCGGCGCCTCATCGGCGCGGCCGTTCGGCAGGAACATCTTGAAGGCGCGGTCGAAGATTTCCATGTTGCGCCGGACCTGATCCTCCATCATGCCGAAGCCGCCGACGCCGAAGGTCTTGGAGAACTGCTCGCGCAGATTGTTCTGTTCCTTGGTGAAGTTCTCGATCGACATGTCGAGATAGCGCGGCACGAGCATCTGCATGCTGTCGCCGTAGAAACGGATGATCTGGCGCAGGAAGTTGATCGGCAGCAGGTTCTGGCCCTTGCCCTCCTGCTCGAAGATGATCTGCGTGAGCACGGAATGCGTGATGTCCTCGGAGGACTTCGCGTCGTAAACGACGAAGTCCTCGCCGTTCTTTACCATCTGCGCGAGGTCTTCGAGCGTCACATAGGTGCTCGTGCCGGTATTGTAGAGACGGCGGTTGGCGTACTTCTTGATGGTGACGGGTTCGTTGGATTTTGCCATTGTGATCCGGTCGCCTTGATCGTTCCCCATCGAAAACACTAAGCCGTTTCCCGCCGCCCGGCTATAGGAATTATTGCGTCTTCACGGCAGTGCAGCATGGCGGGCAGAATGCTTCCGCGCCTGCGCGCCGCCGAGGAAATCGGCGGCCAAGAAAAGCCGCCCGCCATTGACATGGATCACTTGAGCCAACCACGATGGCTGCACACTTAAGCAACAATGGCGCGGGCATCGGCTCGGGGGCCGCGCCACACCCTCAAGGTAGCGGAGGACGTCATTCATGAAAGACGACATCGTCATCGTCGGCGCCGCACGCACGGCTGTCGGCGCGTTCAACGGCGCGCTCTCCTCGCTGCCGGCGCATGAGCTCGGCAAGGTCGCGATCGGCGCGGCGCTGGAACGCGCGGGGGTTGAACCCGGCGCGGTCAGCGAGACGATCATGGGCCAGATCCTCACCGCCGGCGCGGGGCAGAACCCGGCGCGGCAGGCCTCCGTCGCCGCCGGCATCCCGGTGGAAAGCCCGGCCTGGGGCGTCAACCAGCTCTGCGGCTCGGGCCTGCGGGCGGTCGCCCTCGGCTACCAGGCGCTGCTCAACGGCGACAGCGATATCGTCGTCGCGGGCGGCCAGGAATCGATGAGCCAGGCGCCGCACTGCGCGCATCTGCGCAACGGCACCAAGATGGGCGACCTGCAGATGGTCGACACCATGATCAAGGACGGCCTGTGGGACGCCTTCAACGGCTACCACATGGGCACGACCGCCGAGAACGTCGCGCGCCAGTGGCAGATCACCCGCGAGCAGCAGGACGAGTTCGCGGTCCGCTCGCAGAACAAGGCCGAGGCGGCGCAGAAGGCCGGCCGCTTCAAGGACGAGATCGTCCCTGTCACCATCTCCACCCGCAAGGGCGACATTATCGTCGCCGACGACGAGTATCCCCGCCACGGCGCCACGCTCGACGGCATGACCAAGCTGCGCCCGGCCTTCTCCAAGGACGGCACGGTGACCGCCGGCAACGCCTCCGGCATCAATGACGGCGCCGCCGCCGTGGTGCTGATGACCGCCGCCAAGGCTGCGGGCCGCAAGCCGCTGGCGCGCATCGTCTCCTGGGCGCAGGCGGGCGTCGACCCGTCCATCATGGGCTCCGGCCCGATCCCGGCCTCGCGCCGCGCGCTGGAGAAGGCGGGCTGGACCGTCGCCGACCTCGACCTGATCGAGGCCAACGAGGCCTTCGCCGCGCAGGCCTGCGCGGTGAACAAGGACCTCGGCTGGGATCCGGCCAAGGTGAACGTCAACGGCGGCGCCATTGCGCTGGGCCACCCGATCGGCGCCTCCGGCGCGCGCATCCTCACCACGCTGCTCTACGAGATGGAGAAGCGCGACGCCAAGAAGGCGCTCGCCACGCTGTGCATCGGCGGCGGCATGGGCATCGCCATGTGCCTGGAACGCGACTGAGGCGCGGGAGACTGCCGCGCGCGAGACTCCATCCTGCGCGATTGATGCGTGTCAGACACAGCCCCTGAGGTCTGTGACACCTTAAGCCGGCAAGGCGGCCAAGCTGCCTTGCCGTCACGGAAAAAAGCGAACTACAAGCCGTGTAGGTTCCCGGGAAGGAACGCCAGAGGGGGTGAGTGACATGAGTCGTGTTGCGTTGGTCACCGGTGGCACGCGCGGGATCGGCGCGGCTGTCAGCAAGGCGCTGAAAGCCGCTGGATATCAGGTCGCGGCAAACTATGCCGGCAACGCCGAAGCAGCGGCGGCCTTCACCGCGGAAACCGGCATTCCCGCCTTCAAATGGGACGTCTCCGACTTCGAGGCCTGCAAGGCGGGCATCGGCGAGGTGACCTCCACGCTCGGCCCGGTCGAGGTGCTGGTGAACAATGCCGGCATCACCCGCGACGGCATGCTGCACAAGATGGCGCCCGAGCAGTGGCACGCGGTGATCAACACCAACCTCACCTCGGTGTTCAACATGTGCCGCAACGTGATCGAGGGCATGCGCGAGCGCAATTTCGGGCGCATCGTCACCATCTCGTCGATCAACGGCCAGAAGGGCCAGATGGGCCAGACCAACTATTCCGCCGCCAAGGCCGGCGAGATCGGCTTCACCAAGGCGCTGGCGCAGGAGAACGCGGCCAAGGGCATCACGGTGAACGCGATCTGCCCGGGCTATATCGGCACGGAGATGGTGCGCGCCATGCCGCAGGACGTGCTGGAGAAGCGCGTGCTGCCGCACATCCCCGCCGGCCGCCTCGGCGAGCCGGAGGAGATCGCGCGCTGCGTGGTGTTCCTTGCCGCCGACGAGGCCGGCTTCATCACCGGCTCGACGCTCACCGCCAATGGCGGGCAGTACATGGCGTGAGGCCGGATGAGGCTAGGCGCGAGGCCTTCCGGCCTCACGCCGCTTCCCGCCTCACTTCACGTCCTTCTTGAGGATCTTGCCGCTCACGGCGTCGATCTCGATCTCCATCTTCTTGCCGTCCGCACCGAGGCCCTCGGCCTCCCATTTCGACACGCCCTTCTCGTGCTCGTGCTCGAGCTTGGCCACGACGGTCATGCCCTGCGCGCGTGCGATCGTCAGCGCCTCGTCGATGCCGATGGTGGCCTGCGCGGATAGGGGGGTGGACAGGAAGGCGAGGGCGAGAAGCGAGGCGAGGAACGAGGCGGGGATCGAGGTCGTGCGCGTCATCGGAGTTCTCCCTGCATGAGCCGGAACCGGCGTGCCGGAGCGTAAGGCCGGACGGTATTCACGTCCATCGCCGTGCTGGGTAGCCGGACGCTTGGCGGAAGGGCGCGCAGCGGCCATAAGGGGCGCCCGACCCGCAGGTTCCCCGCCCCCATGTCCCGCTCCTCCGCCACCCTCATCGGCTTCACCGCCATATTGCTCTGGTCGACGCTGGCGCTTGCCACCTCCTCGACCGGCGCGGTGCCGCCCTTCCTGCTCACCGCGCTTACCTTCACCATCGGCGGAGCGGTCGGAATCGCCGCCGGACTGGCGCGCGGGGTGGGGCTGTCGGTGCTGCGCCAGCCCTGGCCGGTGTGGGTGCACGGCATAGGCGGGCTGTTCGGCTACCACTTCTTCTATTTTTCGGCGCTCAAGCTCGCCCCACCCGCCGAGGCGGGGCTGGTCGCCTATCTCTGGCCGCTGCTCATCGTGCTGTTCTCCGCCTTCCTGCCGGGCGAGCGGCTGCGGCCGGCGCATGTGGCGGGCGCGCTGATGGGGCTGGCCGGCACGGTGGTGCTGCTGGGCGCGCGGGCCGGCGGCTTCGGCTTCGCGCCGGAATATGTGCCCGGCTATCTGGCGGCGGCGGCCTGCGCGGTGATCTGGTCGGTCTACTCGGTGGCGTCGCGCCGCTTTGCCCGGGTGCCGACCGAGGTGGTCGCGGGCTTCTGCCTCGCCACGGCGGCGCTTTCGGCGCTGTGCCATATCCTGTTCGAGCCGTCGGTATGGCCGGTTGGGAGCGAGTGGCTGGCGGTCGTCGCGCTCGGCATCGGCCCGGTGGGCATCGCCTTCTACACCTGGGACATCGGCATGAAGCGCGGCGACGTGCGCCTGCTCGGCGTGCTGTCCTACGCCGCGCCGGTGCTCTCCACGCTTCTGCTGGTCGTCGCCGGCTTCGCGGCGCCGAGCGGTGCGCTCGCCATCGCCTGCGCGCTCATCGTCGGCGGTGCGGCGGTGGCGACACTGCTCGCCCGGCGGTGAGAACCCGTCCCTGATCTTCTTCGCGGAGCTACTGTTCTTCCCTCATGGCCGGGCTTGACCCGAAGTCGGCATTTGCCGACTTCGGTCTCCAGAGTGAGGAACTCGGGCAAGCCCGAGTTCCTGCCACCCAGTGACTTGGTGCGCCCGGTCTCCTGGGTCCCCGGGTCAAGCCCGGGGATGAGGGAAGAAAAGAAGATCGGGCTCAGCCCGGCGACCAGCCGGGGGCGGCAAGCTCGAAGCCGGCAAACTCGAAGCCCGGCGCCACGGTGCAGCCGACCAGCGTCCAGTCGCCGAGGCTGCGCGCCGCCTGCCAGGCGCCGTGCGGGACGACGCATTGCGGTTCCTCGCCACGGACGATGTCTGGGCTGAGGATGCGGGTCTCGATCGGCCCGGCATCGTTGAGCGCGATGCGCAGTTCCAGCGGCGCGCCGGCGTGCCAGTGCCAGATCTCCGTCGCGTCGACGCGGTGCCAGTGCGAGGCTTCGCCCGCGGCCAGCAGGAAATAGATGGCGGTCGAGACCGAGCGGCCATCGGGCGTGCGCCGCTCGTCGCGGAAGGTCTCGCGGAAGTGCCCGCCTTCCGGGTGCGGCTGCAATCCGAGCTGGGCGATGACGTCCTGCGCGGTGAGAGCGGTCATGGGCGCCCTCAGCCGCGAAAACTGTTCTTGAGGCTGCGCAGCTCGGTGAAGACGGCGCCCGGCTCGGCGCCGGCCAGGCCGATGCGGGCGGCGAGCTCGGGGTCGTCGGCGCGCAGGAACGGGTTGGTCACCTTCTCCGCGCCGATGGTGGTCGGCAGCGTCGGCTCGCCGGCAGCGCGCTGCGCCTCGGCTTCCTTCAGGCGCGCGGCCAGCGCCGCATTGTCCGGGTCGACGCTGACGGCGAAGCGCCCGTTCGAGACGGTGTATTCGTGGCCGCAATAGACCGAGATGTCGTCGGGCAGGCCGCGCAGGCGCACCAGCGATTCCCACAGCACCGGCGGATCGCATTCGAAGGGCCGGCCGCAGCCGAGCACGAACAGCGTGTCGCCCGAGAACAGCAGGCGCTCGTCCTCGAACAGGAAGACGATGTGCCCCTTGGTGTGGCCGGGCGTCTCCATCACCCGGCCGACGAGGCCGCCGACCGCCACGGGATCGCCGTCCACCACCGCGAAATCGAGGCCGGGAATGGTGTCGCGCTCGGCCTTGGGGCCGATCACCGTTGCGCCGAAACGCTCCTTCAGCGCCAGCACGCCGGCGATGTGGTCGGTGTGGTGATGGGTGACGAGGATGTGGGTGAGCGTCCAGTCCTCGCGCTCCAGCGCGGCGAGGATCGGCGCCACCTCCGGCGCGTCGATGACGGCGGTCGCCTCGGTGACGGGATCGCGCAGCAATACCGCGTAATTGTCGGCGAGGCAGGGGATGAGCCGCAGTTCGACCGGCATGGCGTTCCTCGGGTGGTGACCTCGGGCGGACGACGGGCGCGGCGGCCGGGGGCTGCCGGCCGCCAGTCTAGTGGATGGACGGACGAGGCGTCAGTGCCTTCTCAACGGCATTCCTGCGCGGCGCGGTCGATGGCCGCGGAGATGCCGCTCAGCGAATAGGTGTCGGTGGTGACGTTGCCGCGCCCGGAGGTGCCCTTCACCGTGAGGTCGCGGCCCTTGCGCATGGCGTCGACGAGGCGGGTCTCCTCGGCGACGTTGCGCACCCAGGCGCCGGTGCCGCGGGTGTAGAGGTCGAAGCTGGTCGGGCCGATGGTGAGCGTGGCGTCGGTGCCTTCCTTGAGCGGGAAGCCCATGACGACGCTGACCTCGCCCTTCACGTTCTCGGCGGTGCGGGTCGAGATGAAGAAATAGGCGGGATCGCGGTTGAGACCGGCGGGCGCGCGGGACTTGGGCTGGGACAGGGCGTAGCAGATCTTGCCGCTGCCGCTGGTATCGACATAGACGCCCCAGTCGCCGAACTGGCCGACCAGCTTCGGCGCGCCCTGGGCGCCGGCGCCGCTCGCGCCGATGAAAGCCAGTGCCAAGCCGGCGAGTGCCGCGTGCACGATCCGTCGTGCCATGGTCTCTGTCCTCCGTGTCATCTGCCGCGATGCCGCCCGCGTGATTCTGCGTGCGGGCCGCCAAAGGGATATCCGGCCGATTCGCCGCTGTGAACCCTCAGCGGTACAAAGCGGCAGGGTTGGCGATCAAATGGCCGCAGGCCGGCGGCGAATTGAAGGCGCAAAAAGCGCTTTCCGCCGTCATTTGGCAAAAACATACCTGTGATTTCAAGCCCTGCGCAGCCGCTCGAGTGCCGCCCTCGCGGCAGCACGGTGCGAGGGGCCGATATGACTGGCGAGAAGGTTGAGCGCGGTGGCGATCACCGCCGCGTCGTCGGTGAAGCCGAGCGCCGGCAGGATGTCCGGCACCGTGTCGGTCGGCAGCAGGAAATAGGCGAGCGCGCCGAACAGCAGCGCCCGCACGCGGGTCGGCGTGCGGGCGTCGAGCGCGCAGTAATAGGCGGCCGCGGCGTCCTCGGCGAAGGGAATGCGCGAGGCGCCGCCGGCAAGCTTGCTCCAGAATCCGGCGCGCACGCGCGGCTCGTCCTCGCTGCCAGCGAGGTTCTCGATATCCTCGGGATCGAAGGTGCGGTCGAAACGGCGGGCCATCCAGCTCTCCTTGTCCCGCTTCAGATGGTCCCGGCCGTGGCTTTTCGCAATATTTCCCGCCGCTTTCACATCAGCGGGTAGGCGGCCTCGACCCGGTAGGGGCCGCCGCCGACGGAATCGCGCGAGGAATAGAGCACGAAGCGCGACACCTCGAAGGTCGGGCTGCGGAAATAGCCGCGTAGCGCGAGATATTCCGCCACCTGCCGCGGCGAAGCATCGCGCAGCCGGGCGAGGGTGACGTGCGGGCGGAAGTTGCGCCCCTCAGGCGGCAGGCCGATGCGCTTCATCGCCCGTTCATGCTCGGCCTGCAGGTCGTTCAGTGCCTCGTTCGCCTTCACCCCGACGAAGATCGAGTGCGGCTTGTGGTTGCCGAACTGGTCGACGCCCGAGAGCGTGAGGTCGAAGCCGAAGCGGTCGATCTCGTCGAGCGCGGCGGCGGCGTCGCGCGCCACCACATGGTCGACGTCGCCGATGAAGCGCAGCGTGACGTGGTAGAATTCCGGGCTGATCCAGCGGGCACCGGGAAGGCCGCCCCGCAGCATGGAAAGCTGGTCGGCGACGTCGGCAGGAATTTCGAGGGCGGTGAAGAGCCGCGGCATGACCCCCTCCTTAGAGTTTCCAGCGAGGAAATCCGCTGATGATTGAGACGGATTCGCACGCTGAGGAAAAGCGGAAAATACGACAGGCAAAACACAGGCCGCACGACGCATGCCTCTCCGGCGCATCCCTGCCGGTTGCCAAGGCCTCGCCCGCGGCTGACGGGGCGGGCACAAGCCTATATGGTGATCCTCCATGAGCGAATCGACCGACGACACCGATCTTTTCACCGCCACCGAGGCGTCGCCGGAAGCCGCGCCCTCGCCGGTGGACTTCGCCAGCATCGCCTCGCTCTACCGCTATCCGGTGAAGGGGCTGACGCCGGAGCGCCTCGAGGTCGTCGAGCTGGAAGCGGGGCGCTACTTCCCCGGCGACCGGCTCTACGCCATCGAGAACGGCCCCTCGGGCTTCATTCCAGAGGTTCCGGCGTTCCAGCCGAAGATCAAGTTCCTCATGCTGATGCGCAATGAGCGCCTCGCCGCGCTGAAGGCGCGCTATGAGGACGCGACCAGCGAGCTCGTCATCGACCTCGACGGCAAGGAGGCGGTGCGCGGCCGGCTCGACTCGCCGGAAGGACGGGCGGCGATCGAGGAGTTCTTCCAGCGCTATTCGCGCTACGAATTGCGCGGCGCGCCGCGCGTGCTGGCGGCGCCCGACGGCTTCCGCTTCGTCGACACGACGGAAGGCTTCGTCTCGCTGATCAACCTGGCGAGCTGCCGGGCCTTGGGCGAGATCATCGGCCAGCCGGTCGACCCGCTGCGCTTCCGCGGCAATCTCTACCTCGACGGCATGGAGCCGTGGGAGGAGTTCGACCTTGTCGGCCACACCATCGAGATCGGCAACCAGGTGCGGCTCAAGGTGACGCAGCGCATCTTCCGCTGCGCCGCCACCAATGTGGATCCGATGACCGCCAAGCGCGACCTCGACGTGCCCGGCACGCTGATGCGCAGCTTCGGCCACACCGATTGCGGCATCTTCGCCGAGATCGAGCGCGGCGGCCTGATCGCCGAGGGCGACGCGGTGCGCATCACGCTGTGAGGGCGTCGCTTCCTGTTACTTGACGAACGTCATCCTGAGGTGCCCGGCCATCGGCCGGGCCTCGAAGGATGCTCACCCAGGCGCCCGAGACCATCCTTCGAGGCTCGCTCCGCTCGCACCTCAGGATGACGATGCACTGGATGAGAAATTTCCTCGACGGCTTCCCCCAAACAAAAAGGCCCGGCTGAGCCGGGCCTTTTGCATTTCAGTTCAGAGACGGCTCACTCGCCGGCTTCGGCCGGCGCGGGCTCGGCGCCCTCGGCCTCGCCCTCGGCGCGGCGGTAGCGGCGGCGACGGGTGCGCGGGGCGGGGGCCTCGCCGTCTTCGGTGGCTGCCGCGACCGGCGCCGGAGCCGCGGCGGCGGCTGCGGACTTGCGCCCACGGCCGGTGCCTTCCGGCTTGGCCGGAGCCTCGCTGGCGGCCGCTTCGGCCTTCGGTGCTTCGGCCTTGGGGGCCTCGGCCTTCGGCTCAGGCTTGGCCTCGACCTTGGGCTCAGGGGCGGTGCTCACCGGCGCGGCGGCGCTGCTCTGGGTGATGAAGGCGGGAAGGCCGATCTCGGCCTCCACATCCGGCCCGAGGCGCGGCTGCGGCTGCTGGCCGGGATCGCGGTAGGGCTGCTCGCCACCCTCGCGCGGCTCACGCGGCTCGCGGTTCTCGCGATAGGGGCGGTTGTCGCGCTGCCAGCGACCGCCTTCGCGATGCTCGCCGCGCTCGCGGTTGTCACGGTCCTGCCGGTTGTCACGGTCGCGATTGTCGCGATCCTGGCCGCGCTCGCGGTTGTCGCGGCGCCCATCCCGGTCGCGGTAGAACTCGCGCTGGCTGCCGTCGCGGTCGCCGCGCTGGTTGCCGTCACGGTCGCGCTGGCTGTTGTCGCGGTAATTGCCGTCACGGCCGCCGTCGCGATCGCGATAGCCCTGCTGCTGCGGCTCGCGGGCCTGGAAGGCCGGCTGGCCCTCAGCGCCGGCCTCCTCGCCCTCCTCCTCGAAATCGTCCTCGTCGGAACGCTGGAAGGGCTGGCCCTGCACGCCGAACTGCGCCTGGGCGGCGGCGATGATGCGGTAATAGTGCTCGGCGTGCTGGAGATAGTTCTCCGCCGCCACCGGATCGCCCGACGCCTGCGCGTCGCGGGCGAGCTGCTGGTACTTCTCCACGATGTGCTGCGCGGTGCCGCGCACCTTCACATCGGGGCCGTTCGACTCATAGACACGCGTAAGCGGATTCTGGCTGCGCCGGTTGTTGTTGTTGCGGCCGCGCATACGCTTCTGCTGGTTACTATTTCGCATCGAGCTGGTCTCTGAGGCCTGTGCCGCCGGTCGGGCGAACCCCTTTCGGGCGGGCATGGCGGGTCAATCACCTTGATCTTCCCCGTCCCGCGCCGCTGGCCTCGACCAGCGGCAACGGCGTGCCGGGAAATCTCGCCTCAAGCCGGAGAAAACCTGCCATAGCCGGAAGCCGTGAGGCTCCGGACATGCCGCAGGTCGACACCGACCGTCGGACTTCTTCCATGGGAGCGCATCTCTCGAAGATGCTCCGCCGCCGGACCTGCCGGCCGCGATCCACCCAGGCCGCATCTTCCGGCCCGGATCCGGCGAGCGCCACGCTGCGCTACAGCCGACCCCATGCTTCATCGTGCAACCGAAGCTACACCGATAAACTCGTGGAGCGTTCGCCCCTACGAGACATCGCGCTCATTCAGGCCTTCCGCAAGGACCCGAATGTCACCGCCGCGATGAGCCCGATCACTCGACGAAGAGCGACCGGCTTCCAAACCCATTGCAGGATAAGTGATGTCTCAGGACGATTCCTGCAAGGGACACTAATCGCTTCGTTACGTCGTTCCAAGCCCTTTTTTGCCGCATCACCGGTATTGTCAGGCGGGTCGGGTCACGATGGCGCGTGCGATCCCGGAAAGGTCGCGCCGCGCCGGTCCGTCGGCGGAAAGGCCAGCGGCGGCGAGAAGAGCGGCAACGTCCTCCTCCTGGCCGATGCCCAGTTCCAGCACCGCTCGGCCGCCCGGCACGAGCAGGCCGGGAAGCGCGGCGGCGAGGACGCGGTAGGCGTCGAGCCCGTCCGCCCCACCGTCGAGCGCAAGACGCGGGTCGTGCTCACGCACCTCCTTGTCGAGCGCGGCGATATCCCTCGCGGGAATATAAGGCGGATTGGAGGCCACGAGGTCGAAACGGCTGTGGATCGCCTCCGCCCAACGCCCGACGATCACCGCCGAACGTCCGGCGAGGCCCAGCCGGGCGAGATTGTCGCGCGCCTGCCGCGCCGCGCCTTCCGACAGGTCGATGCCGAGGCCGACGGCGTTCGGGTATTCGCTGAGCAGGGCGGCGAGGATGGCGCCGGTGCCGGTGCCGAGATCGAGGATGCGCAGCTTTGCCGCACGGTCGGGGAACAGAGCGAGCGCGGCCTCGACCAGCGTCTCGGTCTCCGGGCGTGGCACCAGCGTCTCCGGGGCGAGGGAGAAATCGAGGCTCCAGAACTCGCGCCGGCCGACGAGGCGGGCCAGCGGCTCGCCATCGGCCCGGCGGGCGGCCAAGGCCCGCAGGCGGGCGGCATCTTCTTCCGCAACCGGCAGATCGGCGCGGGCGACGAGATCGATGTCGGCGAGGCCGAGGCCGCCCTTGAGCAGCGCGCGCGCCTCGCGTTCCGGCGTCTCCAGCCCGGCGGCGGCGAAGGCCGCGGCGATCTCGCGCAGCAGCCCGGCGCGCGTGGTCACCGCTCGCCCCAGCCGGCGTTCTCCGCCTCGGCCAGCAGCGCCGCCTGATATTCGGTGGTGAGCGCGTCGACGAGCTCGCCGAGGCCCTCGCCGGAGAGGATCTCCGGCAGCTTGTGCAGGGTCAGGCCGATGCGGTGGTCGGTGACGCGGCCTTGCGGGAAGTTGTAGGTGCGGATGCGCTCGGAACGATCGCCGGAGCCGACTTGCACCTTGCGCTCGCTGGCGCGGGCGCTGTCGCGCTTCTCGCGCTCGGCCTCGTAGATGCGCGCGCGCAGCATGCCCATGGCGCGGGCCTTGTTCTTGTGCTGCGAGCGCTCGTCCTGCACCGCGACGACGGTGCCGGTGGGCAGATGCGTGATGCGCACCGCGCTCTCGGTCTTGTTGACGTGCTGTCCGCCGGCGCCCGACGCCCGGAACACGTCGATGCGCAGGTCGGATTCGTTGATGGCGATGTCGACGTCCTCGACCTCCGGCAGCACCGCCACCGTGGCGGCGGAGGTGTGGATGCGCCCGGACCCCTCCGTCTCCGGCACCCGCTGCACGCGGTGCACGCCGGATTCGAACTTCAGCTTCGCATAGGCCCCCGAGCCGTGGAGGGCGGCGACGATCTCCTTGAAGCCGCCGGCGGTGCCCTCGGTGAGCGAGAGGACCTCGACCGACCAGCCGTTCAGCCCGGCGAAGCGCTCATACATGCGGAACAGGTCGCCGGCGAACAGCGCCGCCTCGTCGCCGCCGGTGCCGGCACGCACTTCGAGGATGACGCCGCGCTCGTCCATGGCGTCCTTGGGCAGCAAGGCGAGGCGCACGGCGTGGGTGAGCGTCTCCACCTGCTCCTCGAGCGAGGCGACCTCCTCCTCGGCCAGCGCCGCCATCTCCTTGTCGCCCGCCGCTTCCGCCGCGAGGGTGCGGGCGTCGGTGAGCTGGCGCTCGGCGCTGCGCAGCGCCTTCACGCTGTCGGTCAGCGGCGACAGCTCGGCGAATTCGCGCGACAGGCGGACATAGGTCTCCGCGTCGGGATTGGCCGACAAGGCGTGCTCGATCTCCGCGTGGCGCGCGAGCAGCTGGTCGAGGCGGGCGTCGGGAAGGGCCGTCACGGGAGGGCGCTCACAGCGGCAGGTTTCACAGCGGAAGACCTGCCTTCTCGGCGAAGGCCTTGAGCTGCGGACGCAGCGAGGAGGCGTCGGCGCCGGGGCCGAGCAGCGGGGCGACCATGGCGGCGGCGGCAGCGAGGTCGAGTTCCAGCAGCATCGCCTTCACCGGGCCGTAGGAGGCCGGGGAGAGCGAGAGCTTGCGATAGCCGATGGCGGCAAGCGCCAGCGCCTCCAGCGGCTTCGAGGCGAGTTCGCCGCAGAGCGTGACCGGCTTGCCGTATTCGGCCGCCTTGTCGGCGATCAGCTTCAGTGCCCTGAGCGCCGAGGGGCCGAGCGCGTCGAAGCGGTCGGCGACGCGCGGATTGCCGCGATCGGCGGCGTAGAGGAACTGCACCAGGTCATTCGAGCCGACCGAGGCGAAGTCGATGCGGGGGAAGAGCTGGTCGAGCTGGAACAGCAGCGCCGGCACTTCCAGCATGACGCCGATCAGCACCCGCTCGGGCAGGCCGTGGCCGTGGCGGCGCAGATGGGTGAGCTCGCGCTCGACGATGTGGCGGGCGCGGTCGAACTCCTCCACCGCAGAGACCATTGGGAAGATGAGGCGCAATTCGCGACCCGTGGCGGCGCGCAGCAGCGCGCGCACCTGGCTGCGCAGGAGGCCCGGCCGGTCGAGGCCGAGGCGGATGGCGCGCCAGCCGAGGGCCGGGTTCTCCTCCTCGATGGCGCGCATATAGGGCAGCACCTTGTCGCCGCCGATGTCGAGGGTGCGGAACACCACCGGCCGCTCGCCCGCCGCGTCGAGCACCGAGCGGTAGAGCTTGAGCTGCTCGTTGGTGCGCGGGAAGGCCGAGGCGATCATGAACTGCAATTCGGTGCGGAACAGGCCGATGCCGGTCGCGCCGGTCTCGGCGATGTGCGGCAGGTCGACCAGCAGGCCGGCGTTCAGGTGCAGCTCGATCTCGGTGCCGTCCTTGGTGACGGTCGGCACGTCGCGCAAAGCGGCGTAGCGCTCCAGCCGCTTCGCCCGGAAGCGCACCTTCTCGACATAGGCGGCCTCGACGTCGGCCGGCGGGCGCACATGCACCTCGCCCGAGACGCCGTCGACGATGATCGCGTCGCCCGCATCGCATTGGCCGACGATGTTCTCGACATGGCCGACCGCGGCGATGCCGAGCGCGCGGGCGACGATGGTGAGGTGGCTCGTCGCCGCGCCTTCCTCCAGCACCAGGCCGCGGATGCGCGAGCGGTCATAGTCGAGCAGCGCCGCCGGGCTCATGTTGCGGGCGACGATGATGGCGTTGTCGGGCAGGCCGCCCTTCTCCGGGCCGCCGGCGCGGCCGGTGAGCTGGCGCAGCAGGCGGTTCGCCAGATCGTCGAGGTCGTGCATGCGCTCGCGCAGATAAGGGTCGGTCATGCGCAGCATGCGGGCGCGGGTGTCCGACTGCACGCGCTCGACCGCGCCCTCGGCGGTGAGGCCGGTCATCACCGCCTCGCGCATGCGGCCGATCCAGCCGCGGTCGTGGGCGAACATGCGGTAGGCTTCGAGGATGTCGCGATGCTCGCCGACGCGCGCGACCCCTTCGTCCTCCAGCATGATGTCGATGGAGGCGCGCAGCGTCTCGACCGCCTCGTCGAGGCGCTTCAATTCGCCGGGCAGGTCGTCGGCGATGACCTTGGTGACCTCGATGCGCGGCTCGTGCAGCACGACATGGCCGAGGCCGATGCCTTCGGAGAGAGCGAGGCCCTTGAGGTGCAGCGGCCGGCGGGCGGCCGGCTCGGCGCCGGGCAGCGCCATGGCGGTGAGTTCGCCCGAGGCGATGATCTCCGCCAGCACCATGGCGGTGGTCTGCAGCGCCTCGATCTCCTCCTCGGTGTAGGAGCGGTGGGCGCGGTTCTGCACCACCAGCACGCCGAGCGTGTTGCCGGCGCGCAGGATCGGCACGCCGAGGAAGGAGTGGTAGATCTCCTCGCCCGTCTCCGGCCGGTAGGAGTAGGCCGGGTGCGCCTGCGCGTTGGACAGGCTGATCGGCTCGGCCTCGCGGGCGACGGTGCCGACGAGGCCTTCGTCGATGCGCATCACCGTCAAGTGGACGGCGGTGGGGTTGAGGCCTTCGGTGGCGTAGAGCTCGAGGGTGCCGTCGACGCGCAGCACATAGACCGAGCACACCTCGGCCACCATGTTGGCCGCGATGAGAACCACGATCTTGTCCAGGCGGTCCTGCGCGCTGACCGGCTCCGCCATGACCTCGCGGAGTCGCCTCAGAAGCACGCGCGGGCCGCCGAGCGCGCCACGCATTGGCCGTCCTCGGTTTCCGGGAGCCGCGTTCCCGGAGCGTCGATGTCAGGGCGCGACTCGCATCGCGCCCTTGCCTGAGTTCAGGCGTCGAGCCCGTATACCGAATGCAGCGTTCGCACGGCAAGTTCGGTATAGGCCGCGTCGATCAGCACCGAGATCTTGATCTCGGACGTCGAGATGGCGCGGATGTTGATGCCGCGCTCCGACAGGGCCTTGAAGGCGCGGGCCGCGACGCCGGCGTGCGAGCGCATGCCGATGCCGATGATCGAGATCTTCACCACGTCGGTGGCGCCCTCGACGGCCTGGAAGCCGATCTCCTCGCGCGCGCCGGCGAGCGCGGCCTTGGCGCGCTCGAAATCGGCGGTCGGGACGGTGAAGGTGATGTCGGTGAAGCCCTCGGCCGAGATGTTCTGCACGATCATGTCGACGTTGATGTGCGCATCGGCCAGCGGCACGAACACGCCCGCCGCGATGCCCGGCTTGTCCGGGACGTGACGGATGCTGATCTGGGCTTCGTCCCGGGCGAAGGCGATGCCGGTGACGACTTCACTCTCCACGATTTCCTCCTCGTCGCAAATCAGGGTGCCCGGCGGGTCGCCGGCGGTCTTGAGCTCCGGGGCGTCCGGATCGGTGAAGCTGGAGCGTACGAAGGTGCGCACATTATGCACCATGGCGAGCTCGACCGAGCGCACCTGCAGCACCTTGGCCCCGAGCGAGGCCATCTCCAGCATCTCCTCGAAGGCGATCTTCTCCAGCCGGCGCGCCTTCGGCACGATGCGCGGGTCGGTGGTGTAGACGCCGTCGACGTCGGTGTAGATGTCGCAGCGGTCGGCCTTGATGCCGGCGGCGACCGCCACCGCGCTGGTGTCCGAGCCGCCGCGGCCGAGCGTGGTGATACGCCCGCTCGGGACATGCATGCCCTGGAAGCCGGCGATCACCGCCACCTCGCCCTCGGCGAAGCGCTCGACGATCTGGTCGCCGTTGACCGAGAGGATGCGGGCCGAGCCGTGCGCGTCGTCGGTGGAGATCGGCAGCTGCCAGCCCTGCCAGGAGCGGGCGGGGATGCCCATGTCCTGCAGCGCGATGGCGAGGAGCCCCGACGTCACCTGCTCGCCGGAGGCGACGATGGCGTCATATTCGCGGGCGTCGTGCAGCACCGCCGTTTCGCGGCACCAGGCGACCAACTCGTTGGTCTTGCCCGACATGGCCGAGACCACGACGGCGACCTCGTGGCCGGCCTCGATCTCCCGTTTCACATGGCGTGCGACATTGCGAATGCGCTCGATGTTGGCGACCGATGTGCCGCCGAACTTCATCACCAGACGTGCCATTGCGGGAAACCGTAACCGTGTTCTTCTGTGGGGCCGGGTGGATGGGAGAG